>CAZYTF010000024.1:0-17068 GCA_964649535.1 uncultured Candidatus Saccharibacteria bacterium | reverse complement strand
TATAAAACCATTAGCAAAGACGATCTCGATTTATTCCATGTAGTTGATACGGTAGATGAAGCATATAAGTATATATTGAAAAATGTAAGTGTTAAGAATTCTAAGCAGCTTTAAGTATGGGTGCATACAAACAAAGACTGGATACTTTCAGTGCGGGAAATTTGCCGACGCTTGATGAAGTGGTGCTTGGTGCTCTCGATTTATTTTGTGATACCACAGTTCCCGAAATTGATTTTTCACGCTTTAAAAGACCTCTGGTAGTCGGCAGTGGTAATGCTGCAGTGACAGGGAGACTACTTTTTGCTGGTGTTGATGCAGTTTTCGCTGATGAATCTTCGTATATTGAAAAGTTAGATGCAGTGGGTGACATTGATGGTGCGGTGCTTATTTCTTCTTCGGGTTCTAAACACGCACTTCCTATTGCTGCCGAGTTAAAACGAAGAAATGTTGATACTGTTTTGTGTACCAATAATGCAGATGCACCTGCAAAGAGCATGATTTCATCTGACAAAATTTTTGTTTTCCCGAAGAATAGAGAGCCATATACGTATAATACTTCAACATATATGGGTATGATTCTTTCAAAAACAAAAGAAGATCCAGAAAGTATCCTGTCTTTTATTGAAGACTATGTAGCGCCCATAGTGCCGACTAGTTTGACTGACCACGGCGCATATTACTTTATATTCCCAGAGCACTACAATGAAATGAGAGAAATGATTGCAACTAAATTCAATGAACTTTTTGGGCCGCAGGTTATGGGTAGAATTTTTACAGCTGAACAAACAAAGCATGCTAAGACAGTCGTTCCGATGGAAGGGGAGTTGTTTGTAAGTTTTGGAGAAGAAAATACAATGTTTGGTGAACCTGAAAACAGAATTGACATCCCGCTTCCTGATCGTGCAAATTATGCAGCAATGATGGCAATTAGTTACTATGTTGTTGGCTGTCTCCAAAAACAACTTCCTCCATATTATATGAATAGAATAAGTGGATATGTAAAAGAAACATCACAGATATTTGGAAGTACGATTAATATAATTGTTGAGTAGAATTTCTATGGAACCAGGTTATCCAAAAGTACAAATTGTCGACGAGAATGACAACGTCATAGGTTCAGAATATTTATTTGATGCAATTAAAATGAATGCAATTCGACGTGCTTCACGTATTTTTGTGTTCGACGCAGATGGCAATTTTCTTATTCAAAAGCGTAGCGCAAGCGTAATAAAACCACTCTTATTTGATCAGTCTGTAGGTGGTCATGTTGATGAAGGTGAGACCTATTATGATGCTGCAGTTAGGGAAATGAAAGAAGAAATAGGACTGGAAAATTGTGAACTAAAAGAAATTGTTACCTCCTACAAAACTTTGGATTTTTTTAATACAATTTACACGACACAGGTTGATGTGAGTACTGAAATAAAATTTGATTCAGATGAAATTGATTGTGTTTCTTGGCTACCGTCTGAAGAAGTAGATTCGTTGGTTACTGAAACTCCTGAACTCTGCACCAAAGGCTTTGTCCAGATATGGAAGGAATTTCGAGGTATAATGGTTAAATAAATTTATGAGTTACGTACTTTTTGACATTGGGGGAACTAACACACGAGTGGCAGTTTCTGAGGATTTAAAGACTTTTTCAGAGCCAGTAAAATTTAAAACACCGAAGCATTTCAAAGAAGGGATTGAAGAAATTGTTAAAGCAGCCAAAAGCCTTACAGATGAACCAATTCGAGGCTGCGCTGGAGGTATGAGAGGGACACTGAATCACGATAGATTAGAGTTAGCTCATGACGACAAGTTGTCGGGCTGGGTTGAGCAACCACTTGTTGAAACTTTGAAGAAAAAACTTAAAACTGAAGTATATATGGAAAATGATGCAGCTACTGCAGGTCTTGGTGAGTCACATTTTGGAGCAGGTGTCGGGCATGAGATTGTTGTGTACCACACAGTAAGTACTGGTGTAGGTGGTGCAAAAATTGAAAATGGAGTCATTGATGATTACCGTGATGGTTTTGAACCTGGACATCAAATACTTGATATTGACCAAACTGTTCTTGGTGATGAAATTGAGCCGACACTCCAAAACCTTGTGTCAGGTGATGCTCTTGAAGCTCGAATGGGAGTAAAGCCGTATGATATTGATCAGACTGATGCTATATGGAATCAACTGGCTGAATATCTTGCGTTCGGGCTTCGTAATACAATTTTATACTGGTCACCAGATGTAATTGTGCTAGGTGGTTCTATGATAGTGGGCAATCCCCGAATACTGCTTGACGACATCATCAAGCATACGAATATAGTGTTGGGTGAAGATATATCATGTCCACTTATTTTGGATGCAACTCTAGGAGATGATGGTGGTCTCTACGGAGCTATGGCGATATTGAGTCAAAGAGTGTAACTAGCCTAGTTCCATTTCTTGTGCAGAAATTAGTTTTTGTTAAACTGTATACACAAAATGAATATCCTTTCACAAAAAATAATTCCAATACTTTGTGCCCTGATTCTCATGTTGTCTCTTTGCATACATACAGTTCAGGTAAATCATGAGCACTATGGAGCGTCTGCTCAGTCCACTGTTCTTACACACAGTCATGCTCAAATCGGATCAATGGCTGCGTCTGATGCACACAGTCATGCGACTCAGAGTGCTTCACTAGCATCAATTGGTGAAAAGATGCACATGGCAGACAAAAAACTGATACTCTTTATCTTGGGGGCGTCACTATTCTTCTTTTCTTTGCAATTTAGACAGTGGGATGTGTACACACGATTGCAAAAAATTATCTATACGAAGATATCTTTTTTGCAAAAACGGCTTTGTACTATTTTATATTCATATATCAGGCACATATATTCACTAGGAATTCTTAACCCGAAATTGTACTAAATTTTTAATAGTGATTTTTCCCCAACTAAGCTTTAAGTAGTTTTGCTGTATTTTCAATGGTAGCGAACAGTTAAAGAGAGTAATTAGCTGCACGCTGTCACTGATGACAGTATAACGAAACCGTCTAAAGGAGACGAAAATGAAAATACGAGTTCTTTTTCTTGCGTTGTTCGCAGTGATTGTGCTGCCGACAGCGTCATTCGCCATGGCTCATAGTTATGGTGTTGCCGAAAATCTTGCTGCGTTTGGGGTTCCGATGTCTATCGGTCTCAAAATTGGCATCATTGTTGACAATCTCATGCATTTCCTCGAACACATTGTGTTGACGACTCAGGTCTTTATGCAGGACCCGTTGTCAGCACTTATGGTGCTCGACGGTATCGGTGAGGCATGCTTCTCACTGGTTCCGCCGGCTTCGCATGCATTTTTCGCAACAGGGATTTCAGCTCTTGTGACAACTCTCGTCACGTACGCAGTGTCCGCACTTGCGATTCTTGCCATGTTCAGCCGCCTGGCACGTATGGTCAAGGTCACGACGCGTCAGCACACGCCTAGCTTCGGCTAATCAGCCGAGCTCACAAAACAGGGAAGGGGCCTCCAGGCCCCTTCCTTATTAATACAAATCTATGACAAACAAAGCTATACAGCACATAGGCAGTAAGATGGATAATTGGGTGCATTACAAAACACGTAATCCCCGGCCACTAGATGGTTATCTCATCGAAGGATTTTATGCTGATTTTTTTAAAATGGAGTACGAAGGTGAAGTGTGTACAATGGGCCGATTTTATTTAGCTGGAGATGAGCTATATCGTGCATGGGGTTTCGAAAGCGATGAGCATTGCAGCTTTAATGCTGTCGCATTAAAAGATGGCTCTTTTACTCAGTCCATTCCAGGGTGCCCTGATGTACACTTTGAGCCAGGGGAGGGAAGTGAGGGTATTATTGTCGTTAATACACAAAACGAAAGTTTTTTTAACCACGTAACTGTAACATCAAAAATATGAGATATGTATTTAATCTACAGGGACTCACCTGTAAAAACTGTGTTGCAACTGTGAAAGATTTATTAAGTGCTTCATATAAAGATGTCGATGTTACGTTACTGCCACCACGGGTGTATATTGCTTCTGATGCTGGACTGGTTACTATTGATGATATTAATTTGCTATTGAAAGAGACGAAGTATCGGGCTCTGGATGACAGCCTCTTTCAGAGAGTTTATGGAAAAATAAAACTTTTTTTGCCATTTCTTTGTATCATAGCCATTGTGACTATATTTGCATATATTCATGCACGTATTTTTGGTTTTAACTTATTTAATTTTGGGCACTATTTTATGGCAGGGTATTTTCTTATATTTGGGATGCTTAAAATAGTAAACTGGCCAAAATTTGTTCAGTCATACAAATCTTACGACACCCTAGCTTCTCGTTTTCCAAAGTATGCACAAATCTATCCTGGCATTGAATTTTCTTTGGGTGTACTAATGTACTTCTGGATAGGGTTTGTTACTGTAAATATTCTTGTAACTTTATTGATGCTCCAAAAAGCACATGCTGTATTTCTTAAGTTGCGCTCGGGGGAAGCTGTGCGGTGTGCCTGTTTAGGTGGATTTTTTAATATTCCAGTAACTTGGATAACTTTCTTCGAAGATTTCCTTATGGCACTTATGGCAATTTGGATGATTATTGAATTTTCTTGATTACATACCTTAAGGAGGTATACTAAAAGTTACTTACAAGTAATTTAAATACTATTATGGGCTGGATTGGATTTGTTGTTCTTGCTGTTGTCGTCCTATCGTTTTTGCGAGAGGTAAAGCATTATGAACGAGGTGTAGTACTCACTATGGGTAAATTTACTGGTGTTCGTGAACCAGGTTGGAGCATAATCGTTCCAATATTTCAAAAGATGTCAAAAGTTGATATACGTGTAAAAGCTGTAGATGTTCCAGATCAGAAGGTTATAACTCGTGACAATGTTTCAGCGAGTATCAATGCTGTAATTTATTATCGAGTTTCTGATGCAGCAAAGGCAATTTTGGACGTTGAAAATTTCCGTTTTGCTGTCTCACAGCTTGCACAAACAACGATGCGTAATATAGTTGGGGGAGCTGAGCTTGATGAGGTATTGTCACAGCGCGAAAAGCTTTCTGAGCGCATACAGTTAATTGTAGATAAAGAAACTGATGGGTGGGGCATACGCGTTGAAAATGTAGAGCTTAAGGATTTCTTTTTGCCAGAAGATATGGAGCGTACAATAGGTAAGCAGGCTGAAGCTGAACGTGAACGTCGTTCAGTCATTATTAAAGCAGAAGGGGAGGTTGCAGCTGCAGAAAATATGGCAAAAGCAGCATCAATGCTCTCAGCTTCTCCTGGGGCACTACATCTTCGAACATTGCAGTCATTAAACGATTTGTCGTCAGATCAATCTAATACTGTTGTATTTGCATTGCCGATCGAGGTATTGAGGGCTGTTGAGTCCACTAAAGACTTTTTGGACATGACAATTAAAAATGACTCAAAAGACCAGATCTAGCTATATTGTCAAACTCAATAATGCTATAAAAACGGCTTTATATAGCCGTTTTTTAGACTGTAGCGTAAGGTATATCATTGACAAAATCTATAAATATGCTATAGTAATATAAATCCGTTAGTCATGCTATGATTGTGCGGTTGTCTGGTTCGCCGGACATTTGTTAGATAAGACACTTGGCTTATTATATCCACTGTAATCTCAGCAATTATTGCTGTAACAGGAGCAGCGACAGTAGAAAATACTCAAACTGCCTACGGACAAATAGTAACGAATGTGGACACTGAGACGAAGGTGGTGATGATTGATACTGAAGCAGTAGTACGAGAGTACTTCAGCGACATTCCAGTCATGGTTCAGGTCGCACGATGTGAATCAACCTTCCGACATACACTAGCTGATGGTTCTGTTCTTCGAGGACATGTTGATAATCGAGACGTAGGAGTGATGCAGATTAACACCTATTACCATGGTGAGACTGCAGAACAACTAGGACTCGACCTTGAAGATATAGAAGATAATATGGCATATGCCCGAGACCTCTATGAGCGTCAAGGAACACAGCCATGGAGTGCATCAGCGCCATGTTGGAGTCGGACCCTTGCGTCTCTCTAACATATCTCCACCCACAAACAAAAAACACCCAATGGGTGTTTTTTGTTTGTGTACAGAAAGTACTTATTTACTCTTGAGTAGGTCGTCGATGGAGTACTTGCCTGAACCAACTGTTACTAAGTAAATGCTTGCAACTAGGAGTAGGAGTGCATATTCATACCCACCATCAGCACCGTAGCCGCCGAGCCATCCACCCTCGACACCAAAGTGTACATAATAGATTGCTCCAAGCATTATGGCAATATTTGCTTTCGAAACCCAGTGTGTGAGAAAGCCAAGCATTATCGCTAGTCCACCTAACAACTCTCCGTATGATACAAGATATGCGAACAAATTTGCTGCTGGAATACCATAATTTGCAAAGAAATCTGTAACATTCTCCATTCCCATTCCAAATACTTTTACGTATCCATGATAGAAGAATGCTAGCCCGATAGTGAATCGGAGCATAGCGTATGCTTTGTCTCTCCATGCATCTGCACAGTTGCAGTATAATACTCTATTCATAAAATTTCTGCTTATGCCAATAATTGAGGAGCTTTGCCTCTACTATGTATTATACTATATAGATGCACAAACAAAGCTCTGTTCAGAAATATTGGCTAATGAAAAGTGAGCCATCATGCTATTCAATAGATGATTTAAAACGAGATAGAAAAACAATGTGGGATGGTACGAGGAACTATCAGGTGAGAAATATGATGCGGGATGATATGCATAAAGGTGACAATGTACTTTTTTATCACTCAAATGCAAAAGAGATCGGAGTAGTGGGGGAGATGGAGGTTGTTACAGATGCGTATCCTGACCCAACACAGTTTGACCCTAAAAGTGACCATCCCGATTTGATGTCTGACAAAAACAATCCCAGGTGGCTCTGTGTTGATGTAAAATTTAAATCAAAATTTCCACGCACAGTTACACTCAGCGAAATGAAACTTGAGAATGTACTAGTAAGCATGGCCGTACTCCAGAAGGGAAATAGGCTTTCAGTTACACCTGTGACCAAGATGCACTACCAGAAAATAGTATCGTTAGCAAAAAAATAATATGGAACTTCTGACTTCAGTGTTGCAGAGAATTAGGAAAAGAGGTCCGCAAAGACGTGATGGTTTTATTCAACTTTTTATATCTAAGCGACTGATACAAGGTCTCGCGGGTGCAATGATGGGAATGTTCCTTCCTATATTCCTATATGAAATTTCCGGTGGCAAGTTTTGGGTTGTGGTTCTTTTCTTTACGTTGGCTTCTGTTGGGTACGCTACATTCTTGGTTCCAGGGATGAAAATCACTAATTATATTGGGTTTAGTAAAGCGCTTGCTTTAGGGGCTGTCTTTAGTGTCATTCAATACATTCTTCTATTCTTCACAAACAGCTTTAATCTTTGGAGTATATTTCCGTTTTTGCTTGTTGCTATTATAGGCTTTCGTATCTTTCACTGGGTGCCGTATCATGTCGATTTTACTGCTTTCACAAAGGGTGGGGAACGCGGTCGTGACATAAGCTTAATTTTTGCAACTATAGCTTTTATGGGAATGTTAGGGCCTATTCTGGCTGGCTATATTGTGACTAATAGTGGATATGACGTCCTGTTCGGTGTGTGTACATTGCTTCTTATAGCAGCCGGTATCTCGTATTTGTGTGTTCCTGCAGTACACGAAAAATTTACATGGTCGTATGGAGAGACGCTTAAGAATTTATTTTCCCCTAAATTTAGAAATGTGTTGGTAGGGGAGATGGCTAATGGTGCTGAAGTAATTGTAACGCTAGTAGCCTGGCCAATTTTTCTGTATGAAGTACTACAAGGGAATCTTCTTGAAATAGGCATGCTTTCAACGGTAGTTGTTGGAGTGACTATTGCAGTGCAACTGTTTATGGGTAAATATCTTGATGCTAAATCTACGAGTAAAGTACAGACGTTAAAAAGAGGTAGTATGTTCTATTCTGTAGGTTGGCTCATAAAGATTTTTGTTTTTTCAACTATGCAGATTTTTTTCATAGGTCTTTATCACAACATAACACGAATTTTTTTGAAGACACCGTACAGTGCTATTCTCTACGACATATCAGGAGAGCAAGGTCGCTACGTAGATGAATTTACTGTAATGAGAGAGATCGCATCACATATCGGTCGCACACTTGCGTTGCTCACAATGCTAGCTTTGACCTTCTATGTACCAGTCGCTTGGACATTTGTAATTGGAGCTGTTGCGTCGCTTCTCGTGAATGCAATTTATAGAGCGACGACATAAAATGAAAGCTGAAATTGGAAAGTATTACATTCATTACAAAAACAAGAAAAAATATCTTGTACTGAGTTTTGCCTTCCATACAGAAACGGGGGAGGAGATGGTGGTTTACGAAGGTCAATACAATGACGCTAAATACGGCAATAATCCTGTCTGGGCAAGACCAAGAAAAATGTTTGAAGCTAAAGTAGAAACAGCAAGTGGAATAATGGACAGATTTGAGTTAGATCAATACTAATAAAATTATTTGTACATGCAGAGGGTAGGGTGTGCATTGGGTACTTTTATTGGTAGGTGAGCAGACATAACACTATTTACATAAGGGTCGCACAATATATCTTTTACGACATATATAAATACATATATTCAGGCTGTACATGCATCTGCGCTTTGGCTGTTGAGGATTGCTGTGGTGATACATGCATCAGGTACTGTACCTAGGCTGACTAGTTTTCAAGAACGTATGCTGTGCCATTCCATTTCATTTTTACATCATTATTGAATTCTATATCATGCATTGAATTTGTAATAGTTTCTGAGACGACTAGCTGATCACTTGCAATGCCAAATTGGATGATTTCATATAAGCCGTCATCGTTTGATACACACATTTCACGTATGCAGCCTCCTGAACCGCAATGCTGCGATGTTTTGTATGTGAGTATGGCATCAGTGACGCCATCGGTGTTGATGTCTACAGGACTGACGTCCATGTCGTCAGTGCTCATATTAAGGGTCGTAAAACAATTAGTAAATTGATTCCCCCCTACAGAGAGATTCTTAATATTCGAAAGGATGTTTGCCGTTGCAGTGACCCCCTTCATGTCAATTGTTTGAATGACTATTATGAGTGCGACAGCTGTAACAAGGCTCGCAATACATACTTTCATTAACATACTCATACGTGGATGTTAGTACAATCAGTAAAAAGTATACTCTTTGGATGTGCGGCAGGAATCAGTGCTGGTATCTGATGTTCGTGCAAATTTTTGTTGTACATGTCAGTAAGTACTGTATTGCATTTATTTTCGCCAACTGCATAAAGTATCACTTCATCAATATGTTCCTCTATGCACTTCGGTGTAATTGAGATGCGTTCAGGATACAAATTTTTTTCATCTTCAACAGGCACTACGATTTGATCAATTCTGTAGACTTTTGAAAATTCGTTTTCTGTTTTTGGAAAGATACCTGCTGTGTGGCCATCTTCACCAATACCAAAAATTCCGATTACGTGTGCTTGTGTGTGGTTTTCGAAGTAACCTTGAAGTGCTTTTTTAATCCTCTCATAAAACTGATCAAATGTTTCCCTCCCCATTATCTGACTTGATAGTATCCCCTCTCCCCTCTCAAATATGGCTTCAAATAAAGGTTTTCTAGATAGTTGTAAAAAATTATTCCCCGACTCTTCAGTCGTAAAACGTTCATCTACGACACCTAGTGTGAGCATTGGTGTAACAATATTTGTATCTATGTGGTCGAGTATTGAAAGTGCTGAGCCTCCAGAACAGAGCAACAGAATATCTTCTGTAGCACGCTGCTGAAGTATTCTTGTGATATATTCACCTGCATGCTGTGCAGGGTACTTAGTTATGTTTGTATGCATGATTACTTGTTTCTGACGTAGTTTTATTTGTTTTGTGGCCACCAAATTGATTTCTCATTGCAGAGATTAGTGTCCCAATAAATGAAGGTGTTGTGCGCGTCAGTTTGCGCTGTTGCACAGCAGCTTGCAGTACATGTACATTTTCATTTTCAATAAGATACTCCATCTCCATTTCAGTTTCGCCAACAGGTACTTTGCCGGCAATGTGTTCAAGGTACCCCTCAACTTTGTAGCTGTCCACAAGCCATGATATGAGGCTGCTTTCAATAATGCTCCCATGTTCAAAAGGCTTAAGTGCCTCAAGAATGTTGATGTTTAAGCCTTCTTTGTGGTCGTGTAAGACATTGATTCCTTCAGCTATTGCGCCCATCATTCCATATTCAATGCCATTATGTACCATTTTAACAAAATGTCCTGAGCCTACTTCACCAACGTGCCCGTACCCATTTTTTGTTGCTAGTGTTGCAAAAAGTGGCTCAAATTTTTCAAAATCTTCTACACTTCCGCCGATCATGAGTGAAGCACCTGTGCGTGCCCCCTCAACTCCCCCCGACGTCCCGCAATCGATGTAGGCTACCCCAAAATCAGACAATTCACTACTGCGCCGTACTGTGTCTTTAAAAAAGCTATTCCCTCCATCAATGAGAGTATCTCCTTTGGCTAGCGTTTCAGCAAGTGTAGTTATGACTTCATCGACATGTGCCGAAGGAATCATCAACCAAATCGCTCTGTGTCCAGCGTTCATCTCATGTACAGCTGCTGCTATCGTTTTGTGCGTGTTAATGCCAAGAGCGTCAGCTGCGCTCCGTGCGGACTCACTAATGTCAAACCCATGGATAGTGTATCCGCTTTCTACCAAATGTGCTCCCAGGGCTGCTCCCATCCTGCCCAGACCAATAAGTATAAGTTCTTTGTTCATATGATTATTGTACTACTTCCTCTGGTCCGTTACTTCCTACTTTGTAATTATGAAGCGGAAGAGTATTCCAATTCTCAAGAATTGGTGTAATGAAATTCCAGGCTGCAAAAACCTCTTCCGTGCTAGTGAATAGTGTCTGATCTCCTGCTATACAGTCAAGTAGTACTTTCTCGTATGAATTTTTTATGCCATCTTCATGTTGATGTGGCAATCTGAAGTGACGCTGTTCAAGTTGATATCCATAACCACTTTGTTTTGCATTGAAAGTGAGTTCAATTGACTGTTCGGGTTCTATGGTCAGAGTAATTATATTTCCAATAGTTTTACAATTGGTGGTGTCAAACAAACCTGAAGCAACATCGTTGAATACCACCTCTATTACGACACTTTTGTTTTGAAGACTCTTCCCTGCTTCAATATAAAAAGGGACATTTTGCCATTTAGGTGTATCAATATATGTTTTAATTCTGAAAAAAGTTTCTGTAGTCGAACCTGCTGCTACTCCTTCTTCATTAGTGTAGTCATCATATTGAGCTTTAAGTACGTCCTTTGATATGTCTGTTACAGGTCGCAAGTTTTTAAGGATGTCAGCTCTTTTGAGTCTTATTTCTTCATGTGTGAAAGTGTCAGGTTCGTCCATAGCCACGAGCGCAAGTAACTGCAAAAGATGATTTTGCCCAACATCACGCAAAGCCCCTATGTTGTCATAAAATTGACCTCTACTTTCTATTCCTATTTTTTCATGCATTTTAATACGAACCTCATGTATTGAATCTTTGTTCCAAATATTACTAAAAAGTACGTTAGCAAACCGAAATGAAAGAATATTTTGGACGGCCTCTTTTGCTAAATAGTGATCTATTCTAAAAATTTGTTGCTCTTGGAATAAACTGCTAAGAGTTTGCTCTAATTTTTTTGCAGATTCTAGATTGCTCCCAAAAGGTTTTTCTACCAAGATACGGGACCAGTAAGTCTCTGTATCTTGTTGTTGTAGAACACAACAGGTACTTAAGTGTTCAAAAATGGAGGCGTAGTAAGCTGGTGGAACTGCAAGATAAAATAGTTTGTTTGTATTTTGCTTGTGACTCAGTTCATATTCAGAGAGAGCAGCATTAAGATTCTTGTAACTTTGGCTGTCATCAAAATTTCCAGTAACGTAAGATATATGCGAACAAAATAATTCGATGTTTTCAATTGAGTGATTATGTGCGCCAGTTCTGATTGATTCTGAAACAATCAAACGGTACTCGTCTGATGTGCGAGGAGTTCGAGCAAGACCAATAATATTAAAATCATTCGGCATGTTTCCACTAACATACAAATCTAACAGTGCCGGCAAAAGTTTACGCTTTGAAAGGTCGCCACTTCCCCCAAGAATGACAATCTGTGTAGGGGTAGTAGTGCTCATATGGAAATATTGTAGCATGGGGTACAAACCTTGACCCAAAAACCCGATTTTTGGCAGGCTTTGGATCAGGTACGTTCCCACGATGAACAGCATCAAAATTCCATAGTATCAGTTATCCACAGTTATGTCCCCTTTTATCCACAAGACTTATCCCCAAAAATCCTATTTATACCTTGGGCAAGAAATCAAGTGGGTTTTGATACGCTTCGACAGCGGCAAATGGTGAGAGAGCAGCACCGCACCCAGTTACAGCCTTGAATTCATTAAACTTCTTAACTGTTACACCTTCAGTTACGTATAGTGTGTAGTGGAGATGTGGGCCTGTTGAGTAGCCAGTGCTCCCAACATACCCGACCAGATCCCCTGTATTAACTTTTTGTCCCGGTACAACAGCTTGTTGACTTAAGTGCGCAAACATAGTCGAGAGGCCATTGGGGTGGTCAATGAGGACCCATTTTCCCCACGAATAGCATCCTGGCACAGCGTCAGTATTCCCAGTCATTCTGACAGTCCCAGTAAGTGGTGCACGAATCTTTGTTCCAACAGGAGCTCCGAGATCAACACCATTGTGTGCACTTCCATTATATGCACCAGAGAGTGCAAATTTTGTGTAGCCAAAATATTGTGTGATGTAGGGATTGTCAACAGGCCAAATAAATACAGCAGTACCTGGTGTCGGGATAGTATTTGGGTCAAGAATGAATTGAATTTGTGATTCAATATCTCTAACTTCTGCTAATAATTTTTCACGGGCAGCTTCCTTTTCTTTCAGTAGTGTTTGGTAGGCCTCCTCTTCATTTTTTGTCTGAGAAAGAAGTTGTGACTTTGAAGCTTTGTTACTTTGCAAGATGCTGTGCTGGTCGCTATATTGTTCCCTTAAACTCAGTAGTTCAGTCTTACGATCTGAGTTTTCGTCACGCTTGTACTCGAGCGTGTCCTTAAGTGTACTCAGTGATTTGATGTTGTCTCGGATGCTATTTTTTACAGTTTCAAGATTTTCGAATGTACTCCAAAATTCTGAGATGTTTTCTTGCCTTAACATCACTTCAATTAATGATTCTTCATCTGCCACATGCATGGAGCGAATGATGTCACGTATTGCCTCCTCATTGTGGCTTATGTCTATCTCAGCACCATCAATTTCAATAACCAGCTTGTTAATCTCAAGATCAGTTGAGGCTATTTTGTTTTCAGTGAAACTGATGTCAGCGTTTACTTTTTTACGCTCCAGTTCAAGTTGGTTTATAGCCCTTTGTAGTGTGTTTTTTTCTGCGCCAACTTCAAGCAGTGCAGATTCATACTTTGCAATTTCTGCTTCAATTTCAGATAGTCTGCCATTTTTTTCTTGAATTTCAGCCTGGAGTTGTTTTATCTCAGATTGAGCATACACAAAATCTGTACCAGCATATATAGCTAGCACCATCAATATACCTGAAAAAAAAGCGAACAATCTACGTGTACTCATGTTTCTATTTTATCACATGCATTCTGAATTCTCTGTAAAGTTTCTTCCTTCCCAAGTGTCAGTGCAATAGTGAATGGATCAGGAGATTGTTTTCTTCCTGATAAGGCAACACGCAAAGGCCATAAGAGCTCCCCTTTTCCTACTTCTTCTGCATACTCCATGAGGGCAGGTTGGAAATCATTTCTCGTTGCATACTTGGCTTCTTTAAGAATTGCTGAGGCTTTTTGCAGTCGTGGGAGTGCATCTTTGATATCTGTATCATTTTTCCATAAAAGCAATTCTGTATCGTATTCTGGAGTTAAAAAAGCCCAGTCATACTCTCCTACTTTTGCAGCTTCTTTGATTTCAATCTTGTTGTGAACTCTTTCAAATACAACAGGAACTAAACCGGTGACTCTCTCTACAGAGTACTGAGGTAAGTGAGAAGATGTTTCTTTTAAAACTTCTTCCAAATATGAATACTGTTTATCAGGCCCCATTTTGCCAAGATAGTGTTTATTCATCCAGAGCAATTTCTCTTCATTAAATGCACCTCCAGATTTTTGTATTTTTTCTATACTAAAAGCCTTTGTAAGTTCTTCTCCTTCAAAAATTTCTTGTTCTCCTCCAGGATTCCAACCAATAAGTGCTAGAAAATTGCGTAGTGTTTCAGGTAAAATTCCCTCATCTTTATACTCTAATAGGTCTTTAGCGCCATCTCTTTTACTCAATTTCTTTTTCCCATCTGCAGCCATAATTGGTGGTAATGTCACGAATACTGGATAAGGTATTCCGAGCGCATCATATATGCTAAGGAATTTAGGTGTGCTCGCTATAAATTCTTCACCACGCATGACGTGAGTGACACCCATTTCAAGGTCATCTACTATGTGCGCAAAGTTGTATGTTGGGTATCCGTCAGCTTTGATGATTACGATGTCGTCTAGCATCTCTTCTCCTCCCTCCAAATCACCTCGGACAGCGTCGTGCCAGTGATAGCGTTTGACCTCTGGTACTTTGTATCGAAGAGGTTTTGTGCCGTCCCAAACTTTGGTTGTGTCGGGTCGATGATTTCTATACAAGAATGGGCGTTTCTCAGCTTGCGCTTGTTGCCGAAATATCTCAACCTCTTCTGTTGTATATGGGTCAGCGTACGCAAGTCCTTTATCAATGAGCTTCTGTGCGTATTTCTTGTAGATATCGAGTCTATCTGATTGCAAACAGGATCCAAATGGACCTGGTTTGTCTGGACCAAAATCCCATACAATGCCAAGCCAGGAAAGTGAATCTATTATGTGCTGAATAGAGCCTTCAACTTCCCTTTTCTTGTCAGTGTCTTCTATGCGAAGAATAAAAGTGCCGTCATTCTTCTTTGCAAAGAGAAATGCATATAGTGCAGTTCTAACTCCTCCAATGTGCATGAACCCAGTCGGTGATGGTGCAAATCTAGTAACAATTTTGTTAGTCATGTTCTTTGGTGATTGATATAAGTGTTGCTGCTAATTGTTCCGCCGCATCATTTTTTGCAAATTGTTGGGCTGCGATACCCATGTTTCTGTAAAGTTTTTCGTCACTCATTATTCTAATAACTTCAGCATTTAGTAAACCGTCTGTTAAGTTATCTTCTTCTAGCACTGAAGCTGCGCCTGCTCGTGCATATGCATATGCATTTGTACGTTGGTCATGACTAATTTCTTCCGGAATTGGAATCAAAATTGAAGGAATTCCCTTGTGAGCGATTTCAAAAATCGTCCCTGCACCAGCTCTAGAAATGATGAGTACAGCAGCCGATTGTGCTAAGTCCATCTCCCTTCCAGAAAGTTTACCTTTTACAAAATAATGATCTAGGAGTGAGCTGTTTTCAACAAGTGAAGCTGCTGAACTTTGGACAATTTCAGCGTGTGGTTCTCCTGCTTGATGTACCACTGTATAATCTGGCAGAAGTTCGTCTAGTGAATCTAATACTAAGTTGTTAACCCTCACCGCGCCAAGTGATCCGCCGGTGACGAAAATAACTGGTTTGTCGCTCGGTATGCCAAGTTCTGCGTGTGGATTTTCAGCTGGCTGCATGAAGGCAGTTCGAATCGGTATTCCCGTGAGTGCAATTTTTTTCTTTGGAAAAAATTCTGCCACTTCATCAAACGAAATAGCAATGTATGTTGCAAACTTTGAAGCGAGTTTGTTTGCTCTTCCCGGCTTGCTGTCTGATTCATGGATAACTATTGGAATTTTTAGTAGCCATGCAGCAAGCGTTACCGGCACGCTCGTTGCACTTCCTTTACTGAAAACAACATCTGGATAGAGTATGTAGAGTTTGTAAATTGCAACAAAAAAACCAAAGAAAATTCCAAAGCTGTCTAGTATATTCAGAAAAGAGAAGTATCTGCGTTTTTTCCCTGCAGGGCAGTAGACAAATGAAATATTATTATTTTCTAGTTCCGATTCATCGTATTTTTCTGGGCCCATGTAGTACAGTTCATACTGCTCATCTTTGAGTGAGTACGCTTTTAGTCTTTCGGCCACAGCAATGAGAGGATAAAAATGTCCTCCACTACCACCTCCAACTAACATGATGCGTTTCATAATTGTAAGTGTAGCATGTACTAAATAACCTTTTTCTGATATTTTGACACATTAAGGATTATGCCAACAGCTGCGAGTGTTGTCAGTAGTGCGGTGCCCCCATGGCTGATGAATGGAAGTGTGAGACCCATGATGGGTGCAAGTGCGAGCATGGCTGCAATGTTCAAAAATGTTTGTGAAATAATAAGTGTTACAAATCCTACAACAATAAGCATTCCAAATAAATCTACTGCATGTGTCGCAATTTTGTATCCCCGGAAAGAGAAAAAGGTGAGCAGCAAAATGAGAAAAGTACTTCCAATAAAGCCAAATTCTTCTGCGTACACTGCGAAAATTGAATCGCCAATCGGTTCAGGTAAGTATTCAAATTTTTGAATACTTTGCCCGAAACCGCGACCAGAGATACCCCCAGTTCCAATTGCAATAAGAGATTGTTGTATTTGATAGCTACTACCTTGTGGGTCGTCGTTTGGGTGTAGGAAGCTCGTGAACCTGTCCATTATGTATGGACGTGTGAACGCTAATACAACCAAAAGAAGTACCGCTACCAAAAACATCACTGCCACATCTCGCCATCTGCCGCCAGCTGTAACAAACATAGCAGTAGCAGCTGCTCCCATAATGACAAATGTATCTGTATCAGGCTGTAGCAAAAGCACAAAACCTGCGATGCTTGTGATGATGACAAATGGTATTGTTCCGTGTCTCAGGGTACTTACTTGCTTTTGAATCCCTGAAAGGTAGGTAGCCATATATATAATAAATCCTACTTTCAGCAATTCAGATGGCTGTAGAGAAAAAGA
>CAZYTF010000023.1:0-18245 GCA_964649535.1 uncultured Candidatus Saccharibacteria bacterium | reverse complement strand
GCGCTAAATCGTGAGGTAGAAGAAGAGTTGAATACTAAGCCTCGTGAAGTGGAGTTCCTTGGATGGGGAGAAGCATTCCGTGAGCATGAAGGTAAGCCGATGCATTGGATTGTGTTTCGGTATCGTGTTTTACTCGACCGTGAGAAAGTGGTAAACAATGAACCAGAAAAACATGAAGAGCTAGATTGGTTTAGAATCGACAACTTGCCACAACCGCTACATCCCGTTGTTGCTGTTGAAGTTGCAGAGTATAAAAATCTACTAAAGTAATATGAATTTTCACGTCATCACATTATTTCCTGAGCTTTGCCAAGCGTACACAGACGCAAGTGTCCTTGGGCGTGCTCAGAAAACAGACAAAGGTACAGGTTCTAAGGTTCGCGGAAAGAAGATTGGAGTGAACTACTATAACCCTCGAGATTTCTCAAAAAATAAACACAAGAAGGTGGACGACCGTCCGTATGGTGGGGGTCCAGGAATGGTGATGGCAGCGGAGCCAATTTTGCGTGCGTGGGAGAAAGCGGTTGGTCGGAAGAAAGATCAGAAGAAAGTAAAGACACTTATCATGTCTCCACGTGGGAAGAAGTTTGATACTGCGATGGCTAAAAAACTCGCAAAGCAATATGACCATTTGGTTCTTATCTCTGGACGTTATGAAGGAATCGATAGTCGAGTGAAGAAAATTCTCAAGGCTGAAGAAGTTTCAGTTGGGGACTATGTACTCACGGGTGGTGAACTTCCGGCACTCTCAATTATTGACTCAGTCTCACGACAAGTCCCTGGTGTGCTTGGCACGTTTGAGTCGCTTGAAGAGGAGCGCGTTTCAAGTGGCGAGATGTACACTCGTCCCGAAGTTTTAGAATACAAAAAAAAGAAGTATACAGTTCCTCCAGTTTTTGTAGGAGGAAACCATAAGGAGATAGACAAGCGACGAGATAGTTAGCTTTATGTGTAGTTAAATAAGTTCGAGTCCTTGTCTGGCAGCATAATTGACATATTTCGTAAAATATGTTCTTATATTAAGTAGATAAGAAACGTCACGCAAGCTGTTTGGGTAATCAGGCTTGCTAACGATATGATTATTCATCCTTCGCCCCTTCCGTAAGGAAGCAAGCGGATGACTTCTGGAATGGTTCAATCCAATCTAGGAGAAGATCAATGAGAACATCGACATGTGGTACTTGCGGTAAATCAGGTAAATCATTTGAAACCATCAATCCCGCTCCCGTCCTGCGAGCCGCCCTTGGTGGTACGGACGAGAATCAAATCTGCTACGGCTGTGCGCTAGAGTGCATCACTGGTGACAGAGCGCCGGAAGAAGGAGACTTCAATTCGGCGCGAATCATCTCGGGCGAGATGTCCGAACAAGAATGGCGGTGGCTGAAAGAAGACCTAGAGGCCGCTGAGCAAGGCCGCTCAATACGCGAGTATGAGCCACCAGAGTACGAACCGCTTGAAGAGTACAACGACGACGATGAAATCTTCGGGCACGAGTGCTTCGAAGACGATTACGAGGTACTGCCTTCACTCGACGAGTACGAAGACGATCATAATTGAGACCTTAGAGCCCTGAGATAACATCAACGGGCTCTTTTCTATTGGATTGGAAGAATTTTAGGCTTAGATTTCTTACACTATAAAAGTTCTAACATCGTCCCAGACGGCCAGCTCACAATAATCCACCCCCTTTTGGGGTGTTTTGCTTAGTTTGATATACTAGAAATATGAAATTACTTCTTACATCTGCTGGGATAACAAATGATGAGATTGCAGTTGCTTTGGAGGACCTGGTAGATAAAAAATTTTCACAATTAAAGTTTCTTTTTATCACTACTGCTGCGAATACTGGAGTGGATGACAAAACTTGGCTTACAGAAAATATTAATGAAATAACAATCAGAAAACCTCTCTCAATAGATTTGATAGATATCGCTGGCTTACCGCAAGAACTATGGCAACGTCATTTTGAAGTTGCTGATGTTATATGTTTTGGTGGAGGTGATGAAGCTTATCTCTCCCGAATTTTGGCTGAACAAAATGTAAAAGAATATCTCAACATTCTTCTTGATGAAAAAGTGTACATGGGGATTAGTGCCGGAAGTATCGTGGCAGGCATATTTTTGCCTAAAGGTCTAAATGTTGAAATCTATGGCGAGGAGTGTGAAAGCGATAGTGGGGTAGGGATGGATTTTTTTGATTTTGTATTTATCCCTCATTTGAACTCACCATATTTTCCAGGAGTAACCACAGAGATTTTGAATGAAAAAAGTGACAGATTTGATTCAAGAGCAATTGCAGTAGATGATTTTACTGCAGTAAAAATTAATGATAGCCAAATTAGTTTGGTAGGTAATGGTGAGTCGTGGGAGCACTCAAAATAGTTCAACTTCGTACCAAACGGCCAGCCTTCAGTTGACACATCATCTATATTATTCTATTAGAAATTGGAGGACTCAAGAATGACAGAAACCTCGCTATTCGACGAAACTGGCCATCATTGCCTTCGCTCTGTTTTAGGGCCAGAAGAAGGCGTCTTGCTTATCCAAAAACTCGAGGATGGTACTTTAAAGAGCTGTTCTTTGGGAGATTTGCTCAAGCTAGTCGACAAGCTCGAAATACCACTTGAGATGGTCATCGCCCTAATCGGTGAAGCACAAGCTGTGCTTGACGAAACTCCCTGAACGCTACGGCTCCCAATAGGCCGTCCACCACTCATATAAGGAGTCGGTTGGGCGGTTCTTTTATTTTATACTAAAAAAGTTCCAACTTCGTACCAGACGGCCAGCACTAAATTTGAACGTTATTTTTCCACGTTTTCTAGACAGCTGAAAATCACTATCGAACTTTGCTATACTAGGCTTGTGTGCTGTTGTTGTATATAAAAGTTCCAACTTTGTACCAGATTCCCAGCGAGGTTGACACATTAAATTCGATATGTTTTATCTACTCTCAAATAAGACTGGAGAAAGCTATGAATGCATTTTGGGCAATGTACCCGATACTTATGCTTTTCGCCTTTTTTGGCGGCATCGCATGGGTATACCACAAGTAGCAAGCTCATGCTGATGAAGTTCTTTATGTTTACAAGCTTGCTGAGGAGATTACGGGGAAGTTCTGTAAATAGTTTTCAGAAGTAAAGCGAAGTTAAGCACCCCAAAAGATTGGTGTGCTTTTTATATATAAAAAGACCACTAACAAAGAAAACAAACTTTCTTTGTTAGTGGTCTGTAATTTCTATGGGCTTATGCACTTTGAGAAATCGGCGGCAACAGAACATAACCAACCGCCGGCAATTTTTTAGACTTGTTTTATGGGCTCTTTGAGGGGGGCAGTTTACACGTTTACACTTTTTGATATACTTTCTTCATGAAGATTATGATTGTCGGTAGTACTGTATTTGCCAAAAAAATGCTTGAGACTACAAATAAACTAGAAGATTTGGGGCACGAGGTTAAAGCTCCATCGAATCTAGAGGAGCATATAGCCGATCCTGGACTAAGAAATAACCTCGCTTTGGATAAGGAATTAGTTTCAGGGAAGAATGTGATGCATGTAGGGTTTGACAAGGTTGCATGGAGCGATGCAATACTTGTATTAAATCATGACAAAAATGATATCGAAGGATACATCGGAGCTTCAACACTCATGGAGATAGGGGTTGCAGGTCACTTGCGTAAAAAAATATTCGTACTCAACACAATTGCTGGAGATCAAAGATACACCCATGAAGTAGATGTACTTGGCGGTCAAGTTATTGACGGCGATTTGAGCAAGCTTCATTAAAAAGGTATTAAACCGTGTACCCGCAGAAGCATTTTGAGCGAGGGAGGCAAGGCATGAAAATTACGGAGCAATTTTCATGGCAATTATTAAAAATATCGCTTGCAAAATATTGCCAATGCTGTATAATCCCGGGCACTAACGCACTATCTATTCGAGTGAGTCACGGTTGCTTACGTATAGGTGTTGGAAAATCACTTCGTTCGTGATGCTATTACAAACCGTGCAAAACTAAATATTGAGGATAACGTATTTTTAAGTGCGGATTTTTTCGTGTTTATGTTTGCCTAATTTCAATACATTATATATGTATCAAAAGCCAAAAGCAGAGAATTACGCTTCAGTTGGTGCGATGCCACAGAAGCGTTTCATGAAGGCAAAGGAGCCACTTGTGGAACTTCCTGACCTTATTGAGCCACAGCGCGTATCTTTTACGTGGTTTGTTGAAGAGGGTCTCAAGCAAATTTTTACAGAATTTTCACCAATTACTGACTATTCTGAAAAGAAGTTCGAAATGAAGTTCAAAAAGTATGAGCTTGGTGAGCCAAAGTGTACCCCAGCATACGCTAAAGAAAATAAGCTTACGTACGATGCGCCCCTTCGTGCGACAGTTGTACTCAAGAACTTGACATTTGATTCTTCAAAAGAACAGGAGATTTTCTTGGCTGATGTGCCAGTAATGACTGACCATGGAACATTTCTTATTAATGGTGTTGAGCGAGTAATCGTTCCTCAGCTTGCTCGAAGTTATGGCATTTTCTTTACCTCACAAGAGCTAAAGGGAAAGACTTGTTTTGGTGCAAAAATCATTCCAGCACGAGGTGCATGGGTTGAGATTGAATCTGAAGCTGATGGAATTATCTACATCAAGATTGATAGAAAGAAAAAAATACCTATTACTGCACTATTGCGCGTAATGGGACTGAAGGATGAAAAAGAAATGGTAGGTCTTTTTAAGGGTGTTGAACGAGGTGAAGAGTACATTAAAGCAGCACTTGCTAAAGATACTGCAAAAACAACCGATGATGCATATGTAGAAATCTACAAGCGCCTTCGTGACGGTGATTTGGCTACCGTAGACAATGCAAAAGAGTTTGTAAACTCAATCTTTTCTCCAGAACGATACGACCTCTCTGAAATTGGTCGTCATCACTTTAACGAACGATTTGGTCGACCGACCGACAAAAAAGCAACTGACGAACGTGTAGTAACTTTGGAGGACATTCGTCTTATCCTTACTACTATCATGGAAAAAAACCATACTCCAGGAGCTATGGCTGATGATATTGACCACCTTGGTTTCCGACGAGTGCGATACTTTGGTGAGATGGCAATTCAGCGTGTGCGTGTTGGTATGACTCGTATGAAGCGAAACATCCAAGACCGAATGTCTACGATTGAAGCTGAGACTTCGCTTCCAATGCAGATCATCAATCCGCGACCACTTCAGGCTGCAATCAAGGAATTTTTCACAACAAACCAGCTTTCACAGTTCATGCCACAGCAGAACATTCTCGCTGAGCTTGAAGGACTTCGAACACTTTCAGCGCTTGGACCCGGAGGTCTGACTCGAGAGCGGGCAGGTTTTGAAGTACGAGACGTTCACCCTTCTCACTACGGACGACTTTGTCCAATCCACACACCTGAAGGACCAAACATTGGTTTGATTCTTCGACTCGCGATGTACTCACGAGTAAACCGATTCGGTATTATCGAGACACCATACGTAAAGGTTGAAAAGGGTGTTTTGACTGGCGAAGTGGTATATTTGAACGCTCACGAGGAGGAAGGGTTTACTATCGCTCATGCTGCTGTTGCGGTTGATGCAAAAGGTAAAATCACTCCAGATATGGTAGAAGCTCGTCGAAATGGTGAGCCAAAGCTTGTGGAACGAAAGGATGTAAACTACATGGATATTGCAACAAACCAGGCATTTTCTGTAGCGACTTCGATGATTCCATTTTTGAACCATGATGATGCGAACCGTACACTCATGGGTTCAAACATGCAGAAGCAGGCAACTCCTTGTATTGTTCCTGATGCACCTATTGTTGCAACAGGAATTGAAGGGTTGGCTGCGAAAGATACTGGACGAGTACTTGTTGCTCACGAAGCTGGTGAAGTAATTGAAGCTGACGCAAAACACATCGTTGTGAAGAATAAGGAAGGAAAGAAGAAAGAGTATCCACTTACTACATTCCAACGAACAAATGATTTCTCAGCGTTTTACCATCGAGCTGCAGTGACTGTTGGTGACAAAGTGAAACGAGGTGACTTACTTGCTGACACTTCTTCAACTGACAATGGTCAGATGGCTGTTGGACAAAATGCAATGGTTGCCTTCATGAGTTGGAGTGGAGCAAACTACGAGGATGCAATTATTATTTCAGAACGACTTGTTAAAGACAGTAAGTTTGCGACCATTCACCTTGATGAACTCGATGTTTCAGTGCGAGACACAAAACTTGGACCTGAAGTAACTACTCCAGATATTCCAA
This sequence comes from uncultured Candidatus Saccharibacteria bacterium, assembly GCA_964649535.1. Taxonomy (GTDB): domain Bacteria; phylum Patescibacteriota; class Minisyncoccia; order Phycocordibacterales; family UBA918; genus OLB19. The sequence goes on along the minus strand of CAZYTF010000023.1, from coordinate 11,967 downwards.
ACGTTTCAGAAATTAAACTTCGAAACCTTGATGAAAACGGAATCATTCGTATTGGAGCTGAAGTGCGACCAGGAGATATCCTTGTTGGTAAAGTAACGCCAAAGGGAGAGGCACAACTTACTCCTGAAGAACGACTACTTCGTTCTATTTTTGGAGAAAAAGCTAAAGATGTAAAAGATACTTCACTTCGTCTTGAAGCAGGGAAGCGAGGACGAATCATTGGTGTAAAGATTTTCTCACGAGAAAATGGAGACCATCTTGAGAGTGGTGTTATTAAGAAGATTCTGGTAACTATTGCACAGGTTCGAAATGTATCAGTAGGAGATAAGCTTGCAGGACGACACGGTAACAAGGGTGTTATTTCACGAATCCTCCCAGAAGAAGACATGCCGTACACCGAAGACGGTCGAGCAGTTGATGTACTCCTTACACCGCTTGGTGTTCCTTCACGTATGAACTTGGGGCAGATTCTTGAGCTTCACTTAGGTATGGCGGCAAATACACTTGGATATCAGGCTATTGTTCCACCGTTTGCTTCGGCAACTGAAGAGGAAATTAAAGCAGAACTCAAGGAAGCAGGCTTGCAAGAAGATGGCAAGATGCAACTTCGTGATGGACGAACAGGTGAGGAGTTTGAACAGAAGACTGCCGTTGGGTATATGTATATTTTGAAGCTTCACCACATGGTGGAAGACAAGATTCACATGCGTTCTATTGGGCCGTACTCTCTTATTACGCAACAACCACTTGGCGGTAAAGCGCAGATTGGTGGGCAGCGATTTGGGGAAATGGAGGTCTGGGCACTTCTTGGTTACGGAGCAGCATATACACTACGAGAAATGCTCACTATTAAGTCTGATGATATCGTCGGTCGGTCGGCAGCATTTGATGCAATCGTCCGTGGTGAAAAAATTTCACACCCACACACACCTGCAGCATTTAATGTTCTTGTAAATCAGCTGCGTGGCCTTTCACTTGATGTTGACCTTAAGCGAGAAGATGTATTCCCAACAAAGAAAGATTATTAGTCCTCAACATATAAAATAATATGAATCCTAAAACACAAAAGAGAAATGCACCTTCACAGTTCACAGAAGTGAGTTTGAAGCTAGCAGCTCCAGAAAAAATTCTAGAATGGTCATTTGGTGAAGTTACAAAGCCAGAGACTATCAACTATCGAACACAACGGCCTGAAAAGCACGGTTTGTTTGATGAGCGTATATTTGGTCCTGTTGAGGACTATGAGTGTTCTTGTAAAAAATACCGAGGTATTCGATACAAAGGTATTACTTGTGAAAAATGTGGTGTTGAAGTAACGCGCGCTATTGTTCGACGTGAACGAATGGGACACATTGAGCTTTGTGTACCAGTTTCACATATTTGGTTCTTACGAGGTGTGCCAAGCCGAATCGCTTTGATTCTTGGTATTACTGCTTCATCAGTGGAGAAAGTTATCTATTTTGCAGGATACATCATTACGAAAGCGTCGGAAGATGAGCGAGCACGACTTTTGAAAGAACTTGATACAGAATACAAAAGTAAGCTTAAGGAACTTAAAAACGAAGATGCGAAAGACGAGCTTAAGACTCGAATGACTGATACTAAGAAAGAGATTGAAAGTGTAAAACAAGGGACAGTACTTGATGAAACAACGTTTCATAAGTTCTCAGTAAAATACTCAACACTTTTCGAAGCACGAATTGGTGCAGAATCAATATTCGAACTCTTTAAGAATATTGATCTTGAGAAGCTCAAAGATAGACTTGAAACAGAACGAGAAACAGCTGGTGTTGCAGAACGGACAAAGTTAGACAAACGTCTAAATCTTATCCGAGGAATGCTTCATGCTGGTGTTCGTCCTGAATGGATGTTTTTAAACAGAATCCCAGTTATCCCTCCAGCGCTACGCCCGATGGTCGCACTCGAAGGTGGGCGACATGCGTCGTCAGACCTTAACGACCTTTACCGACGTGTAATCAACCGAAATAATCGTCTTAAGAAGCTCATCGACATTATGGCTCCAGACGTTATTCTCCGAAACGAGAAGCGTATTATGCAGGAGGCCGTTGATGCACTTATTGACAACTCAATCCGTCACGGAAACACAGCGTATTCGTCAATGAGTCAGGCACAACGACGACCATTGAAATCACTTTCTGATTACCTTAAAAGTAAGCAGGGTTATTTCCGACAAAACTTGCTCGGTAAGCGAGTCGATTATTCTGGACGTTCAGTGATTGTTATCGGTCCTGATCTTGAACTTGATCAATGTGGTCTTCCAAAACACATGGCACTCGAACTATTCCGTCCGTTTGTCATTTCACAACTTCTTCGCCAAGAACTTGCATATAACATTCGTGGTGCAGGTCGCCTTATCGAGGATGGTGTGCCAGAAGTGTGGGCGATCCTTGAGAATGTAATTAGTGAAAAACACGTACTACTGAACCGAGCGCCAACTCTTCACCGACAGGGTATTCAGGCATTCCGCCCGGTACTGATTGAAGGTAATGCGATTCAGGTCCACCCACTTGTGTGTACTGCGTTCAATGCTGACTTCGATGGTGACCAGATGGCAGTTCACGTGCCACTTTCAGATGAAGCGCAGCTTGAAGCTCGTGAACTCATTTCAGCAAACAAAAACGTATTGAAGCCAGGATCAGGTGAACCAGTTGTTTCAGAGTCACTTATGGATATGGCACTTGGCGCATTCTGGATGACAAAGATTATTGAAGGGAAGAAAGGTGAAGGGAAGTGGTTCTCTTCACCAAACGATGCAATCAACGCGTACGACTACGGACACGTAGATTTCCGCGCAAAGATTAAAGTCCTTGCCACAGACACACCTAAGTATGCACAGTACGAAGAACAAGTATTTGAAACATCAGTTGGGCGCCTTCTCTTCAACTCAGTGCTTCCAAGTGACCATGTGTACATCAATGATGTTGTTTCACAGCGTGATCTTTTTGCTGTCGTACTCGACCTTATCGATGATCAGGGGATTGCAGTTGTTCCAAAGGTTGTAAACAAAATTAAGAAATTTGGTTTCAAGTATGCAACAGTTTCTGGTACAACGTGGGGTATTGATGAAGTAATCATTCCAGAAGAAAAAGGTGCAATTATCGCAGCTTCACGTGAAGAGGAGCGAAAGATTCTTGAATTCTATGATCAAGGATTGCTTTCACGCGATGAACGACGTCGAATGGTTATTGAGATTTGGCATAAAACTAAATCTGATTTGGAGCAAATTATTCCTGAAAAGATGGATCAGGATGGGTCTGCATTTGATTTGTGGAAATCTGGGGCGCGAGGTTCTATGCGACAGATTGCACAGATGGTGGGTATGAAAGGGCTTATTGTGAACACACGTGGTGAAACACTTGAGTTCCCGGTAACATCTTCGATGAAAGAAGGTATGAGTCCAATTGAGTACTTCATTACAACTCACGGTTCACGTAAAGGTCTAGCCGACACAGCACTTCAGACTGCGAAAGCGGGATATCTAACTCGACGACTCTTTGTGGTTGCGCAAGATGCGATTGTGACAGCAGAGAATTGCAAGACCAAAGACGGTGTCACCATTGGTCGCCTTTCTGCTTCTGGTATTGAGATTGCCTTCTCCAAGGCTATTAAAGGTCGCGTACTTGGAGCTGACGCTGTTGACGCTAAAGGAAACGTTATCTTTAAGAAGGGTCACATGCTGTCACGACGTGAGGCAATTGAAATTGAGGGAACAACGTGTGAATCAGTCATCGTTCGTTCTCCAATGACTTGTGAGACACTCCGTGGTGTTTGTCAGCAGTGTTACGGCATTGACCTTACAACGAACCATCTGGTTGATGTTGGTGAAGCTGTTGGTACTGTGGCAGCACAAGCGATTGGTGAGCCGGGTACACAGCTTACGATGAATACGAAGCATGCTGGAGGTACTTCTGCGGTTGGAGGTGACCTTACACAGGGTCTCCCAAGAGTTGAGGAAGTGTTTGAAAAACGTCTCCCTAAGAATCCTGCTGCAATTTCAAAGACAGATGGTTTTGTAACTGAAATTCGTACAGAAGGTAAGGAAAAAGTTATTGTTGTGGTTCCTGCTAAGGATTCAAAATATGCACCTAAGAAGGCGGATGTTATTGAATACGAAGTGAATCCACGACGTGTCATTAAGGTGTCTAAAGGTGAAGAGGTCGTGTCAGGTCAGCTTTTGACTGATGGATCTGCATATCTTCCAGATATGTTCAAATACGGAACAAAAATCCAGACACAGGACTACATTATTTCTGAGATCAACAAAATTTACGAGCTCCAAGGTGTGACGATTTCTCGAAAGCACATTGAGCTTATTGTGAAGCAGATGATGAGTCGAGTGAAGATTACCGTTTCAGCTGATAGTCACTTTACTCCAGGTGAGGTTGTTGAAGAATGGATTTTCTTTGAGGCTAACGAAGCACTCAAGGCAGCAGGTAAGGAAGTTGCGAAAGCTGACAAACTTATCATGGGAATTACTGAAAGCTCACTTTCACGTAAATCATTCCTCTCAGCTGCATCGTTCCAAAACACCACTCGTGTGTTGATTAACGCAGCAGTGAAGGGAAGTCACGATAATCTCGCAGGACTTATGGAGAACGTTATCATTGGTAAGCTTATTCCAGCAGGAACAGGCTTTAAAGGCTCTAAAAAGGCTGAGATGATTAAAGCAGTCGCCTACGACGAAAGCGAGAATTAGAGATTAAAATACGTACAGAAAACAGCGGAATTGTCCTCGACATTCCGCTGTTTTTCTATGTACACAAAAAACCCCAGCAAAACCGCAAGGGTCTTCTGAGGGGGTGTGGTTATTGCAAGTCTTCTTTTGCTAAGTTTTTGTTTCGCTCATCATGTGCTTCGAACAATTCTATCCCTAGAATTATCGGACCCAGTAGGCTCATTATTGTAATTCCAAACAAGGTGCCGAAAAGCGAAAATTCGTTCAACTTAACTTTTTTGTTGCAATACATAAGTGCTGCGACACCCACCACAACTGAACATATCGCCCACAGGGCAAAGAAGGTGTTTAAAAATGAGGTCACTGTCTATTATCTCCTTGCAGTTTCTATTTCATTGGAAATATACTACAAAATATAAATATAGCAATAGTTGTGCGTCATTTGGCAATCCAAGGTAGAATAGTCTAATTATGGCTTCGGGTGACTCAGTGCAACAAATTAAAGACCGTCTTTCTGTTGTCGATGTTGTTTCATCGTACGTAGAGCTCCATCAGGCAGGTAAGAACTTTAAAGGCAAATCACCGTTCACTAATGAAAAAACACCCTCATTCTATGTGTCTCCAGACAGAGGAATGTATTACTGTTTTTCCAGTTCACAGGGTGGGGATATTTTTTCCTTCATCCAAGCAATGGAAGGTGTCGATTTTAAAGGTGCTCTTAAAATACTTGCTGAAAAAGCAGGTATTGAACTGGTGCCTGAAGACCCAAAGAAAAAGACTGAGCGCGATAGGCAGTATGATGTACTTGAAGACGCAACAAAGTTTTATGAAAAGTATTTGAGCAACGAAAAAAGTGCACAGCAATATCTGGAAGATCGGGGTGTGAAAGCTGAAACACGAGCACGGTGGAGACTTGGCTATTCCCCTGGTCCACCCCAGCATGGATGGCGTGAACTTAAGGTAGAGTTTGAAGCGAAAGGATTCACACAGACTGAGTTAGTGCGCGCCGGACTCATTAAAGGACTTGATACTGGGAAGGAACCATACGATGTGTTTCGTGATCGACTCATGTTCCCAATTTTTGACGCTGGGGGCCGTGTTGTCGCATATTCAGGCCGTATTCTCAGTAAAGATAGCGAAGCACCAAAGTATGTAAACTCACCAGAGACAGAGCTGTTTAACAAGTCCGAAGTGCTCTATGGGTATGATAAGGCAAAACAAGGTATACGTCAGTTTGATTTTTCACTGATAGTAGAAGGTCAATTTGACGTAGTGCTCGCACACCAAGCGGGTTACTCAAATACTGTTGCAGTATCAGGGACTGCCTTGACTGCACATCATGTGATGCTTTTGCAACGTCTTTCTAACAAAGTCGTATTAGCGCTTGATGCTGATAGAGCTGGTATTGCTGCAGTAAAACGTGCTGCCGACTTGATGCTTTCACGTGGTATTGATGTAAAGGTGGCACATATGCCGGATGGCTCCGACCCTGCAGATATGATAAATAATGATCCTTCCGAATTTAAAAAAGTGATTGGCAAGGCGGCACATGTAATTGAGTATCTCTTAGAAATTCTTGAAGAAGAAGGTAAGGATGAACGTACATTCAAATTAAAAGCACGAGAAGAAATATTGCCATATGTTGCCCGGATTCCAAATAAGATAGATCAAGATCACTTTGAAGCCCTTATTGCAGAAAAACTCAAAACTACAAAAGAAGCAATTCACTATGAGGTTGAAAGAATCGTTGGGCAATTGGCAGAAAAAGAAAGTATACGTCTGAAAGCTGAAGATAGTAGAGACAAGTACCAAGCTTCGGCTGAAGACAAGCCTGTAGCGCTTAATGAGGCGACACGCAAAAAAGAACTTGTGGCACACCTCGCAGTTATGAGTGATGTTCTGCAATCAACGTGGCAGAATGTATTGAGAGCGTCATTTAGTGAGTTTAATGATATTTCACTTGAAACAATTTTAGCATCTCTAGATGCTGCCGAGCGTAGTCATCTGACATTCACACTAGAATCGTATATTGCAGAAACAAAACCCACACAACTCGCTGAAGAAATAACTGATCAACTCAATGAGCTTGCTGCGCTTAAACACAAAGAGCAATTGCGTGAGTTAAAAGAGGTGCTCAAGGAGGCTGAGGCACGTGCAGAAGAAACTGATGTATTGAGTGCTATTACAGCCATTGCGGAGCTTCAAAAAGCTCCAGCTAAAGTATATGACAAAAAGTTGTTTGAGGACTAGATTTTTTTAGTAATTACTGTATAGTTGTCACATTATGGCTGCAAAAAAGGCAACCAAGAAAACAACAAAAAAAGCGGTCAAAAAAACCGTTCCTAAGGCAACTAAAAAAGTAGCTAAGAAAGTAGTTAAAAAAACTACATCTGCTAAAAAAACAACTGCCAAAAAAGCAACAAAAAAGACTGCTAAGAAAGCATCTGTAAAAAAGGTAGCAAAAAAAGCAACAAAAAAGACTGCAAAGAAAGCGATTAAGAAAGTTTCAAAAAAACCTAAAGTTCGTTCTAAAGCACAAAAGGCAATTGATGCAAAGGCTGCAGAACTTATGAAGCTTGGACGAGAACGTGGGTATATTACATACGACGAGATATTAAAATTCTTTCCACAGATAGAAAAGGATGTGCCATTTCTTGAGGAAATGTATGAGCGATATGCAATCGCTGGTATTGATATACTCGCAAGTGGTGGCATGCTCGGTGCTGACCCAAGTATTGAACTGTTGGAAAAAAAGAATGCATACAAACGAAACGATAGTGGGTATGACTCTATTCAGATGTATCTTCGAGAAATCGGACAATATCCGCTTTTGACTGCGGCAGAAGAACGAATGCTTGCAAAGCGCATCTTAGATGGCGATGAAGAAGCTCGAAACTTACTTGCGCGCGCAAACCTTCGTTTGGTTGTTTCTATTGCTAAGAAGTATGTTGGACGGTCGCCAGACCTCACACTCCTTGACTTGATTCAGGAAGGGAACTTGGGACTCTTCAAAGCTGTTGATAAATTTGACCATACTAAAGGATTTAAATTTTCAACATATGCAACGTGGTGGATTCGTCAGGCGATCACACGTGCGCTCGCTGACCAGTCGCGCACCATTCGTATTCCGGTGCACATGGTTGAAACTATGGCAAAGTATAAGCAAGTATCACGCCGTCTTGCACAAGACCTGGGTCGTGATCCAATGCCTGAAGAAATTGCAACTGAAATGGATGTTGAAGTAGTAAAGATATACCAGATTGAAAAAATTAGTCAGGACACTATTTCACTTGAGCTTCCGATTGGTGACGACGATGATCGTTCACGACTTTCAGACTTTATTTCTGACGATAAAATGGTTTCGCCAGATCAGGAAGTTTCGCATAGTATTCTTACTGATCAGATTCAAGAAATCCTCGATACTCTTTCTGAAAAAGAACGAAAAATTCTTGAAATGCGACACGGACTTCTCGATGGCACATATCACACGCTTGAAGAAGTTGGAAAGGAGTTTGGTGTAACACGAGAGCGTATTCGCCAGATTGAAGCTAAAGCTTTGGAAAAGATTCGCCAACACGAAAAAGCGCGTCGTTTGAAATCATACTAAATTAAAAATGACACCTGGGAGTTTTCCTCCCAGGTGTTTGTGCTGTTGGCGACTTTTGTTTAGCCGTCACCGTCTGGCCAGGAGCAGGCTCTGCCTGTGTCACCAGAAACGTACGATTCTTCGGTGGCTTTCATTTTCCTTTCCTCCTTGTGCTTACAAAATTAGATTACCACACCATACTATCTGGTACAATATTCTGTATGCATCGACACATACTTATACTTAGTACAGCGACACTTTATTTTACAATAGCAGCCTATACACTTTATCTTTTTGACGCAGGTCTCATTGCAACCTCGGTTGTGCTTTTTGGAATTCCCGCGTTTCTTTTTGCACATTACTCTGCAGCACCATTCCCGGTGCTTATTTCTGTTGCAACGTTTGCAGCAGGTGTGGCTATTTTGCTTGAAGGTATTGCACATATCTACGGTCTTTGGTATGTGCCAGGTGTAGAAATTTTCCGTTTGTTTGACCTGATTCCCCTTGAGATGGTCTTTGCGGTCATCCTCAAAATTTTATTTTTGTCACTCCTCTATGAGTTTTTGTTTGATGATGGTGAATATTCTGTTACAAATGCACGTACGCGGTTCACAAGTTTTGGTATGTTTGCTCTCGCCACGCTGCTTTTATTTGCGGCCCATTATTTTATTTTCAAATCTTTTATTTTCCCCAATGCTTATTACTGGGTTACAGTCTTATTTGTGCTTGCGAGCCTTTCAATGGTGTTTTTACACAAAACGCTTTCGCTTCGTCTTCTAAACAAGCTCACACTTTTTGCAGTTCTTGCAGCGGTGCCGCTTTTTATTGGCGAGGTATTGGCAGTCCTTAACGGACATAAACTGTATGAATCAATATACCAGCCTGTCTCCCTGCCTTTTATTGAGGGCATAGTGTTGCCGTTTGGAGAGTTCCTCTTAATTTTCTCCCTTCCATTTTTTGTTGCAGCAGTCTATGAGTTGTATATAGACGACAGAATGTAAATTTCTGAGCATTTTTAATGCATGCCCCATGTCTTGTGTGAATGTACTAAAAGGCACGACTCTGGTAGAGTCGTGCCTTTTAAATTTGGTAGTTTATATATGTACTGAAGCTGGTGCTTCAGGACCCATTTCGTGTAAACTCGCAGGCGAACTAAAGTAGGGAGTAGCTATCGCAAGTGCAATAGAAGCTACGATGAGCCCAATGACCATTGTAGGTGCTCCTAGTTTAATCCAGTCTATAAAGCTGATAGGGTTATCAGTCTTTTCTGATTTTGCAACAACGATAACGCCTGCTGTAGATCCTATTGGAGATCCATTACCTCCGAATCCAACCCCAAATACTAATGCCCACCAGAGAAGTTCAATAGGAACACCCTGATGACCTAAGAACGCAATAATAGGAATCATCGCCACTGTTAGCGGGATATTGTCAACGAGCGCTGAGAGTATAGCACTAGACCAAAGAATAATGAGGGCTGTAATCAATAGATTGTCCGCAGCTCCTGAGGTAAGAAGGGACGCAACTCGTTCAAGTACACCAGCATGTTCGAGACCACCAACAATAACAAAAAGGGAAGCAAAAAAGAGGAGTACTGAAAGCTCAGTTTTTTCTATTGTCTTTTGAGGGTCGTGTTGTGGAGCAACAATGAGTAGCGCAAGCGCAGCCCCGATAAGCGCTACCATAGCCGCTTCTAGATGTAGAAGTGAGTGAGTGAAGAAGAGTACAACGACAAGTCCAAAGATGACAAGCAATTTTTTAAGAACATCAGGTTCTTTTATAGCTGCTTTTTCATCCATACGCAGCAACTGTTCAACATTTTCTGGCTTTTTGGAAAGATCTTTCCTGAATAAAATCTTGAAGAGGAAAATAGTAAATATCCATGTTACTGCGACAACTGGTAGAGAGTGGATAAGGAAATCATTAAAAGAAAAACCCGCAGCTGAACCAATCATGATGTTTGGTGGATCACCAATCAATGTTGCGGTACCTCCGATGTTTGAGAGAAGGGCTTCAGCCATCAGGATAGGTGTCGGGTTTATCTTCAACATGTCAGCCACAATAATCGTGATCGGCACAATTAAAATAATAGTAGTCACGTTATCAAGAATCATCGAGAGGATAGCAGTGATACCACTAAGTGCAATCATAAGAAGCCAAGGATTACCCTTAGTCTTTTTTGCAGTCCAGATACCTAGATACTGAAATGCTCCAGTTTGTTCGAGCATTCCTACGAGAAGCATCATTCCAAAGAGTAGTCCTAATGTGTTGAAATCAATCACTCCTACTACTTCATGCGGATGGTAAAAGTCGAAATAGATACCTGCAAGTACCATGGTGAGCGCTCCAAATAGTCCAATGACAGTACGATGTATTCGTTCAGTGAGAATGAAGAAAAATGTTGTTGCAAAAATCACTAATGCAACTATTTCAATTGTTTCCATACAATTTGTTATTTTTTGACAAAAAATAAAAAAGCGTCAAAAACGCTTTTTCTTACTTAATAATAGAGCTATGCAGTGTCTTCAATTCCTAGATGTTCAGCAATAATATGTTTAATACCTTGTCTTGAGATAATTCCAACAGGTCGATTGTTGGTGTCTACAACAGGAATTCTTACTTGGTTGTTTGCAATTGCAGTTATCGCAACTGACATCAAGCTTTCAGTTAGTTCGATTGCGGTTAGTTCGCGTGACATGAAAAATTTCACTTGTTTTTCTTCAGCGTCTTTTACTGCTTCTTCGAACATTTCTTTAGTTGCAAAATTTGCAGCAATACCGTCACCACTAAGATAGTCAGGGACAATTGCTTCTAACAGGTTGGATACTCCTACTTCACCAGTAAGTTTACCGTCTGCGTCAATGACCAGAAGGGTATTTGTCTTTTCTGAGATCATTAACGTCAACGCATCTTTTAATGATGCATCTTCTCCTATGGTCACAGCTTGCTTTATGATGTCTTTTGTTTCCATAATGACGCGCAAAATAATACTCCTATTGTAACTCTTTGTACACTGCAGTTGTACACCTTGATATATTTTTCAAGTCTGTCAAATTTTGGATATCTAAGCGAAGCTATCCGCCCTTTTTAATTTTTGTGTATATACGAGCATGTAGATCCTCTATGCATTTTTTGTTTAAAAAGAATGGTGGCGGTATACTATTAGGATTATGCAAGAATCAAAGGATAGAGCAGTATTCAATGAAGCGTATGCTGCGTTGAATACTGCTCAGAAAGAGGCTGTAGACACCATTGAGGGGCCTGTTATGGTTATTGCTGGACCGGGTACCGGCAAGACACAGATTCTTACTCTCCGTATTGCTCGTATTCTTATTGAGACCGATATGAAGCCGAGCAACATCCTCGCGCTTACATTCACAGATGCTGGTGCGAAAGCAATGCGTGAGCGACTGCATCGTTATATTGGTGCTGAAGCGCATCAGGTTGCTATATATACATTCCATGGTTTTGCGGAGCGACTCATCCGTGATTACCCTGATGCGTACAGGCGTGTAATCGGTGGTCGTCCGGCCAGTGATCTAGACAAGGTGACGCTTATTGAGACGATACTTGATGATAGTCAGTTCAAATTGCTCCGTCCCATTGGGAGTCCGACATACTATGTGCCACACATCATCAGGATATTGGGCGCACTTAAAAAAGAATATGTTACTCCCGATCGCTT
>CAZYTF010000022.1:0-18332 GCA_964649535.1 uncultured Candidatus Saccharibacteria bacterium | reverse complement strand
TGGTACCCTTCCCATACACATTATTGTATTATAAAAGGTACCTGACACCTTTTACCACGACATTGTGTGCAACTATCTCTGGAGACACTAATGGTTCTAGCTGTTGGTCTATATTCTGTGCAAGAGCAACATCATTCACAATGAGACGGGTAGTATGTTTTGATGATTTTCTTCGTTCACGTGCCAATATATCTGCATGAGTAGCGTGATATCGACCGTCATTTTTATTATTTCTTCTGAGTTCTCTAGATACAGTACTCTTATGTATTCCTAAAGAATCTGCTATTTTGCTTTGTGTATATCCTTCTCGAAGCAATGCTCCTAGAATAATTCGTTGATTGCGGTTAATATGTGCATGCATACCCGTTGGTACTTAAGTGGTTAACACTCTTAGCGTACCGACGGGTATGTTGTATACAAGTTGCGATTCAGTTTAGAATTGAAGGAAGTAACTAAGACAATGTTAAGTCAGTATTTTCGTTTAGTTCTTCAGTAATAAAATAATATCCTGATAAAGCATACCGGTCTTTTTGGTCTTTGCAGGGTGTGCCACGATGGGTGTGGGTGAAGCCAGCAGGGAACATAATAGCTCTGCCGATTGTCGCTCGGCTCTTACCGTAACGATAGAATTCAGTAGCACTGTTGTTGTCACTAAGGTAAATCATAAAGCCTAGTACTCGATTGTTGAATTTGTGAGAGTGTTCGCAGTGCCAGCTAGAATAAGCGTCACCTGGTTTCCACCATTTAAATCGCACAGCTGGCATGATGCATTTATTGGCCAGAGTGTTTAGTTCGGGATTTCGTTTGGTGTATTCCATCCCAAGGGTGTCGATAGCGGCGATCATTGGTTTTAGGGTGTCGGGGATAGACAATTCTCTTTGGTAGTCATTGTAGTAGTAGCCAACTCTATCAGTAGCTTTTTTGATATCTCCCTTTTTCAAAAACCAATTTTTAATATTTGTACTGTCTTCTGTAGAGAGCAGGTTGTCGTATTGGAGGATATGATTCTGGTTGGAAATTTTACTAAACATTGACGTCAGTATAACACTATTTTCTACCACTAAAATTATTAGTGGTTTTTTGTTATGCTGATCGGTAGTGGCTAAACTACTACTACTACTACTACTACTACTACTACTACTACTACTACTACTACTACATAATTTAAGTATTCCTTAGGCGAGAATACACATGTCGTATTTAACAACACCATCTTTTAGTATATCTTCAAATAATTGATAGTCCTTTTCTTTAAAGAAGATTTGTAGACGTGCGTTAGCACGGTTGATGACATGATAGACTTCTCCGCCTATATCTACTCTTGGTACCCTTCCCATACACATTATTGTATTATAAAAGGTACCTGACACCTTTTACTAAAAATGTCTATGCGGGCAGACAAATAATCTCTCCCATTACATGGGCAGTATAGGTTGACGATATTTTTGTCAAAAATATCAGGCAACCTTTTCGAGTCCCCCGTAACAGTCTCCCAGACTGTTACTTGTCCGCCAGCACATACAAAAAGACCCCAGAAAGGGGTCTTTTTGTATGTGCTGGCCACTTCGAGCTAGAACCGTGGTCGGTCAAGTCCTGTAAGGTCCATTTTAGATGTTTTATTTTATCTATTCGACGCTCTTCGAGCACCTCAAAAAGTGACAAAAGTGACACTACTCTACATCTCTGAAATGTTACACACCAGTATCACTTTCCATATTAATTATAGATGCACATGTCTTGAACGATTGCCAAAACAATCATTGCAAAATGCCACGTAAACATCATAACAATGAAACCTAATGTGCCTAACATGAGAGGTTCATGTTTTCCTTTGTTGATTTCTTTTAGTGTCCTTATCACACCCTTCTTACGCCATTCATCCTCGGCTTTCTTGCTGCCAACCAGTTCCTTGAACAAAGCGATGACAAATTGTGAAGCGACATATAGAAGTCCAAATCCCATCACAAACTTGAGCGATTCGTCAGCAAACCGATGTTCAGGCGAGACACCACAATATTCTAAACCAAGAAAGAGAAGGAGCGTCAGTGCAATGCTTGTGGGTATGACTGATCGAAATACAATGATGCCAGCATATCCCCACATGAAGAGAACAAACAACGTTATTGCAACAAACAGAGCGATTGGAATGGTTGCCAGCAGATCTGGGAAGTGCTGAATTACAAAAACACCAATGACTGCTCCCAGTGCATAGAAGTAAAACAGTTTTCTATCCTTTTCCTCAACACCCATCAGGGCTAAAAAAGCATTCCATTTTTTAAGTAAGATTTTCATTTTTTCTTAAGCACCTCAATAAGTGACACGATATTTGTTATAAAAATTACACACTAATGTAACTTTACTTAATTTTTGGATATTGATCTAAATCATAAGCAACCCCATTGGGGCCCTCAATCTTGAATGCCCATTCTTCTCCATTCCAAATCAAGTCTTCTTTAACTGCTTTCAAACCATTCTGATTGTAAATAACTTCTATATCACCACAGAGTCCATGCTGTTTATCTTCTTCTGTGTAGATACGAACTACTTGCGCTTTTGGAGACATAAATTTGCTACCAATTTTGATTATATCGTCAACATTTATTTTTGGTTTATCCATATTATTTATTTTCTATTACTGTTACTAAAGGAGCTTCATCTTTATTTATCACCACAACGGCTCCAAATTTGTACTTTAGAGGAGCTTGAAACCAGAACTCATGAATTTTATCTACATCTTCAGGTATATCCTTTTTATTCCTTTTAACTTCAACAACAAGAAAATTATCTTCGTGCCCACCTCTTTTGTGCACGATTATGTCAGGCCTTTTATTTCCAGAATTTGGTTTTGATACATCAACATCACAACTATAGTCGGAAAAGAGTCTTTGAATTTCACTCGCATAATGATGTGTAATGTTCCATTCAGTTTGGTGGCTAGCCGATGTAAAATCAAAAAAATCTTTTTGTTTATTTAGGAGCTCTATTGCAGCCTTTTCTAACGTCTCCGTAATATCATTTTCATTCATGTTTCTTTTCAATTAGTTTTACTAATTCTTCTTCACTCTCATATACACGAATCCTACCAGAAAGTAGCCCAAGTCGATATGAAATACCATCACTCATTAGACGCCAGTTGGTTTCTTCAAGAGCTTTCTGTAATAACTTCCTAAGCTTCTGACAACTACTGCGCTCATTGTCAGTACTCATTTCTTCTACACTAAACGACATCGAAACAATACGATCCAAATCGGGTTTCTCAAATATAAGATTCGAGTAGTCCTTGTCAGTGATTATTTTAGTGACCAACTCCTTAAGTTGAGGAACAGTAAGTTTATTTAGCTGTTCTACTTTGTCATACAAATCTTTCTTCTCCTCTTTTTCATCAAACTTGTCCACCAATTCCTTCATACTATCCATGTTTCGTTTTGCTTCTTGAGCTTTGTGCAATTCTTCGCCAGAGAGACAAAACCGAGCTCGGTCATATTCATACTTCGGGTCTTCTTTTTCTTCAGAAGAGGACAGGTCCAATACATCAACTTCCTCGTGACAGCACGAAGGACATGTGTAAGTGGTCTGTATCTCATCGTCAGATAACTTCTCTCGTGTAATTTCTACCTCCTGCTTACACTTCTCGCACAGATATGGTTTTGGAATATATAGCTCACCATCATCATAGATTGCTTTTCGTTTCTTACATTGCTTAGGACAATCAAAGAAGAACAAAACTCTTTCTTTCTTGTCCACATCCCATAGATGCTTGTCACTAAACTCCATACGAGAATAACATTCATCGCAAAAGATATTTTCTGGTATCTGAGCATTCTCTATCCGTTTATCTTTACGTTCATCTTCATCCATCCATTTCTGCACAGCCCCATCCTTTTTGTTGTACCAATGGAGTGTAATGAGAATCTTTTCTATTTCCCAAGCTACTTGTCCAATCTGATGTATAGATTCTTGTTCTTTCTTACTTTTACCTTTGAGTGAACTAGCATAGTTCAGGTGAAAATTCTCATGCCACCGACAATCATCTACCGTCGCACGATCATAACGATCAATGTATTCCTGTCGGTCTTTTAGGCAAGTCATGTTTTGCGTTTACTCTTTTTCTGTTCTTTCAAGATCTCGTGCGTTTCTTGCAGTAACGAACATGCGAGCGAGCTAAACTTTTCGTTTTTTATAAAGTCTGGTACTCGTACACTACGCACCTCGTCCGGGATTGATAGATTGGCAAAACAGTTTGCCTCGTAATGTTCAAGTTCGTCATTTGATACACAATTTAAAATTAGATCATTTTCAACCTCATACTTTGAAAGTACTGCTTCCAACGTTTTTTCAAACTCGTCAGGCACTTTATTGATGTAATGTCTACTTCTAAAGCCTAGCCAAGAACTTATTTTCATCAGTTCTTTTGCTGCCAATGACATTTGAAGCCCCTTACGTATCATGAGTAACTCATTGGAAATGTTTTGAAAAGTAAAATCCTGATCATTTAAAAAATCAAAGCGTTTCCGATAGATCATTGCCGTAAGCAAAGCAGTTTCTGAATATGCTCTAAAACTCCCTTTGTCATGGGACTTCAAAAGTCTCAGTACTTCATTAGCTGCAATATCAAAATCTCCCAAAAGCAAGTGCCGCTCAAGACCGTAGTAGTACAGGAATACATAGCTGAGGTTTGTTTGTTGTGTCACATCACGAAGCCACATAAGATACTGGTATCGCTGATTCGGTATCAGTGTCGTATATGCTGGATAGTACATCGGTGATTCTTCAAGATCACTATTTTTGTGAACTGGAAGCTGTGTCCAAATCATACTCGGTTCAGCATTTAGATTAGTATGTTTATCTACTTCAGACTCAACCCCATCATGACCAACAGAAATAACAATACTCAAAGAACCAGCCAGCTCTGCATTTGAAATATCTTCGTCAGTAAAAAATAACAATGAACGTGTTGGTTCTGGAATAGCAAGTGAGTCTCTTAGCTCATTTTTAACTGGAACTAGTGCATTTTGATTTAATTTAGATAGAAAACCCTTCAGCATATTGTGCATTGTACTCTCTTGACACTAAAATCCTAGTGCATAGAATTAAAGACAGAAGTACCTAAAACAAACCCGTTGCGCACATCCTCGAGCGCATACCGTCTGGAAAAGTAGGCAGAACCGAAAAACCAAACTAACGAGGAACCGTATTTTCAAAGGATAAAAGCGGAGAGATACGAAGATAGATTTGCAAACCAAAAAGGCAGTAGATCTAGGTAACAAAAACCATGAGTAACGACCTACGTAAGTAGGGATGGTCTATTTCATTGTCTTTGTTGTCTGGATATATTTCTTTTCCAAACACAGAGACACCACATACCAGTGGTGTTTTTAGGTACTTCTTATAAAAGTTAAGAAGCACATTATGCAAAAACTAATCTGGCGTACAGAACGCCGTACCGTGGACGCTCTCGTACCCTACGAGAAGAATCCGCGCACTATAAACTCAAAACAGTTATCGGATTTAAAGAAGAGTCTCAAAAAGTTCAATTTGGTTGAGATACCAGCCATTGATGCTGACGATACTATCCTCGCTGGACATCAACGATTGAAGGTACTCCAACTACTCGGACGTGGAGACGAAGAAGTAGACGTGCGAGTACCAAATCGCAAGCTTACTACCGAAGAAGCCGAGCAGTATCTTATCTCAAGCAACGCTCTCGGTGGCGACTGGGACTTCGAGAAGTTAAAGTCGTTTGATCTCAACCTTTTACTTGATGTTGGATTTGACCAAACTGATCTCTCTAATCTATGGAACGAAGAATTAGAAGTTGAAGAAGATGACTTTGATGTTGAGAAAGAGCTAGAGAAAATTGTTGAACCAGTCACAAAGACTGGGGACTTAATTAAACTCGGTGTTCATCGCTTGCTTTGTGGTGATTCAACCGACCCCAGCAATATAGAGCGACTCTTTGGTGATGAAAAAGCATCTATGATCTACTCCGACCCTGTATACAACATCAACATTGACTACGATCGAGGAATTGGTGGCAAACAACACTATGGTGGAACCGTAAACGATAATAAATCGGAAGCTGATTACCGAACACTCATTAAACAAACTCTTGAAAATGCACTGTCAGTGGCACATGAAGATGTACATGTCTTCTATTGGTCAGACCAAACATACATTTGGTTGATTCAAGGACTGTATCAAGAACTCGGAATTATCAACAAACGAGTATGCCTCTGGATCAAGAATGGACAAAACCCTACACCAGGAGTTGCTTTCAACAAGGCATATGAACCGTGTACCTATGGCGTGCGTGGAAAGCCATATATCACTGAATCAATTACGAACCTCAATGAAGTGATGAACAAAGACTTTAGCACTGGTAACGATCTACTTTCACAAGCACAAGATGAGTTGGATATTTGGCTCATGAAACGCCTTTCAAGCAAAGAGTACGAACACGCTACAAGCAAACCACCACAACTGCATGAGAAAGCAATTCGTCGCTGCACGAAACCAGGCGACATTATTCTCGACTCATTTGCAGGTTCTGGTAGTACGTTGATTGCTGGAGAACAACTGAAACGCAAAGTGTACACCATAGACTTGGAACCGCGGTTTTGTGACCTCATCATTCGACGCTATGAGAAATTAACCGGCATTAAAGCAATTATTGAACATGGCAAAGAAAAATAAAGTCACTAAGGAATTCTTGTCTGAACTTCGGAAGATACCAATTGTACAAGTAGCGTGTGAAAAAAGTGGTGTGTCACGCAATAGTGTCTATCGGTGGAAACGTGAAGACGAAGAGTTTAGCAAAGCAATGGATGAAGCACTAGCTGATGGTGAAGCGTTAGTGAACGACTTAACGGAATCACAGCTCCTCACATTAATTAAAGAAAAACAATGGTCGGCTATTAGCTTTTGGCTTCGACATCGTAATCCGAAGTACAAAGAAAAGGTTGAAGTGACCGCCAAGATAGAAATGGATGAAAATCTGTCCCCAGAACAGGAAGCTATTGTTCGTGAGGCTCTAACCCTCGCACCAACTAATCATGAAAACTAACCGTATAGCAGACGACGCTTTCAGTAAGATCGTGAGAGATAAGAAAGTCCGTCGAGCGATAACCAAACAAAGTTTCTGGTACTTCTTCCACATCTACTTTAGTCACTACGTCCAATACAAGACTGCTGAGTTTCAACAGGAAATCATGCGGGAACTTGAAAGTAGCAGTACCAATAACCTGTATATTGTGGCATTTCGTAACTCTGGGAAATCAACGATTGTAACTACCGCGTATCCTCTCTGGGCAATACTTGGAGAGCAACAAAAGAAGTATGTCTTGATTTTCAGCAAGACCCAAGGACAAGCCAAACAGATACTGAAGAACATCCGTGAAGAAGCTGAGAGTAACGATATTTTGAAACAAGACTTAGGGCCGTTCAAAGAAGAATCTGAATATGGGAGTAACGGAGAATGGAGTTCAACGACTCTGGTGTTTAGTAATACGGGAGCACGGATTAAGATTGCCTCAGTAGATGAGGGTATTCGTGGATTACGTCACAAGCAATACCGACCAGACCTGATCATCTGTGATGACGTCGAGGATATTAACTCAACTAAAACACGTGAAGGTCGAGATAAAACCTATAAGTGGCTACGTGGTGACGTAATCCCAGCGGGAGACAGAGACACGCGACTGATTGCGGTTGGAAATTTGCTACATGAAGATTCACTCCTTATGCGACTTAAAGAAGACACAGAAAATGACCGTGCTACGGGAGCTTTCTTGATATACCCACTACTTGATGAAAATGGAGTTTCTTTGTGGCCTGATAAATATCCAGATTCAGAAAGTATCAAAGTGCAGGAAAAAGAAATCGGTAGCTGGATTGACTGGCAACGTGAGTTTTTACTCAACATAGTGCCTGATACAGACCAAGTGATACACAAAAACTGGATTCAGTATTATGGAAATCTGCCAGAACGAGGTCACACCTTTGCAGGTGTACGGGTTGGAATTGATTTAGCTATCTCCACCAAGGACACAGCTGATAAAACTGCGATGGTTTCTGGAGTTTGTCACTACTACGAACGAGAGTTGTTTATCTACATTCTACCAAACCCAGTGAACAAGCGACTGACTGCACCTGACACACTTAGTCAATGCCAGCTCCTCTATGAACATTATCGAAAAGAGAAAATGTATCCAAAATTGATTGTTGAAGATGTGGGGTATCAAAAGGCAATCATCCAACACCTAGAAGAAAAGAAAATATTGGCTCAGTCGTTCAAACCTGGTCGTAGTGATAAAAGAGAACGTTTGGCCCTCACCAGCTCAAAGATTAAATCGGGACACATTCTCTTTCCTTATGAAGGGTGCGAGCAACTAATTCAACAACTAACGCACTTTGGAGTTGAAAAGCATGACGATTTAGCTGACGCTTTTTCGACTTTGATACTTGGTGTACAAGAGAATAAACCAAGCAGACCAGGTTCAATTGAAGATTTGATTGTAGGGGGTGAAAGAAGTCGATTCTTTGATTTTGACGATGAAGACTTTGGATTTGGTGGCCTAATGAATATGCAATTTTAGATGTCAGTGCTTTCCTCTGCATAGAGTAGCTCTCCGTCAAAGATAAGTTCATTGAGTGTCCAGTTGTTTATGTTTGCCCAATCCCCACCGTTGTATGTAAGGATAACTGACCATTCACTGCGAACCATAGCTCCAAAACCATTTTGAGAGTCGACATACGATACAACCTTGTGTTGATTGTTTCCAAGATCAAAATGGTTGTAGTCATAGCTTGGGAAGTCTGCGGTTGCAGGTGACTTAAGAACTTTTTCAACGTAGTTCTCAGACATTATGTGAGCTTGAGTGTCACTGGCAGTCGTTTGTTCAGGCTTTGGTGTATCGTCTCCTCCACTAAGTGAGACGATTATGATGACAAAGAACACCATACCAATGATTGTTCCAAGCACCTGCTTAGTGGTAACTTCTTCTTTTTGTTTCGTGCCACAGTGTGAGCACTTCTTTGCTTCTTTTGGAATGTCTGCGAGACACTCTGGACACTTCTTAGTTTCACCTGAGATTTCCTCCTTAGAGGAATTCAATTTAAATGATTCCATATTTTCTAGCGGGTTTTAGTTTGTAAATACTGAGATACCAAAAGGCTCCCAGCCATCGCGATCCGACCTTTCGGCAAGACCCATACCCGTTTCCAGATATGACCCGCTAGAGTGACTCTGACTGAGAGTCCTTTGGTCTCTAGCGGGTATTTACGACCATATCCTCTTGCGAGGGGTTAGGTCTTTCTTGTGATGAACATAATAGCAAATTACTGCTACTAATTGAAATTGTATCGCTAAAAGTAGATTTTGCTAAGCGAGTATGTGACGTTTTTCTTAGTCTGCATAGCTATGCAGGGTTTGTGGTTCTGGCATTAATTAAGTATGGAAACATCAGTACAAAACGCCCAAATTGGAGATCCTAAATTTGAAACAATAGCTACTACAAACTACTGTCTCTATGCCCGTAAATCTACTGAACAAGATGAGAAGCAAGCGCTTTCAATTGAATCACAAGTGAAAGAGATGCGAGCGATAGCCGAAAGAGAAGGGTTAGAAATAACCGATATTAGACGAGAGGCACACTCGGCCAAAGATTCAGGGGAGCGACCCGTATTTAAAGAAATATTAGAAGACATCAAGCGCGAACGTTTTAACGGAATTCTAGTATGGCACCCAGATAGGTTAAGTAGAAACGCAGGTGACTTAGGGTCTCTGGTTGATCTCATGGATCAAAAGCGACTTGTTCAGATACGAACTTACGGACAGACATTCACTAACACTCCAAGTGAAAAATTTCTTTTAATGATTCTCTGCTCTCAAGCAAAACTTGAGAATGACAACAAAAGCATCAATGTGAAGAGGGGGTTAAGAACCCGATGTGAAATGGGGCTGTGGCCTGCCCCTGCCCCCACTGGTTATCTAAAAGAAAAACGTATGGATCGTAAGTGTGAAACTCTTATCGATCCTGACCGAGCACCAATTATAAGACAAATGTTTGAAAAAGTTGCATATGAGAAGTGGAGCGGGCGTAAAGTTTATAATTGGTTAAAGTTTGACCTTAACTTCAAAACAGCAACAGGAAACAAGAACTTAAGTCTTGGTAATATTTTTAGACTACTTGATAGTCCTTTCTACTACGGTACCTTTGAATACCCACGCAATAGTGGTAACTGGTATCAAGGGAAACATAAACCTATCATTACTAAAGGACTTTTCGACCAAGCACAATCTCAACTCAAAGGAAACACACTAAAAACCCGACAGGAAAAAGAGTTTGCTTTCACTAAAATTATGAAATGTGGGCTCTGTGGTTCAGGCATCACTGCTGATGAGAAATGTAAGAAGTTAAAAAATGGAAAAGTGAACACACATGTCTATTACGGTTGCACTAAGGTGCGAGACAGAAATTGTAAATGTGGTTACATAAACGAAATAGACCTTATCAAGCAGCTTCAAAAGTTAATTGATTCAACAACATTGAATGAAACAAATATAAGGGTGCAAATTGAATCTGAAGTTTTACGTTATAAAAAATTTCAGAAATCGTTACTAAATGAGAATACTGGAATAACCGTTTCAGATGTTGATGTTAAGAAATATGTAAAATTTTTACTAAAAGACGGTAACCTTTCAGAAAAGCGAAAGGTGCTTGAATGCTTCAATGATAAATTTATTGTAAAACAAAAAATAGTTTCGATTTGCAACTAAGTATCTAGACCTTGAGATTTATCAGCTAACTTTTTAAAATCTACTTCTTTCCAAGGCTCTTTCCATAGATCCAGATATTTAATGTCTGTAGATTCAGGTTCATTTTCTGGAAAATTAATTTTTACTATTGATGGCAACACTATCGATTCACCAAGAAGAATGGCTTCACCTGATTGTAGTGTAGGGAGTGAATTTGTTAAGTCACCAAGTGCATCCGGCAACAAACGTTTAACATAGTTTTGATCATCTGGATTGGTGAGTCTCATAGCTATGAAGTTATTGCATTGAGAAAAAATCGTTTCTGAAACTTCCGAAGGTCTCTGACTAACAATTCCTAAAGTTACTCCGTATTTTCTACCTTCTTTAGCAATTCTCTCAATAGCATTTTTTGATGCCCGATATTTAACCAAGTCACTTTTAGGCACATATTTATGGGCCTCTTCAAAGACCAGTAATAGTGGTGTCTCACAGTCAATACCGTCATCTAAAATTTTCTTATGATGATACCCGTAATCGAAGAGCAGTCTGGATATCAACGATACAGTGATGCTTAGAACTTCAAATGGTATGCCCGAGAGATCTATGATGGTTACGTTTGATTCTTGCTTTTCTATATACCCAATCATTTGACTCATGACGTCTGACAACTTCACCGAAGCTGAATCATCAAAAATAAATTTAAGTCTTGGGTTGTTGACATTATTCTCCAAACGAAGTACGAAGCGTTCAAAATCACCTTTGTATGGTCCATTAGTTGCACGATCAGCCTTGCCGGTCGACGGTTCACAAAAATCAACTACCTGATCAAAGTAGTGATCACACCTATTTTCTACTAAAGTACCATCTTCAAGTTTTGGAAGGTTTTCTCCAGCACAACGTCCTATAATCTCGTTATTAAGATTTTTAATGTAATTGATCACTTCTTGAATACTGAACTTTAGCGGAGAATCAAAAAAAACTTTGTCGGGGTTAATATCAGTATTATGCTTTCTCTTATTTTCAGTTACAGCAGTTTTAAAAATAGAAACTTGATTATGTGAATTTTCTTCACTGCTCTCAATAAATAAATCCGCGAGTTCTTCACTGTCAAACAACCAGTAAGGAATTTTTATGTTGGTGTTGTTTATATGATTAGCATCTGGAAATGCCTTCTTATACTCACCGTGAATATCAAATATAATGACGTGAGAATTATTCAAGCCTTTGAATGAACTTCCTTTTTCTTGAACAGCTTGTTGAATGATCTTTGCAACTGTATGTGATTTCCCAGAGCCTGTTGATCCAACGATTGCAAAATGTTTATTAAAAAATTTATTTCCGTTTACAGGAACATCGATTTTTTCATTTTCTGACAAAGTTGAAAAAATAAACTTTTCTTTTTCACTGACTCTGCATGAATATAAATTTTTAAAATCCTCTTCATTAAAAATTGCAATCCCATTATTGGGCGGTAGTGGTATACCATGCGCACCACGATTAAACACATAATTACCACCAGCTTCTTTAGTGTAAGTACCGACAAGACGCACCTCAATTACGAATGTGGCCGAAGTATGTTCTGTCTGCGGATCAGGATTATCAACAGATTGGATCTTGTAATTTTCTATAATCCCAACAATATAATCTTCGCTCTTTTCAACATAGGGTATTTTTACAAAACTCCCGATATTGAACTGCCCCTCGAACTCTGACGGATCTAAGATTTCTATCGAGACCACATTTCGTGTTACACCAATAATTTTAAAATTTTCTGAGTCCATATATTTACGTAAATAGTGATAATAATTGCTGTGTGTTTAAGTTATCAACCTTCAACTGTGGTATGTCAGCATAATATTCAGGAACATCTGTATCAAAGCCATAGATCATGTTTGGAACGATTGCAGTTTCTGTCAGTTTTTCAACATTACCCATACCGATTATCCTAATTTTAAAAGAAATACGCGATAGACTATCTGTACTTTTATTTTTACCTTTAGAAACTTTATTGGCGACTGGCTCAGCACCAAATATATCTGGACTGAAATATATCTGTTCATAACCGTCATTAAACAATATCTCCCTTTGTATTAAGCCTTTTTTGACAGTCTCAACGTATTTTTCATCAATAACAAATACAAGCGGTTTTATGTTTACCATAGCCTTGAGATAGTAATTTTCTGTAATCCTGTCTACAAGATCAATGACTGAAACGGTATCATCCTCAACTACATTTCCAAGAAAAATAAAGTTATGTCTATCCTTTCTTGGCAATTCAAATTTACCTCTCACAAAATTAAAATATGCCTCTTTACCCTTGAACTCTTCAAATGATGACGTGAAGACAACTTTTCTTGTGTTAGAAATATACTTTAGTATTTCTGCTTTTGTACAAATCCTTTCTTCTTCTCTTGGATGATCAATAACTAATCGTATTAAGTAATATTCTATCTGCGAATAATGAAATATTATTTCATCTTCTGATGCTGAGGGGTGTTCCAATTTTAAAATATCTAAAACACTGACAAACTGTTCTTGGAATGGTGGAGCAAAGACAACTTTAAATTTCTTAAGAAAGCCTCCTTTAGTTTCTTCAGACAAAGCACCTAACCGACCGTTGATACGAACTGCTTTTGCTGAAGTGCCATCTATTTTTGCCAGCATGCTTTCTAGATCAGTTTTTGAGGGGATGTAATCACCTGAATCTTTATCCTTAAAATGACAATATAGTATGTAATTTTTGTCACTATGATTTTTATACTCTTCGACTAGTTGTAGAACAGGCTCTCTTAATAACGTAGCACTGTAATTTCGAGCCTCTCTATATTTGACTTGGGTTACATAGTCATCACTGTCTATATCTTGTATTTTTTCAATGCCAATTTGCTGATTCTCGTCTTCCTGACCTAAGATATCGAGAATAGACTTATCAAATTGATAAGCGTACCCCTTAAGTGCGTAGTAGGCTCCATCCATATCAAGTAATATACACCCTAAACACAAAAAACACAGCTATGCTGCGCTTTTGTGTTCTGTAGCCTGCGGCTTCTTCTTTGACTGTATAGTGCTTCGAGCTAGCTGTGAGAGGGCAATTTTGCCGCTCCTCGTGCTAGCTGTCAGTTGCTGCCCAATTAGGACTCGAACCGTCTCGGTAGACCTTGACTGGTATGGCTTAAAATATAGTCCAAATACTAAATACCGATATGTCAATATCACTTCACAGAAGTAAATTTGGTATTACTTGATATCAATACTTGTTCCTCATCCCCACCCATAACCTTAACTGTTATACTGGTCTCATCAAAAGCTGTTATTTCTCCAATCAATCTCACCTCTACGTCATTTTGATTAAAATTGGGACGGCTTGAAGGTTGTTGTCCTCCCTCTGGTACATCTGGGCGCTGACCATTAGAGTTTGTACCTTGAGGAGGTCTAGCTCCATCTGGTGACGATCCGAAGTCATTCGTCATTACAGTAACTGTCTCAACTTCAAAACCAGTAGCTGTAGTTGTCCCGCTAATCATTACATTTTGACCAATTTGAATATCAGTAAATAAGATTTGCTCAGTATTTTGCTCTCTCTGTAACTGACCAGTTGGTCTTTCTCCATTTCTTTGCACTGTCTCTTCCTGACTCAGGTTATTATCTACATCTACAGAACTAGTCATGCTGTATACCCAATAACCAACTCCTGCTAATACGACTACACCAATACCTACTAATATATTTTTGTTCATAATTTTATTTTTATAATTAATCGCTACGCAGAGCATCAACGGGCAGCAACCTTGAAGCATTACGAGCTGGATAAAGACCAAAGACAACACCGATAATAACTGAGATTATTGCGGCTATAATTATCACTTCAGAACTTACTACAACAGTAATTATATCGCTGTCAGCAAATATTTGATTGGCAATCTTACCTGCCCCTACACTTAATAAAATTCCAATAAATCCACCGAGGCTTGTGAGTACGACTGACTCCACCAGAATCTGCAACATGATGTCACGATTACGAGCTCCGACCGCCTTTCGTAGACCGATTTCCTTTGTACGTTCAGTTACTGTTGTAAGCATCATATTCATGGTACCGATTCCTCCTACAAACAATGCGATACTACCAACAACACCGAGGAATAGACTGAGCATTGCAGTTGTCTCTTGTGCTGTTTCAATGAATGATTGTGATGTTTCTACACTAAAAATATCTTCACTATCTAGAGCAAGTTGCCTCGAAGCATTTAATCCCTCGAGCATATGTTGCCCTGCAATTTCAAAATAAGTGGCGTCTTCGAGAAGAACTGAAA
Source organism: uncultured Candidatus Saccharibacteria bacterium (assembly GCA_964649535.1). Classification (GTDB taxonomy): domain Bacteria; phylum Patescibacteriota; class Minisyncoccia; order Phycocordibacterales; family UBA918; genus OLB19. The sequence continues at coordinate 3,266 of CAZYTF010000022.1, read as the reverse complement.
CTGATGAGAAATTTTTAGTATTTGTAAGTGTTCCGATAGCACCTTTATACGGCACATAAATATTGCCGTCACCACGAGAGATTCCACTGGTCTCTATAACCCCAATTACTGTATACACATTACCACCAACGATGATTTTTTGACCCATAGCTGACTGACCAGTATCTTCTAATACTGAATCTGCAAACGTGTTTGTAACCACAGTGACTTTTTCATCAAAACTTGGGTCCAACCAGTCATACACATCTCCCTCCAAAAGATCGTAACTCTGCAAACTTTCAAAGTTACCAACGACCACCTGTACAGTAGGAGAAAAATCTGTACCAGACACAATTACGTCAGCGTTACTTATAGATAAAGAAGCTATTGATTCTGAAACATATGGTTGCTCTGTTATCCAACTATAATCAACGTAGGTAATTTCCCCAGAGATACTTACATCTCCACTGGAAAATGAGCTTAATCTATCAAGGATATTACCGGACAATCCTTCTCCAAGTGCAAGCATAGCCGTCACAGAGAAAATTCCTACCACAATACCTACAATGGTAAGCAACGAACGAAGTAGGCCGCTTCGTAAGGCCTGAATTGACTCTGAAATTAAAAAGCGTGTTTTCATATTATTTATTACCTTTAGTTTCTGAAGTTCGACCATCTTTAATATGTATCACTCGGTGTACAACTTCAGTCAGTGAATCATCGTGAGTTACCATCACAATAGTTGTGCCGTACTTTTCGTTTAAATAAGTTAGTGAATCAATGATATTATCACCGGTTTTGGAATCAAGGTTTCCTGTTGGTTCATCGGCTAAAAGTAATTTTGGACGCGCAACCAAGGCACGCGCAATAGCTACTCGCTGGCGTTGTCCACCAGAAAGTTGATTAGGTTTTTTGTGCCAGTGAGACTCTTCGAGATCAGATCGTTGTAAAGCATGGGCCACATACTCATCAAAATCACCAGTGAATGAACGTTGGTAAATTAGTGGCAACATCACATTTTGATATACTGTTTTTCCTGGCAGCAAATGAAATGATTGGAATATGAAACTAATATCGGTTGAACGTAGTTCAGCCAGTTCATCAGATGACATATCTTCTACTGATTGACCGCTGAAGTAATACTCTCCTTGTGTCGCTATATCCAAGCCACCAATAATATTCATCAAGGTTGACTTACCTGATCCAGATGGGCCTAAGATAGCAATCATGGCCCCTTCATACACGGTCATGTCCACATTATGTAGAATCGGCACCTCAGTACCACCCGCCAGGTAAAAACTTTTTGAAATATCTTTCAGCTCAATAACCTTAGCTTTTGTTGCAGCAGTTACCATATTTAGTTTGCGGTTCTATTACCACCACCACCTGTAGCTCCGGTTGGCCTCGTGCCGCCACCTGGAAGACCAAATCCAGCTTGTTGCACTACTGGCTCAGTTGTGGTTTCTGACAGTGTCGAAGCAACAATAATATCTCCTTCATTTAGTCCACTAATAATTTCGACAAAGTATTGACCAGTAATACCGAGTTCTACGTCCACATCATAGGTGTCTACTGTTGTACCTTCAGTTCGTATAATACCCAGTCGGGCCGCTTGTTGCTGTTGTTCCTCTGTAAGCTGATCAACCACTGTTACTTTTGCTGAACCTTGTTCATACGTAATTGCAGAAGTAGGTACTCGAAGTGCATCTTGTTTCTCTTCTTCAACCACCTCGATGTCCGCGAGCATACCTTCACGCAAAATCGTTTCGGATGTCGCTCTATCGTATGTAAGTAAAGCCTGTACTTCGTACTGAGCAACACCAGTTGACTCTGGCAACGAACTAATCTGTGTAATAATTGCTTCAAACACTGGTTGCTGAGCAAATGATGTAACTGTTACCATAACCTTTTGACCAACTGAAACCTTTGCAACATCAGTTGCTCCTAGGGAAAACGTTGTTAGAAATTCATCAGAAATAAGTGTTCCTAGGTTTATAGTGTCGCTAGTACCACCAGTCGGTGTCGCTCCTACCACCACATTCTCCATTCCTTCTACCGTCCCTGAAAACGGAGCAACTATATCTCGTTCTTGTACAATATCGTAATTTTCATACAGACGCTGATTTGCTACAGCCAAATTTGCTTCAGCTTTTTCAATTGTTAAGTCACGATAACTACCTGTATCGACTTCTTGCAGATTTTGTAATTCTTGTTCTGTGTTTACAAGATTGACTTTAGCATCAGCAATAATCCTTTCTAAGTTAGCAACTGTTTCTTTGTAGTTTTTTTCTGTCTCAAAATAGGTAGCAATTTCAGTATTTGGAACATACACAATCCATTTATCATTTGTTTTCGTATCGTCAGGGAAAGTAATCTTAAGTCCACGACTACCAAGATTTACAGCCTTACCAAATATGACTGACTCGGCCATTGTCTCTAGACCGCTCACTCGATAACTATAACCAGAGTCTGCTCCAGAAGCGTACACTTCAATAATATATTGACCTTCTGTATCGTTAACGTACCGACCGGATAATAATGGTTCTGTTCTATCATCAAGCGCTGAGTATCGATCAGTGTGAGGTGTAACCTCTAAATCTTCATTCAAAAAATTACGATAGGCATCAACTTTATCTTGCTCGGCATCTGTGATGATTTTTTGATATCCAACAATCTGATTCTCTTTAATGCTAATTTGAGTGTTTGGATCGCTTGCATTAGTTTGAGCGGTCTGGAGCGACAAAGCTGCTTCGGCCACACTTGCTTTTGAAGATTGAGTATCAACATAAGCATCACTCTTATCAAAAGAAATGAGTACGTCGTTCGCGTCAACATGGCTACCGTTTTGTACATTTACCACATCAATCCGACTAAGCTGCTTGTACACATCAATGTCTAATTTTTGCGCAGCTACGATATCACCAGTGGTTTGAATACCAGAGGTTACTTCGCCCCGCTCGACTGCGTCAACTACATAAAAGGACACTGGTTCTTCGGCCGCTTGCGTAGAATATATATTGAAATAATAGTACATGCCTACTGCAAATATAGCTGTAATTATGATGTACCACTTATTAGTTCTGATTAATTTCATGTTTTATTGTATTAGTTCAACTACTAATACAACTAAACAGGGTTCTTATTACAAAATAAATTAATTTTGTATTGGGGATTCTACAAGTGGTCTTGATGGACGTTCATTATCAGACCCAGCACTTCGAGGTCTTTTATTGCTGAACGATTCACGACTAAAATCTGCTGGTGCTGGACGTACGCCAAGCGCATCT
>CAZYTF010000021.1:0-18332 GCA_964649535.1 uncultured Candidatus Saccharibacteria bacterium | reverse complement strand
CTGAGGCAAATGTTATGTACGTATCATCACCAATACCAAGACGTTCAAACACCTTCATATACGCAACCTTCATGTTTTCGTATATAGCATTATGATCATCCTCACCTACACAAAAAGTATAAGCGTCTTTCATGACAAATTCACGTCCTCGCATAACTCCACTTTTTGCCCGCATTTCGTTACGAAGTTTTGTTTGAAATTGGTATACATACACAGGTAAATCCTTGTAGCTACTGATGTAGTTTTTCATCATGTTGCCGATTGGTTCTTCATGACTCCACGCAAGTCCTACTTCCCCTCCAGCTTTTAGCTGAGATTTAAACCACACATCGACAACCTCGTCACTCCATCGGGATGTTTGTTCCCATAGCTCCTTGCGTTGCAAAGATGTCATGATGAGTTCCTGGCAGGCAATTGCATCCATTTCTTCCCGTACAATTTTTTTTATATTCTCAAGAACTCGTAGACCTAGTGGAAGCCATGCGTATACGCCAGCCATCTCTTTATGGATATATCCAGCTCGGATTAAAAGTTGCGCATTTTTTGAGGCTTCATCTGCAGGTGCCTCTTTCCGTGTTTTTGTAAATAATTGTGTTTGTCTCATAGTAAGTAATTAATAGTATAAATTTATGTTTGAAAACACTTTAAAATACCCAAATGGGACATGGAGAATAATGATATGTAAGTAATTTTTTCATACGATAACATCGGCACTAAAAAGTAAACTTTTTAGTGCCATATCTTTCATATTCTACCTTACTTTGTGTGTATATCAATTTATAACCAAATATACTGTTTCTACAAATATAATGTTATAAATACCAAAGATTAGCAGAGGAAAAACAATGATTACAAAATTAGCATTCATGGGCGGATGGCTGATACTATGCGCCCTACTTTCACTGGCTGTTGATAGCTTGACCAACGACAAAGCAGTAGTATTTTTTCAAATAATTGCTGCAGTAAGCCTTGTTGGATGCCTGACTGTAATTGTTAAGCGACAATGACAAACCCCACTACACTTAAAAAACTTTTTAAGTGTAGTGGGGTTTTTTATATTAGTTTTACAATGTCTCCATACGTCACAACTACCATAAGAAGCATTAACAACAGGAAGCCAGCAATGTTAATGCGAGCAACCCAGATTGGATTTATTTGCTTACGTGTAACTGCTTCAATTGCAACAAACACGAGTCTCCCACCATCAAGGGCAGGAAGTGGGAGCATGTTGATGATTGCAAGATTCAAAGAAATCATAGCAGTAAAAAGCATAAGTGAGGTAATACCAAACTTTGCCGCATCATTTACAAGACCTGCAATACCTATTGGTCCGACGACCTGTGAATAATCTGCTGTGCCGTGTACACTTTGAGAAATCAGTGAAGAAAGTCCGCCAGCAATTGCTCCCAAAGAATGATACGTAGTTAAAGCAGCTTCATAGAAAGCTTCGTGTATGGGAAATGACTGCTCTTCAACCATTGATAAAGTCACTCCCACAGCGAGCTGTTGCGCATCACCAGTGATAAGGCCAGGAACAGGTTCGAGCGTTGTTTTCTTTTGTTCTCCATTTATGGCGTACGTCATCTCAAGTGGTTCGCCAGAGTGCGTCTGTGTGAATAACTTAAATTTTGTTGGTGTAAGCCCTTCTGCGGACACATCACCAGCTTGCAAGGATAAAATTTCTGCACCAACGGGCACACCAGCTTCTCCTGCAGGAGTATTGGGTAACACACTGGCAACTGTGAGTACCGCATCATTTGTAGCCGAGTCTTCAGAAACAGCCGTCGGAACGCCAACCATTAAGGCTAGAGCTATCAGCACCCAGGCAAAGATAACATTCATCGTCACACCAGCTATAAGTACCGCAGCCTGTGCCCACTTACTCTTTGAAGTAAACGAATCTGTAATCGGAACTCCAGCAGCTTTTGACGATGCTGCATCCTCAGAGTTTTCTCCAAAAATCTTCACAAAGCCACCAATGGGCAATGCATTCAAAGTATATTCGGTTCCGTTCCATTTTTTACCAAAAAGTTTTGGAGGAAACCCAATACCAAATTCATCGACTCGCATACCAGTTTTCTTGGCAACAATAAAATGCCCCCATTCATGGACGAGTATTAATACAAATAAAACAGCTAAGAAAAGAACTATGAACATAGCTATTTGCTTATTTCTCTTTCCTTTTGATCGTAGAGTTCATCAAGCCTTCGATTTGTTGCATCAACTTTCTTTTGGATAGTTTCTTTTTGGGTAAATTTGTCATCCTCACTGATTTCACCTTCCTTTTGTTGTTTATCAATATCTTTCATCATTTCATCTCGTGCAGAGCGGAGTGAAACCCTTGAATCCTCAAGTTTATGCTTAGCTAGTTTTAAGAGCTGAACTCGTCTATCACTGGTGAGTTCTGGAAAAATCACTCGAAGTCCTGACGAATCAGACGCCAGCGAAACACCGAGATCAGCATCACGTACAGCTTTCTCAATTATTGAAATCTGACCAACATCCCAAGGTGAAATACGCAATGTTCGAGCATCTTCAATGCCAACTGATGCAACTTGATTAATTGGCATTCGAGAACCATAACTTTCAACTTTTATACTATCAAGTAACGCTGGTGTTGCCTGTCCAGTACGAATACCCACATATTCACTTTGTAGCCACTCTACGACTTCTTTATTTCTTTTTTCAAAATCAATCATAAATCTGAATTTAATATCGGTATTGTATCATATGCTATGTTTTTGGTAGCGAAACTGCCAAAGCTTCTAGCAGCATTTTTGAGGATGAACCACGAGCTCCAAAATACGTCGTCAAAAAAGAAATTGTCTTCAGCATAGAAGTATTTTTAGTTGCATGGACAAAATGTTCCGCACCACGCACCAACAATTCCATTTTAGTTGTGTCCTTTGCTTTGGTATATTCTGTAATCATACTTAAGCGATCACCATATGTAGCTGCCATAAACGAATCGAACACTTCATTTATTTCGATTGTAGACAACACTCGGTCATCCACAAGCGACAACCTAGACATAAGTGTCGGAAGTAATAAACCACCTTTAGGGAGTACGAGATGAAACTCAGCAGTCTCTGGAGGCTCTTCAAACAATTTCAAAAGAGCATTCTGTGCTTCAGAGGTCACATTATTTGTAATAATAACAAAAGTTCTTTTTACATCCTTAAGCGGCCGCTGTATAGATTGTTGTGTGAGCGCTCTAGCGTCATCAATGCCAAACATTTCAACCTGAACATGAGTTACATCTTCTGAGGTACGATTTTGAGATTCAGTTAGAAAAGATTCTGCTGAAGCTCGACTTGTATACAAAAACGCATGATGTTGCATAAGCATAGTATGTGCCATAAAAAGATAGGAGTCCACTACGCTACTGGCTTTTTCTCTTTCTCTGCTTTCTGTTTATCGAGGATATGTCGAATAACTTTCTTTAAATAATGTTCAAATGTTTCTGCGTGTTCGTGCACAACACCTTCTTCATAACGCCAACCATTCATATAATCAGTAATACTCTGTTTAATCTGCGGAGTTGAACCCTCAAACCTGCCAGCAATAACAGCCGCCATCGTCAGTGGTGCTAATTTCTTATAGAGAACATGGTCAGCACCACTTGGTCCCGTTCCAAAAAAGCCGCTACTCTTAAAGAGACTCCATTCAGAGAGCAGCTGGTTTAGCCCAGCATTCACTTCAGGTGCCATAAGTGGATCCATAGTTGAGCGTTCTGCTTCTTCCTTTTGCTTAACATCAGCAACTTCTTTGACTCTATTTTGTTGCATCAATTTTTGTAGCTGTTCTTCTTTAGCAACCGAAACCATAGGTTCTATTTTTGAAGGTGCAACATTTTTCTCCACTGCAGTCTCTGCATCAGCTACAGAGGACAAGTTTTGTTCCACACTACTCAAAGGTTGGTGTATTTCTTCTGGTTTCAAAACTGACGTAGCTAGCTTTGGTTCTATATCAATAGTAGTAACGTCTACTGGCTCTGATTCTACTTTGATTTTAGGCTCTGACTTAGGTACTGATTCTAATACAGTAGAGCCATCTATCTCATTGTGTACCGTTGAAGTTTCCGGTGATTCCAAAACCTTACTCGTTTCATCTGGAACTTCAGTCTGAGCTGTTGGCGCACCATCAACTCCCTTACGTACCTCACCAGAAACAGGAGAATTGTCTACGTGCTTCTCTGCTTCAATAAAATCTGATGCGGTACTTTCGCTTTTTACAATATTTTTTGACAAATCTAATCCTGCAACAGTTTCAAATACTTGTTCAAGTCGTTTCATTGCTGATGCTACCTCAGCTGCACTGCCGCCATTTGAGGTTTTCATCGCAGCCAAAAGTGCGTTCATATATTCCCTTCCAATTTTTTCATGTGTATCAATAAGGCTTATTGGATTCCCGACTTTTTCATTTACAGCACGCTTGATTTCTTTAATGCGCACCATGGGATTTTCTACATTCTTATCTACAGGGACAGGAGACGGGGTTGTCGGCACTTGTGCTGGAGTAACTTCACTCTCATCAACAACTGAGTGCTCCTTAACGGTATCAGTGACAGATCGCACCAATGACTTTTCACCACCAACACGTACCTTCTCTTGAGGAATTTCTGGTACAGAAAGCGGGGTATCTAACACGTCTGTTTTTATATCAGCAACTTTTTGTAGCTCAGACACAACGACGTTGGATTCATTAATATCCTTCTGAACGAGCTCATTTGGATGAGTTGGTGATGTAAATTGCGGAACCTGCCTCATTCTACTGAAAGTAGAATCTACTTTTTTTGTCTGCCCAACTTCTTTTTCAATTGGGGCTGGTGGAGTTTGAATATCTACTGTAAAACCTGCTTCTTCGCTAAGCTCCCTCAGTATATTTTTTTGTGTCCCATTTACTGTGTATGCGAAAATTGCATCTCTGAGATCATTCTTAAGATCTTGATTGATGTCACTTCTGTGTATTGCGCGCAAAAAACTAAGCACCCCAGATTGGGTATCTACTTCGAAAGTCTCTTTCCTCGCTTGAGGTGCAGAAGAACCATTCGTTAAAGAACCTGCCACAACTTGATCCATATCACTGATAAGTATACATCAGAAAGCTGCATGACATCACAGAACTTACCTGTGAATATGTGCATTACTTTTCTTCTGCAATAGCTTTCATTGCATCCTCCTTAAACTCAAGCGTCACTGCCTCCAAAATATCCTTAAACTCTTCGTAATGCTCAACGAGGTGATTCATGAGCACATCTGGCTCTGGCTCAGTTTCAAGGTATTCTTGAAGCGCAACATGTTGTGGCTCACTCAAAATACTTGAAAAACGCATCAGTGAAGTCTCAAGAATGACATCTCCAACCTCAGCCAAGAATGCAGCTTGATCTTTAGTGGACAGACTCTGAATATCCATGGTTGTTGCAATATCCTTTTTCAATAGTGAAGTATCCATACGAATTTTATTTATTTGCTAGCATTTCTACTACATCAATGAATGGACGTAGGTTAATCTTTTCCCCTGGATATACAAGATCAATCTTGGTAGAACGCAATCCCATATCTTTAGCCATTTTCGTTTGACGTTCAGGACTTAATTCGATGTATTCATCTGCTTCATCGAGCAATCGCTTAAAAGCCCTTCCAGTCATGCTTGGAATTTTTATAAGTTCTGGATTGCTATTCCACATATCAAAGATACCCTGTGTCACGTAACCATCTTGGGGAACTGTGTAGGAATACGATTCTGGTGATTCATTTTTTTGCGGAGGCTTGTTGTCTATGCCTGTCACTTTTTCTGATTTACCTCCTACTTCAGATTGAGAAAGCACACCTTGTTCACCTTTCGATGCATCTCCTGCAGACCTTGGAATTGTAGGTTCAGAAGAAACGTATGGAAGTGATTGATAGAGCTTATCTGCATCGTCTACGATAGTAGGAAAAAGTGTCGCAGCCAAAGTAAGTGCAACACGGGATGCTGTACGGCGTGCACGCGGACTTGTATTTGGCTTCTTAAAAATTCCACGAAGTGAAAGGTAAGTCTTTTTTATGCCACCTTCTGAAAGGTCCTCTGCATTACTCTTTCCACGCCACGCATCCACGACTCCTTTAAGTGAGCCCAGAATTTTTTCAGTAACTGTTTTTTTTCTCTCTTTTTCTAAAGAGGCGCCATTATTACCTGAGAGCAATGTATCGTAAAGAACTCGCTCCTCATCGAGACGCTTTTTAACATACTCCAACTCTTCTTTCTTAGAAAGTGTTACTGGGTCAGTTGCATTTTTATCTATAAATCTCGGGAGTATTTCATAACGCTTTGAAAGGTCAGCTATTTTTACCGATGAACGTCGCAATGCTTCTTTAACTGCTTCACTTTCAGCACTTACTTCATTAGCTGGATCCAATGCCTCTGAGCGTACTGCCGAAGCGACCATTTCACTCGTTTCTGGTACTTGATTATCTGAAATCTTTAAGGGCGCTACATCATCAAAGCTTTCCCGGATCTCTGACAATTTCATAGAAAAATGGTCTCTGTTTTCATTTGAAAGCTTTTTTGGTTTATCACCAGTAAATTGACTCAGACGATCCCTAAACAGCCTTAGTGAATCATAAAAATTTTGAGCTTTAGTTACTTTATTAACTGCATCAATTTTGTCTACATAATCTGTTTCTGAATTAACTGCGCTACTATTTGCTAATGAGTTAGTAATGCCCTCTGATAATTCTTCTGCTTTCTCTATCTGCAAGTTAGCGTCAAACAGCAACGCATCAACGTACTTCATCATTTCATCGATATCTTCTGGCGATGCAAAACCTTCTTCATGTTGAGATTGTTCAGTTGTTGTCTCGGAATTCTCTATATTGTCTTCAGGTGATTCGGCACCCTCATCCGCTAGCTTTTCGAGCAATTGGTAATTATTTTCAACTTCTCCTAATAGTGTACGGAGTTTTTCAATAGCGACCTCTGATGGTTTTGTCTCGTTCATTTGTTCATACTGCGCAATGAATTTTTTAACTGAATCCAGCAAATTCTTGTGGCCCTCCTTCCAGGATTCAGTATCTATTTCCCGCAAGAGTTCTAATTTTTCGCTAATTTTAAATATAGATTCATATATTGCATCCACCTCCTTTGATTCAGCATCCGGGCTTTCGTGGGGAGGTGTGTGTGTGTTAGGAAAATCCAAATCAAGATGTTTTTTAAGCATATCTATATCTGCATCAATACTTGCAATGATATTGTTAACAGAATAATCTGAATTTGCTTCCATTGTATACTTGTTATGACGAACCGGAGCAGCAGCATTAAGATCATCTAATGTCGGCTTAACCTCACTATTATTTTCGAGATCTTGTTGCACATCTTTTTGCTCCACAGGAAAATCTGCACGAAAAGCAGTAAGGTGCGCAGCTAGCTGTTTCCGAATATCTTTAATTTCAGCTAAAGCCGCCTCCGTATTCTTACTCCCTCCTTCACGCAATGATTTCAACTTTCTTTTCAGAGCCGCTATGGATTTTCGGGACTCTGCATAGCTGGCTGATCGTTCTCGAGCTTCTTTATCTGTGACTTTTCCCAAAACATTGCGGCGGCTTGTTCTCAGTTTAAGAATCCGGTCAGCTTGAGCAAGCATACCGTCGATTTGTTTCACCTCCTGCTGACTGATTGAAGTCAAAGAATCTGCACGTTCATGAGGTACTGCGTCAGTCCCTGCTTCTGGAGAAGCATCAGTTTTACCAGCCAATTCCGTAAGTATTTTATGGCTCGTTTTCAGACCTTCAAATAACTCACGTAATTGTGTTATGTTTTCTCCAATTACCGATGCACTTCCATTTATTTTATCAAAAGTTTCTTTATTTAAAGCTACATACGCTTTATATGTGGCATTAAATTTGGCAAGTTCATCATTAAATTTCTCGGTGCTGTTTTCTGTCTGCAACGTTTTCAACTCTGTAGCAAATTTTCCTGCCTCTACTTCAATTGAATTTAATTTAGTATACAGATTACTTGGAATAACCTCATCTTCAAAGGCTGAGCTGCTGGGTACATCAAGTTTTTCAGGTGCTGGTTTATTTTTTTCAGCCTCCTCAAATGCGACCTCTTCAAACGATCTTCGCCTAGGCTTTGGTGTATGCTTCAGAGCAGGAATTTCTGTCATAGAAGTATGCTGCGCTAATTCTTCAGGTGTTGGAGATCCTAGAGCTCTTACACCTCGTTTACCTGAGAAACCTCCTTCAGAGTTTTCCGATGTGTGACGTCTTGACATAGAATTTAGTATACTGTGTTACAAAGAATTATGCTTGATAGTGTGAGGATATCTCAGCCTCTACTTCAGCTCTAGGTCGTGCGTAGGCATTTAGGCTTTCTTCAATAATGCGAGCAGCGCCACCTACTTCCACCTCGGGGAGCGGGAGTGTTTTGATACTAAACGGCTTTGTCGGTGTGCCGTCAGCCAAAAGCCGAACATAAGAATTATAATTTGGAATATTCATCAAGTCTTTTGCTTCAAAAACAGGCTTATACTGATGCTCTAAAAATTCCGCATCCTCAGAACCAACACGAAATGCAGCAATCGATCCTACGTTTCCAAAAACTGCATCACGTATTTTCTCATCGAGTTGTGCAATAAACTGATGCGCTACAACAAGGCCAAGCTTATATTTTCGTGCCTCGGAAAGTATTGACGCAATAGAGTCTGTTGAAACATTTTGGAACTCATCAATATGTAAGAAAAATGGTGCAAAATCCATACTCGGAGTATCGACGCGCGAAAGCGCTGCCATGAGTATTTTTCCGACCATAATCATACCAATAAGGTTTGCATTAATTTCCCCGAGACGGCCTTTTGAAAGATTCACAAGAAGAATCTTTCGTTCATCCATGACCTTTCTAAAATCGAATGATGATTTTTGTTGACCAATAATCGGCCGCATATAGTCGTTAGCGGTGAAGACATCAAACTTTGAAACAATGTACGGCACAATATTCTCAAGCGAAGCTTCACCTCCTGCCTTTGTAGCAATTTCTTTCCAGAACTGTACAACAACTGGATTTTTAGCTTTTTCGAGCTTCATATTTCTGTACGCTGCATCTGACATTACTCGAGAAATATCCATAAGAGTACTACCACTTTCAGGGTCCTCCATCACAAGCAATGTTGCGTTTCTAAAGTATTGCTCAAACATCGGCCCCATACTTTCTGGGTTTGCGCCGTACAATCTCTGGAAGATTGAAAATAGTTCGTTCACAACAAATGTTTTTTGTTCAGGACGTTGAGGATCAAACTCCAACATATTGAGTCCAACGACATGCTCTAAGTTAGAAGGGTCGAAATAGATAATGTCTTTTTGACGTTCTTTAGGAACCGACGCAACGACATCTTGAATATCTGTGCCATGTGGATCAATCATGCAGACACCATGCCCTGCCTGGATATCCTGAATGATGAGGTTTTTCATAAAGACGGACTTACCTGTACCCGTCTGCCCAATGATGTAGAAGTGGCGCATACGATCTTTCTCAGTAACATAAATCTCTTTATTGACACCCCTATGTTCATTGATACCCAAAAGTGTACCAGTGTCAGGAAGTTCAGACGGTGCTGCTGCAGTATTGGTGTTTGATTGTTTGAAATTTGGCGATGACCCAATCCCTACTCCAGGGAAATGAATAAGCGTCGCCAACTCCTTAATAGAAAGTGTCTGTGCAAATTTTGAAGAAAATTCTCTAAAGGAATACGCTTTGATTTGTTCTTGAGCCGCTTTGCCTGCCAATCTATTAAACGGAAGTGAATTTCCTTGCGTGTTTTCAAACTGATAAAACGTTGATTCAATTTCAGAGAGGATTTGTTGAGCTTGAAACTCGTCACGCGAAGAAACAGCAATACGTATATTTACGTCTACAAAAGGTGACTGAATTTTTTCGGTAAACTCTTCAATTGCAGTCTGATCGATGTCACGAGACTGGAGCATCTCGCTTTCTTTCTTTTCACCGGACGTGAACACCTCTTTCACTGTATGCACCAATTCTCCTCCAAGTGTACTACGAGAAATTGCATCTCTAGGTTTTACGCCTTCGCGAACCTTTTCAATGATATTTTCGTACTTTGTACGATATTTTATTGGCGCAGTTTTAACAACAAACTGTACTGAAGCACCTGCGACGTTCTTCTCAATCTTAGAAAATGCATTTAAGAGAACGGCAAGTGGGTCTGACTCAAACTCTTCTGCAATCTTAAGTGGGTATATTGGATGCTTTTTAAGTGTTCCCACTGACAAAAGTGAAGTTCCGCCTTCTACAAAAATATTATAATCATGCTGTTGCTCAAGCAGCCGTGCATCAGGATATAAAGAGTGAATTTGCTTTGTAAAGAGGTCAATGTATGTATTTGGCACCGCAACGTAGAAAATTATCTCATCACTTTCAGCAGGAGAAGCAACCTCCAAAACGTAGTGCTCATTCTTATTTCCCTTACCCACGGTTTGCATACCTGCATAAAACTGCTCCATCATGCCTGCAAGTACTTTGAGTTGATGCCCAGCATCTTCCTTGTCTGCAAATTCTGGAAGTGAGACTTCAAACAATGTCATATGCAGTAACTGCCAGGGCGGCACATTTTCCTTAAGGTTCTGAACCTGTGTCCCCTCTTTAATGAGGGCTATCAATCTACTGTGCACGTCGTCAGTCATATGTGCATTTTTTGATTTCTGCATAACGGTGAGTGCATTGTAGATACCTTGTTCAAGTGCAATGCGTACAATCTCCTCAGTCGGGTCAGAAGACATTTCCACTGAAGCAACTTCAGTCGCGAGCGCATCACCTTCTAGCTGATTTTCTTTTGAAAGTATTGTGTTCGGCGTAAAGGTGCCGTATTCATGCAGCTGTTCTCTTCCGACATTTTCAATATCTACAGTATTAGTTTCTGACTCACGTTCAAGTAGCTCACGTTCTTTTTCAGAAATCTGCTTACGCAAAAACGCTATCTCCTCATCGGGAGATGAGAATTTTGAAATTTGTTCATTCACCAATTCATTATATATGTACCAACCACATTTCCTGCCACTTCAGAGGTGGAAAAGAGTAACAAGTAATTGCCATCAGAACTATTTTAAGTATGATGGTTTCAGAAAATCGTTCAAAAGTAGATAAGGACATTTTTAGCTTCTACATACGGGATTTAATTTTTTTCTCAAGCAAGACTACATAACACGGGCGGCAGAAACGTTGTTTCTGCCGCTTTTTCATTACTCATTACCCCACTTGCAACAACTATCGTTTAGTAATAATACTCTTTTTGTATGCACTCAAGTGTTCAAGTGCAATACCCGTCCCCTTCGCAACACAGAATAGAGCCTGATCTGCCAAAACAGCCTTTACATTGGTTCTGCGTTTAATAAGCTCAGGAAAATTGCGTAATTGTGAGGTGCCCCCAGTCATAATGATGCCATGATCAATGATGTCTGCCGCGAGTTCGGGTGGAGTTTCTTGAAACACATCCTTAATAGCTTTTACCATCTCACGTAATTCTCGTGAAATAGCCCGGACAACTTCGTTGGTTTTAAGCTCAGTAGTTCGTGGAAGTCCCGAGAGTAAATCACGACCTTTAATATCCATCACCAGCTCTTCTTCAAGAGGAAGCGCAGAGCCAATCTGAATTTTGATATCCTCCGCAGTTTTTTCGCCAATCGCCAAGTTGCGGGTTTTCTTAATATAATCAATTATTGCGGCATCAATTCTGTTCCCTGCACACTTTACAGAGTTTGCGGCAACAATACCTCCAAGTGAAATGACTGCAACATCAATAGTCCCCCCTCCGATATCTACAATCATATGTCCTTGTGGTTCATATATTGGAACACCGGCACCAATCGCGGCAAGAATCGGCTCTTTTACTACATAGGCATTCCGTGCTCCAGCCTTTGCAGCTGCCTCAACAACCGCCCGTTTCTCTGTAGAAGTTACTCCAGCAGGAACTGAAATCATTACGTCTGGCCTAAAAATGTTAAATCTTCCTGTAGCCTTTTGGAGAAAATAACGAAGCATTGCTTCAGTAACGCGATAATCAGCGATGACGCCGTCCTTCATCGGACGGTATGCACGAATGCTTTCTGGTGTGCGTCCAATCATGCGCTTAGCTTCAATGCCAACCGCAAGCACTTTATTATCATCAGAAACCGCCACTACAGAAGGCTCATTGAGAACAACGCCCTCGCCAGGAACAAACACGAGCACATTTGTTGTCCCCAAATCAATACCAAGCTTAGGTGAGAAAGATTGCCACATGAACATCAATAGTATCTGTTTTTACAAAAAAGAAAAGCACAACATATTTGTTGTGCTCAAGATAGTCAGAACTACTGAGAGGAAGTGACTTCTTTATTTTCTGGTGACCAGTACGGTTCATCATCTTTGAAGACAACATAGAAGTCACAATGCTTATTATCCCGACCGTTGTTCAGGTCAATAGCAATTGTGATTGCTTGATTTTCAGAAAGTCCGGCAGGGTGCTCATGCGGGAAAGAATCTTTTTTCCCAAACTTAAAGGCACTTGTCACACGCCTAATTGTGTATTCATCAGCCATAATATCCTCCTGTTTGAACAAATAAACTCATTATTAGTATAATACACATATCATCTCTTTAAAAATATAGCATCCATGCTATATTGATGTATATGGAAAATATAGGAACACGTATCACCACAGTGCGAGAAGAAGCTAAAATGACCCAAGCAACGCTCGCTAAAAAGCTGAACACCACACAAAGTGCAATTGCGCGTATAGAAAGTGGCAATCAAAACATCAGTACCGAAATGGTCAAAAAAATAAGCAAAGCTCTTAACCGAAACATTCTTACCTCGACACCTGGTTCTATGAATATCGAAATTCATGGAGGAAGGAAATTGAAAGGAACCATTGAGACAAATACCTCAAAAAATGGTGCGGTCGGGCTTTTATGTGCCTCACTTCTAAACAAAGGAAAAACTACACTCAAGCGTGTTCCAAAAATCGAAGAAGTGTACAGAATCATTGAAGTTCTTGAGAGCATCGGTGTCAAAATTGAATGGAACGAAAACACCCTCTCTATCCAACCACCAAAAAAATTTAATCTCAAAAACATCGATACTGAAGCCGCTCGACGGACACGTAGCATCGTAATGTTTATCGGCCCACTGATTCATCAACTCAATTCATTTTCACTCCCCCAATCTGGCGGTTGCAAACTTGGCAGTCGCACAGTCCGTCCACACTTTTATGGACTTGAGCATTTTGGTGTACATATCGACACAACGGATGATGCGTTTAAAATAAAATGCAACCTTAAGCAGCCGGAAGAAATAATTCTGTATGAATCAGGTGATACAGTCACTGAAAACGTACTCTTTGCTGCAGCACTATCTACAGGCATCACGACTATTAAGTATGCTTCTTCGAACTATATGGTGCAAGAGATTTGTGCGTTTTTGAAAGAGTGCGGTGTCAAAATTGAAGGCGTAGGAACGACTACACTTACCGTGACCGGGGTTAAACGGATTGATAAAAACATCACCTATACGCTTTCAGAAGACCCGACTGACTCAATGTTCTTTATTGCCGCCGCGATTCTGACTCATTCAAGTATCACTATCACACGATGCCCAATCGACTTCCTCGAACTTGAATTGCTGAAGCTTGAAAAAATGGGATTTAAATACAAAAAATCCAAGGAGTATAGGAGTTTCAATGGAACAACGCGCCTTATTGACATCACTACAGCACCTTCTAAACTTGTGTCACTACACGAGAAAGTCTATGCTCGACCGTACCCAGGACTCAACATTGACAACCTTCCCTTCTTTGCAGTCATAGCTACCCAAGCTAAAGGCCAAACACTTATACATGACTGGGTGTATGAAAAGCGAGCCCTATACTTTACTGAACTAGACAAACTTGGTGCTGAGACAATGCTTGCTGACCCACACCGCATTTATGTTACCGGCCCAACCAAACTCCGTGCAAATGAACTCATTTGCCCACCAGCACTCCGCCCTGCAACAATTCTCCTCATAGCAATGCTCGGAGCAGAAGGACGCTCAGTACTTCGAAATATCTACAGTATCAATCGTGGATACGAGAACTTAGTCGAGCGCCTCAACTCACTTGGTGCAAAAGTAAATTATTTTGAGGAGTTCTAATTTGACTTCTAACTTAGAACTACTATAGTTTTGTAGTACTGAAAATTATTACATTGAGCGAGATTGCGATAGTACATCAATCTTGAGATACTCAAAGTAAACAAAACATGGAGCGACAAATGGCTAGTAGAACACAGACAATTGAAAAGATGAACACTGCGGCTACTCACCTTGAATCAACACTACGCAACCTCTTCGAGGATACGATTGAAGATCTTTGTAGTAAAAAAAATGACTCTGCAAAAGCTTATCTTGAATACCAACTTGATAGCAAAACTATCCAAGTTGAATTTATTCCAGGTGTGATTAGCGAGGAAATAATTGGGCTTCCACCCGATATCCAAAAAAGAATAGTTGGAGACATGTGTAGAAAAACAAGCAAACTTGGTGAGCAGGTTCATTCGTTTGACCTTGGCGATATGCATGGAGTCCGGGTCTTTCAGATTATTCCTGACGGAGACTCAGACATGCACATTGTAGTCACGTATTAATTAACTTAGCTGTGGCTACTATGCCACAGCTTTTTTATAGTCGCTAATCCAACTACATTTTCAAACATAGTTTTTGCTATTTGCTATAATACCTCTCCATGTTTGTTATCGAGGTTATTCCACTTAAGAAAGGCGTCGGCATTGAATCACTTTCATATTATTCCTCGCTAGAATACAGCGCCGGAACAATTCTCACAGTACCCATCAGAAATTCAAAAATTGAAGGAATTGTCACAAGCACAAAACCTGTTGGAATGGCAAAAACTGCACTCCGAACTGCTACATTTTCACTTAAAAAACTTGAGGCCCAGCCGGACGCACCCAAAATACCAACTTCAGTTATACAGACAGCAGAAAAAATTTGCGAGCGGCTACCTGCACACATTGGCTCTGTATTGTTTGCACTACTTCCGCCAGACATACGTTCAGGATTGCGCTCATATCCGCAACTACCCGACCACATGTATGCTGAGGTCAGCACTCCTGCGATACTCACCGACACTGCCAAAGACAGATTTGTTGCGTACCGAAGTTACATACGTCAGTCTTTTGCACACCGTGGCTCAGTACTGTTTGTAGTACCCACATCAGTAGATGTTGAACGGGCAAAAGTACTACTATCAATAGGAATTGAGAAGCGAGTAGTAACATTTTCGAGCAGCCACACTAAGCGCCAGATGGACGCTTCGTATAAAGACTTTGAAGATCTGAGCCAATCAAAACTCATCATCACAACACCGAATTTTGCATTCTTAAGTCGACATGACATCACTACGATAATCATCGAGGCATCAGGCAGTCAATATTACGTCTCACGCACTCGACCATACATCGACTCACGTGACGCTCTTAAAATCTACGCCAAGGTAACTGGTTGTTCTATTATTATTGGTGACACAGTGCCACAAACTGAAGATGAGATACTAAGACGCGAAGACTTATACACGACATACGACGAACACACTAAGCGGCTACAGTTTCAAAGTTCACTCATCGTCACGCAACACGAAAAAGAACCCAATGTATTCAAAATACTTACCGATGAACTCAGGGATTCGATTAAGCGCACTACAGACAATCGAGGACGGGTATTTCTCTATGCTTCTCGACGTGGACTTGCGCCAATTGTAGTCTGTAATGACTGCGGGCATATCTTTAGATGTCCAGACTCGGGTGCACCCTATTCATTACTGCGAACCAATAAAGAAAATGAGGAGCTACGATGGTTTTACTGCGGAACATCTGGGAAGCGTGTTCCTGCTGCAGACACATGCCCAGACTGTGGCAGTTGGCGATTACGTGAACAAGGGATTGGCATCCAGCAGGTCTTTGAACATGTTCAGAAAGAATTTCCGCAGCTCGATACATTTCTTATGGACCACACAACAGCAAACACTCATGCTAAAGCTAAGCAAATTGTAAAAAAATTTTATGAAACTAAAAAGGCAATTCTCGTTGGCACAAATCTTGCCATCCCATATCTCACAAAACCAATAGAATGTTCAGCAATCATTTCATATGAAGCGATGCGAGCTGTACCAACGTGGCGCGCTGATGAAACTGTCTTCTCGCAACTAATGTCGCTACGTGAAATCACAAGCATGGATTTACTCGTACAAACCCGCAGTGAGCCAGACGAACTTTTAGGTCTCGCGGCAAAAGGCCTTGTGGACCAATTTTATGACGGTGAAATTGAAGTAAGAAAAGCGTTGGCGTACCCACCATATAGTGTATTTATCCTGCTCTCATGGAAAGGTACTAAAGAGCAGGCGCAAAGTATCCAGGAAACGATTGCAAAAGATTTTAACACATATGGCATCGCATGCTACAGCGGACCACTCTCCACTCCTGCAAAAGCAATTCGCTATGGTCTCATACGCATTTCACGCAAAAACTATCCAGCAGAGAACCTAATAAGAGCACTGCGCGACCTTCCTCCATACATCAAAATAGAAATAAATCCGGTGAAAATAATTTAAGCACTCACCCATAAAAAATACATAGTGATTTTTTATGGCAAATACGCTATAGTACCAAACATATATGGCCAAACTTGTCCCGGAATCACACTCAGCACTTCACACGATTGCTGAAGAAATAACAAAGGAAGACTTTGAAAATGGCTTAGTGGTAAAGCTAATCAAAGACATGAAAGCCGCGCTCACATCCTATAGCGTAGATGGTTTTTCTGCCGTAGCAATTGCTGCTCCACAAATTGGTATTTCAAAACGCCTTTTTCTTGTAGAAGATCAAAGTGAAGACAGGGATTCGCTTCCCTCTTTCGTAGCAATAAATCCTAAAATCATCAAAGTTTCAAAAAAAACACATCTGGTTGGAGAAGGATGTCTTTCAATCCCTGACTACTACGGACTCGTAAAACGACATAAAAATGTAACAATGCGTGCCCTAGATGAAAATGGGGACGAATTTGAACGAGGCGCTGGCGGTCTTTTATCACAAATTATCCAACACGAGAATAACCACCTTGATGGAATCCTCTTTACAGACATCGCCGAAAAAGTATGGACTAAGGAAGAAATGAAAGAGCAAGGCATTAGCGAAGCAAAAGGGTAAATTATGCCGCACAAAAATTTAAAAATTGCATACTTCGGAGGTGAGCCAATAGGTGTTCCGGTGCTCGCTGAGCTCGCGAAGGCTGACATAGTGCCAAACATCATCATCTGCAATCCCGACCGTCCTGCAGGACGAAAACAGCTCCTCACTGCACCTAAAGTCAAAGAGTGGGCTCTTGAACATGACATACCTGTATTCCAGCCAGAATCTCTAAAAGATGCGGACTCAATACAAAAAGCACTTGAAGGCATAGATTTATTTGTTGTGGTTGCCTACAACAAAATCATGCCGAAGTGGTTGGTTGAAATGCCAGTGCACAAAACCATAAATGTACACCCCTCCCTCTTACCAAAACTTCGTGGCGCAAGTCCAATTCGAACCGCAATCCTCCAAGACATGCGTGAGACTGGTGTGACGATTATGCTCATGGATGAGAAAATGGATCACGGCCCAATACTCGCACAAGAAATATATGAAATAGCAGAAAATGAGTGGCCACTTCGTGGCACAGAGTTAGACAGCAAACTTGCAAACTTTGGAGGAAAACTTCTTGCAAGCACTATTCCAAAATGGATAGCGGGGACTATTTCGCCTCGAGACCAAGACCATGAAGCTGCAACTCACTGTGGAAAAATTACCAAGGAAATGGCTGAACTGCATCTTGACCCACTTAATCTACCTTCAGGAAATGATGCGTATCAAGCACTCCTTAAAATACGTGCCTTCGATGGTTGGCCAACAGTATTTTTTATACACGCTGGCAAGCGCGTTAAGATTATTGATGCCGACATAGACAAAGACGGCACACTGGAAATCAAATCAGTCATTCCTGAAGGAAAAAAGGTATGTGACTTTGCCACATACCTTCCTAATATCTCGTAAAATAAATACAGACTACTTACCAAACCGAAGCATTTCTTTGATAGCTCTACCTCCTTTCTTAATCAACGTCTCACGCTTCCCGCTCGCTCTTCGTAGTTCCTTGTCAAGTTCATCTCGTACTTCATCAATTGATTTCTCAAAATTCTCTTCAGACGCTTCAGCCCGATACAAGGTTCCCTTAAGCCATAAGTTTGCCTCAACTCTAAATATTCTACCTGACT
>CAZYTF010000020.1:0-18686 GCA_964649535.1 uncultured Candidatus Saccharibacteria bacterium | reverse complement strand
TGGTCGTTGTCGTCACCAGTTACCAGCAACACTACCACCATCTTTGAATGTACACTAAAAAAGGATGGGACTGTAACAGATGCCACAATCGAAATTGCACAACGCATCGTTGTGGAAGCTCTTGAATAAGACAACCGCCAGGAGGGTTTGAATGCCCTATCTTGACCAAGATATCATCAAAAATGTTGCAAAAGTTTTTCCTGAGGTGGAGATTAGAGAGCTTGAAAACTTAATCTTCCATATCAACAAAGACTACGCGCAAGCTAAGTGTAGTGGTGAACTTGTAGATTTTGTAAAAATTCGTGACAGTGCTATGGAGCACTGTGGCCTATGGGATCTATTTACCTATAAGCTGTACAAAACTGCTATTGGAAAATACTATGCGCTCAAACGCGCCAGAGATGAAAGGGAAAAACTCATAGTTGGCACAGTGTATAAAGCTAGCGAGTCAGAGGCACTTATAGCAGCAAGTGAAAATGTGAAAATTATGTTTTGCTCTAGACTGCCAAAAGGTCGTCTAAAGTATCACGAAATAGATAGTGGACATGAACGCTTCTCTCGCACGGGGAAAAATACTCGTGTCACGGAAAGTGAATATGCGTGTGCAAAACGTCAAGCACTCGCAATTATCAACGGTCGCCGCGGTTTTTAACCGGCGACCTTTTTATATATCCTCCAGTTTTAGTGCATCTTTAATATCAAACTCCCCTACCTTAGTCCTCCGTAGTGCCTGGAGTGTCGCTGGAAAACCCAGTCTATTGCCAAGCTCCTCAGCGAGTGAGCGTATATATGTTCCACTCCCCACAAAGAAGCGTGCGGTTATTACTACTCTTTCTTGATCATTCATTGCAACGTCAGCGATTGCCAATAACTCTGCTTCATGCACTTCCATATTTCTCACCGGAACGTCATCAAGCAATTCACCGATTTTTGCCGCTTCGCGTGCACGTTTGTACATTGGTTTCCCGTCTTTTTTAATAGCAGAATATGCTGAGACTGGAAGTGTTTGTGTGCCGACGAGGGATGACACAGCGTCTGCGATTCTCTCTTGTGAAACAGTTACGGTAGAAACCGACTCAATTACCTCTCCTTCTAAATCGCCAGTTGAACGCTTTTCACCAAGTCGCACTTCAGCAATATATTCCTTATCGAGTTTAATAAGTTCAGTAAGTCTTTTAGTCCCTTTCTCAACACCAAGAATCATAAGTCCGGTCGCCATTGGATCGAGTGTTCCTGCGTGACCAAATTTTTTTATGCCAGTTTTTCTACGAAGCTGCCGAATCACATCAAAAGATGTTATCCCCGCAGGTTTATCAATAAGGAGTATTTCTGGCAAATTGTGCATCAGCGCAGTCTATATAAAAGCAGCGAGTTTAGCAATGAAGAAAGCAAAGAAAAGAAGCATCATCATTCCTTCCCATCGCATAATTTGTCGTGCAAGTCCGTTCACAAAGAAGATTGCTGAAGCTGCAAGTAGTATTTGCATACCGAGATGCATCACAACCTCATCTGCATAAAGTGGGGTTATGAGTGCAGGAATTCCAATAACAATGAGAATGTTAAAGGCGTTTGAGCCGAATATATTCCCTATTGCCAGTTCAGTTTCACCAGTCTTTAAGGCTTGAATTGAAACAAATAATTCTGGGAGTGAAGTGCCGAGTGCAATAGCGGCGATAGAGACAAGTCCTACAGGAACAGCGAGCATACTCGCAATATTAATCACCATTTCAACAGTAAAGTGAGCACCGACCAATACTGCAACGACACCAAGTAGAATAAATGCTAATGACTTAGCTTGAAGCTGTGGCCGTCGTCCATTTGTCAGCCCTAAAGCAACAGAATCCTCACTACGTGCCTCTACGAAGAGATACCACATATATGCACAAAAAGTTCCCATGAGTAGTAGTGCCTCGAGTCTATCGACATGACCATCATAAATTACAGCCAAAAAATGCGCAGTTGCAATAAAAAAAATTGGCAACTCTGTTTTTATGAGATCTCGCTTAATAACAATTCTCCCTCCAAATGCAGCAAGTACACCTACAACAAGAAGTATATTCGTTATGTTTGAACCGACGACGTTGGCAATCACAATTTCTGTTGCACCATCAAGCGCCGCAGCAATTGACGAAGCCAGCTCTGGCAACGATGTGCCAAAACCTACGATAAGCACACCTATGGCAAACTTCGACATACCTAGCGAAGAACCAACTTGTTTAGCACCAACTACAAATGTGTCTGCCCCGCGAACAAGTGCGTAGAGGGCAGCCGCCAGATAGACTACCCATAGACCTAACTGAAATATTTCAATATCCATATGGGACTATTCTACACTATAAGACAAGCAGACTTGGATTAGCGACGAGGATACCTCCCAGAAGAAGCATGAGCGCGCCGCCTATCAGTAATGAGAGCTGTGCATATTTATGTCCATGAGCCTCAAGTTGTGAAAAGCCCCAAATAGCAAGCCCGAACACAATAAGGTCGTCAACCATATAGCCAATGGTATACACAAGTATGTACATCTGTTGCTCAAAGAATGAAAGCATATTCAATTCAAGGATTTTTGTATACGCTTGAGGAATACCAATGGAGCACGCAAACTCAATAATATTCACTGAAAAAGCGATGATAAGGATTGCAAAAATAGTTGTGACCGTAAGTGGTTGTTGTATGACCGCTTTGAGTTTATCAATCGTTCGCGACTGCTGTTCAATATTACTAATATCACAAACGAGTGCAACATTTCTATTTTTATACCAACGATATAGGAAAAAAGCTCCACCACCGAAAGCAATAAATCCAACGAATGGTGTAACGTACTGATCCAATGCGACGAAATCCCATGTTTTATACCAAACGTTCAAAATAAGGTTATACATGATTGCCTCGGCAACTATAAACAATCCTGCAAGGAAGACCATTTTCTTTCTACTACCTGCCTGTGTCAGTAA
The DNA here is from genome assembly GCA_964649535.1 of uncultured Candidatus Saccharibacteria bacterium. Taxonomy (GTDB): domain Bacteria; phylum Patescibacteriota; class Minisyncoccia; order Phycocordibacterales; family UBA918; genus OLB19. The sequence goes on along the minus strand of CAZYTF010000020.1, from coordinate 15,732 downwards.
CACCAAGAAGGTTATCAATACCCACATGGCACATGGGTTGAAGCCATCAATAATTCCAAGTGTTGCTGAGAGTGAAAAAAGTGAAAAGGATTTTAAATTAACAATGCCAAAAAAAGGAATATCAAATACGTACATTTCGTTTTGAGCTACATTACACTCAGTACCATTTTCATCACAGGCTCCGTCTGCTACCACATCCTGAACTGATGCGTACTCCAAGTGATCATGAAGTGTTGTAATGTCACTTTTCATTTCAGCTTCATACGCGGTCAAAATACGTTTCCCTGTAGTTCCTTCACTATTAAATCCCTGAATTACAGTACCTCCAATAACAGTAAGTGGAGTGACTTTTGCGAGAGTGTGTTTTTCAGCAATTCTATTAAACAAATCAGACGCTTCTTTATCAACGACAACATTTAGATACGTGTAGGGTAGATTTTGTCCTTCCAGAAACTGTTTCTCTGCCTTACAAAAACCACAGTCGTCTCGACCAAACATGTAGATAGTCTGTGCAGATTCTTGAGCATGCGCTAGTGGAGTAAAAAGTATAAAAACTATATATAAAAGTATAGCTGGTAGTGAAATTACTCTATGTAGGATATTCATATAATGAGCATAGTAACAAATAGGGACCAAATAGCGAAGCTGTTTGGGTCCTACTTTAGTAAATTTTAATTAAATATATATACGTAATCTCCATACCCCTCAGCTTCCAAATCTGCCTTAGCTACAAATTTAAGTGCCACACCATTCATACAGTATCGCAAGCCCCCTCTGTCACTTGGACCATCTTCAAATACATGACCAATATGATTATCAGCAATAGCAGATCGTATCTCTGTTCTCGTGCTAAACAATTTTTTATCAATATGTTCTGTAACTGCATTTTCAGTAATTGGCTTTACAAATGAAGGCCACCCGGTGCCAGAATCAAACTTATCTTTCGAGGAATACAACGGCTCACCTGAAAGAATATCTACATAGATACCATCGTCCCAAAATTTATCATACGAACTTGAAAATGCTGTTTCAGTACCTTCTTCTTGCGTAACCTTGAAAGCAAGTGTGTCCATTATATTTTTAAGTGTCACCACATCTGGCTTAGTGTAATTTTTCCAAAATCCTGAAGTTTTGTTATTTGCAGCAATGCTCGAACGCCAAGAAAGAGTTGGACCTGTGTCATTTCCCCAATACTTCTCAATATACGCGTCGCGCCCTGAACCACTCCGGTAATATTTGTACTTTAGCTGCGAAAGGGTGCCTTTATAGTAGTCTTGATGATACTCTTCTGCCTCCCAAAAAATTGGAAGCTTTACAACGTCCACTGCAAGAGGCTTATCGTAAGGTCCATATTCATCTACTTCACTTAGCAAGTTTCCAATAATTGACTTTTGTGTTTCGTTTTCATAATAAAACGCTGGTGCATAGTACTCACCTCTGTCATGAAAAGAGCCATCACCATCAGTTGGGTCCATGTGTTTCATGGCATAAATCAAAATCTGTTCAAACGACACAACGTCTGGATTATAGGTCACCTCCACCACTTCACGATGTCCATTTTGTGCATAGTCACTGTACGTCGGATTTTCAGTGCTTCCTTCAGCATATCCTGAAACGGCACGTATTACTCCGCTCAATTTTTCCAAATCAGCTTCAACACACCAAAAACAACCACCTGCAACCATTGTGGTTTCGGTTCGTGCATTTTCAGTGCCTTCATTCATCATTGTCAAATCTTCTTTTTTCATAGCATCATTTGAATTAGCATCTTGTAATTCCAAATCATTCTCGCCAGTTAGCATTTCTGCAGTTTCGTTTAGAACGTCGAGCGGATTTAACTCGTTTAGTTCATTTTGAGTAAACTCACGAACTTGCTGAAGTGCCTGAGTGTTAATATTCTCTAAATACAAATGTAATCCAGAAGCGATGATTGCAACTAAAATTAATAGTAGGATATATTTCATACTTGTAAGTATACGTTATGGATACTTTATCATACGGACACTCGATAGCTTTCTTTCACCGCAAGTAAGTGTTCAACACCTGTACCTTTTTGCTCAATACTTCTAAGTTCTCGTACACACTCCTTGTAATCCGGGACTCGCTCTGCAACCAAATTCCAAAAGTTACAACCATGGTTTAGTTCAGCCAAATGACAGAGTTCATGCACAATTATGTAGTCACGTAAATGCTCTGGTAGAAAAAGTAATTTGTAACTAAAATTAAGATTTTTTAGTGAAGTGCAACTTCCCCAGCATCGCCGCTGATTGCGTATAGCTATGCGATTATATTCAAAATCATAATACTCGTTGTGATGCTGAAGTCGTTCTAGTATAAGTTTCCGAGCAAGTTCTTTATGATTCGCATAATGCTTTGTAACACTACTCGCTCGTTTTCGTTTTTTACGGAATCTCCACATAATGACTGCAGTATAACAAAGGCCCGAAGCGTAGCTTCGGACCTTTGTACACAAGCACTACTAATAGTCGAAGTCTGCTATATCTTCAATGTCATTTTCACGCTCATCGAGTCTGTCAGCAATTTCCTCAATGATATCATCCTCATCAGATGAATTAACTGTAAATCGCATTTTTACGCCCGATTCAAATTCTACAGTGACTGATGCTTCGTCTTCATCTTCATCAACAAGCACGTCTATCGAATCAATGTCACCATAATCAAACTCAATCAAATCTTCAACGTCATCTTCATCCATATCTAGTTCATCTGCAACTTCTTCTATAATCTCGTCGTCTTTATCTTCTTCAACCACAAAGACATATCTTGAACCGTCATCGTATTTAACCGTAATTTCTGACTCATCTTCATCAACCTCTGCTTCAATGGAGTCAATGTCATCAGAATCTCCTTTTTCACCATCCTCCTCTTCTCCAATTCTGTCTTCTGCATCTTTTGCTAAATCCTCGGCTTCATTTGCAAGGTCAATTGCCTCTTCGAAATCTTCATCATCAAAGGCATCTTCTGCTTCGTCAAACAAATCCTCAGCTTCCTCCAGAGTATCTTCAGCCCAATCGACATCATCACCGTCATCATCTGCTTCAGAGATAGCGTCATCAGCATCATCTATTGCATCCTCCGCATCATCAAGAGCATCCAGTGCGTCGTCCTCATCAGCGTCTGAAGATATGTCGTCATCGTCGTCTTCAAACTTTATAACTGCACGTATCTGCGCTTCACTCAACGTTGTTCGGCTGGCGATTGCTTTTACTACCTCACTCTCACTATCAGCTGATACAGAAAGTTTGCGTTTGTTTCCGTTTGTATAGTAAATCACAACCGCTGCTTCACCTCTGTCTAGTTCAGCATTGATCAAGTCGACTGGGCTGTTACTGACTACTGACGGTGTTGAAACTGTTTGAGTAGCTGTGTTTGAGGTTGTTACACCAAGGACTTGTGGTTTCTTTTTCAGAACATCGGCTGGATAGTTGCCATCGGAATACGCGGCAACAAAGAGTGACAAGAGTGCTTTCGTTGCAGGTCCAATGATACCTACCGTATCGAGACCAAATCGAGCTTGGAAGTTCCTAATTCCCTCTTGTGTTTTGGGTCCGAAAAATCCTGAAGAAACACCATATGGGTAGATTTCAGGATCTGTAGCAAGCAATGTTTGAATTTTTCTGATGTCGTTGTTTGTTTCTCCATACTCAAGACTTTCAGTAAAAACATCGGCTGATTGCGCACCCAGTACTGCAGGCGCTGCTGTAGTAGTCTGCCCCACCGATGAGGTGAGCGAAGCAAATTCAGCACGAAGTGCATTCATTTCAGCCACTAGTGCATCCATGCGAACTAAAGCTTCTGACATTGTCATAGCTTCTGCACGCGGTGCAGAAACAGCAACAACTATAATAACAGCGCACAACAATATAGAAAAAATTCTAAACATATATGGATACCTAAACTTATTAATAGATTAATTATATACTACTGTCGCATTTAGAATGTGTGCGTACTACACACAGTCTGTATATCGTCAGAACTTAGCTATTTTGGGTTACGCAAAGAATAAAACATCCTCGCAAGTCGAATTGCATTATAATCATACACTTCATCTAGTGCTTCATATATCGGCTTCAATAACTCTCTACCCTCTGACTGAATAACCTTTTCAATTTTTTTGTAGTCTGCCTCCCAATTTTTATATTGTCCTGAAATTGTTTTTAATTCCGCCTCTGTAAGTGCTCCATCCTCGACCAACTTCTCCAAGTGTCCCCACACCGTAGACTCGACAAGACTACGCTCCTTAACAATATCTCTCACAGACTTACCATCAAGCAACATCGTTTTAGTAATCGCTTGTGTGCTTTCTTTTTGAATCCGCTCTCGAACCTTGCGTTCACTCGGTTCAATTGGCCCTGAGACGTAATTCCCTCCACACGCATCAACAAATCGCTTGTGCATGCCAACAATTTCATCTTCTTCCATTTCTGAAAATGCCTCCTCAGCTTCTTCAGAATCTTTATAAAAACGTTCATTGAATGCAACAATTTTTGGATCGACACGAAGTGCTGTAGGGCTCATACCTATCATTTTTAGTCCTGCAAGCGAACGTACACGAGAAAGTGCAACATATCCTTGTCCAAATACAAATGCTCGTGAAAGATCAATCTCTGCAGCATCGAGCGACATACCCTGGCTTTTATGTACCGTAATTGCCCACGCTAGCCTAAGCGGAACTTGGTCAACTGAGGCGAGCACTTTTCCGTCCTCAGCCATTTCCCAACTGGTTGGCTTTATTTTAATTTGCTTCCCACCGGCAGTCTCAATAATTGGATATCCGTCATCAAGATCAAAAGAAATCACTCGCCCAAGTGTGCCGTTTACATAACCCGTTTCAAAGTTATTTTTTGTACACATAACCATTGCATCCTCTTTGAGCTCAAGCAGCTCTGGTGAGAGACAGTTCTTGGCAAGTACTTCTCGTATCTGTTTATTACCAGATGCTGCCATTTTGAATTTGTGTACCACACCTTTGAGTTCAGTAAGTTTCTGAGTATTCACTGAATCCACATCAGCATTATGTGTATACAACTTAGTTGGTTCGATTCCCTCATGGGTAATTTCTGTCTGCTCAGACAAAAGTGTAAAGTGTTCATCCTCCACCTCATTAGAACGAATAGACTTCAACAGTCCAAGCAGGAGCTCATCTTCTTGTCTAAACTGTTCAGTCAAATAGCATATAAGTGGTCGAGACTCTTCCCAGCCACGTGACTCAAATGCATACCGCATCATGTCACCTTGGCGAGTAACTGGAGGAAGTTGAAAAAAATCACCAACAAATACGACCTGCAAACCGCCAAATGCATCAGCACTTTGGCGTACTGTTTTACATACAGCATTCACCATATCGACGACCTTTCCATCAAGCATTGAAATCTCATCAATAATAAGAACCTGTGCTTTTTTTACTCGCTTCACGATTTTTTCACGCGTTGCAATTTGGTCGAGGTCATACGCATTCAGCATGTCTTTTGTACCAATTCCGCTCCACGCATGAATGGTCATACCGCCAATGTGCGTTGCAGCAATTCCTGTTGAAGCAGTTACCGCCACTTTCAAACCACATGCTTCAAGATACGCAATATACGTATTTGTAACATGCGTCTTCCCTGCTCCCGGCTCTCCTGTTAAGAAGACATTTCCACCTGTTTGGAGTATTTCAAGAGCTTTATCTTGGGTCATGGTGGGTAGTATAGCACTAGACACAACATTACATGAGGCATTGACTTTTATAGTTAAATATGCTTTAATACTTCCAGCTTAGAGGATTTTCTTTAAGTTTTTTTTTAGGAGAGTTAAATTGAATGCTCAACGAGCCGATGTGGCAAGGGAAGATATGAGTGGCGAATTCGTCACCATCGCCCGTGTGCCGAAAAACACAAAAAAGGGTATTCTGCCTGACGGCAAGGAATACCTTGGGTGGGGAAACAATGTTGGAGGTGGTTATCTTAACCACTTCCTGTTCGGTGGAGCACCCGCCGAAGGTAAGCGCAGCATCAAAGTACGGACACGGGTCCGCCTGAAAAGACTGCCGAATGGGAGTGAGTTCGTTTATCTCCGGCATGAAGTGGCAGATGACGACACGGTCGTCACCCACGAAATGAAGATCTACGGAAAATCCGTAGACGTTCCTGAGTCCTTCGAAAAGAAATTTGAACGCTTCGATTGTGTCGGAAAGCCTGAAGGCGTCGTCGTCTTCATCGAACGCTGATCGGTCTCTCGTAGACCTCCGGCCGGCCCCTGTATACATGGGCCGGTCTTTTTCTTTACATAAACTTTTTTTTACTTATTTACGTGGCATAATAGAAAATATGATTGAACCAATAACACAGCCCGTATCTACAATAATCATACCTACCCGCCCGCAACCAGATACTATTGTTGCTATTTTTTTACTGCAAACTTTTGGCAAAGAAATATATGCTGATGTCGATACAGCAAAGTTTGAAGTTGACCCAAAAGCTACTGATGCTCCAGACAAACTTCTTCTAGATGTTGGTGGAGGTGAGCTCGACCACCATGGAACTGACTTATGCGCATCTGAACTTGTTGCAAAAAAACTGATACTCACAAACAAACCTGAGCTGCGAAATTTGATTGCATATGCACGACGTGATGATACGGAAGGTAAGGGCACCGTTTCAAAAGACCCCTTAGACAGAGCCTTTGGTTTGTCTGGACTAATTGCAAGTCTTAATAAGCAGAATCCCATAGACCCACAGTATGTAATCAACACAACACTGCCTTTATTGAGGGCACATTACTATACTGCAAACGAACACCATGTAGAATTGCCAAAACACGTCAAAGGGCTGCAGCAAACTGATATGTTTAAAAGTGAAACCATACAAAAACCTTTTCGTAACATGAAAGTGGCTTTTGTTACTTCTGACCACATTGGTCTTGCTGGATATTTGCGCTCTGTAGCAGGCGGTGGTTACTCTCTCATTGCTCAACGACGAACAAGCGGACACGTAAATGTACTTACGAAACAAAATCCAAAAATTGACCTATCAAGAGTAATCGCAATGCTGCGACTCTATGAAGCTAATCTGCACAAAGTAGAAATTGAAGACGAGCGCAGTCTAAGAGACACGGGCACACACAAACTTGTGCCAAACTGGTATTATGATCCTGCAACTAATTCCTTACTTAATGGCGGAGTAACCCCCGACTCGATTGAGTCCACAAAAATTGACTGGCCAGAACTTCAAGCGATCATCCTCCATAGTTTGCAAAATTAATTATTAGTCGCACATCAAGACTTTGTGGAAAGACGAATCTCCATATACAAAAGTGCGATATAATAATAGCTAATGAATACAAGTTCTTTACTGTCACAAAAAACAAACCCAAACGTGTCTCCTAAAAAGAAATCACGCACATCGACAGTTGCTTCGAAAAAAGCAACCTCCAAAGCTGCAGACGCAAAGAACATCTCACAGAAAGCTACCCTTAAAAAAACACCGGTAAAGAAACACACAAACAATACAACTGCAAAGCCTCTATCAAAAAACGAAGCTGTCTCTATTAAGCGCGCACCACTTGGACACCTACTTGTAGAGCAAATACTTCGTGAACACGGTTTTCGCGGTGGAATTTCTACAGACAAAGACATCCTTCAGAGATACAGTACTGATGAAAGCATTTTCTCAATAAAGCCTCAAATCGTTATACAACCACTCAACCAAGCAGACGTCGAAATTGCTGTCACGGTACTTAGTAAACAAACAATAACCTTCCCTGCACTTTCCCTTACCCCACGAGCTGCAGGCACAGGTCTTTCTGGTGGCTCACTCACTGACTCAATTGTTATAGACGTCAACGCACACATGAACCACATCAATGATGTCGTTTCCACAAAAAATGGAATAACCATTACTGCAGAACCAGGTGCAATGTGGCGAGATGTCGAAAAGATACTAAAAAAGCAGAAGGTGTACCTACCATCATATCCAGCTTCAAAAGACATATGTTCCATAGGGGGTGCAATTGCCAATAATGCAGCTGGCCCCGACTCACTTCGTTTTGGTCATTGTGCAGATTGGGTAGAATCACTCGAGGTCACACTCAATGATGGCCACACATACACACTAAAGCCAATCGACTTTAAAGAGTATTCTTCGCTCATTAAAAAGAAAAATTCACATTCAAGAATTCTCAAAGAAGTGCTCGAGCTTATCGAGAATAATGAGAAAGGAATCCACACAGCAAAACCCAAAACAAGAAAAAATTCTGCAGGCTACGCCTTGTGGGACGTATTAGACGGTTCGGTAGCAAGCTTCAAAAAAGGCAAAGCAAAACTCGATCTTACGCGACTCATTTCTGGCAGCCAAGGAACTGTCGGCATCATAACCTCAATCACGCTAAGAACTGAGCCGATAAACGAAGATACCGAACTTATTGTAATCCCCGTTTTTGACTTGCAAGATGCAGGAAAAGTAATTGTTAAAGCGCTTGACTACAATCCTATAAATGTAGAAATATTTGATGGACTTACTTTTGACCTCGCACTAAACCACCCTGAATTTTTTAAAGACAGGCTGGGTGGTGTTGAGTATTACAAAGTACTACTCTCGATGTACACGCTGTATCATGTACGTTATGGACGTAAAACACCAGAGTTCACACTTTTAGTGACCCTAGATAAAAAAGATTTAAAGAAACATTCAGCAGACAACATTGTCCAAGTACTTCGAAAAAATGGTGGCAAGCATGCCCGCCTCGTAAGTCGAACTGTCGAGAAAGAGATGTTTTGGCAAATTCGTCGCGCCAGTTACACTTTGTCTAAATTCCAAGATAAAAACAAACGTCCCGCAGCATTTCTTGAAGATATGGTTGTGCCACCGCAACATCTTCCAAGATTTTTTACTGACATCAAGAAACTCTTAAAAAAATACAATATAGTTGCAGCAGTGCATGGCCACGGTGGTAATGGTCACTTACACTTCTATCCCCTACTCGACTTCACAAACAAAACAACACCAGCATTGGTCGTTAAAATGGCAGAAGAATTTTTTGCGACTGCAGTTAAGTATGACGGAAACATCTGCGGTGAACACAATGACGGCATCATCCGCACGCCCCATCTTTCAAAAATGTTTACCAAAAATGTACTCCATCTATTTGAGCAGGTCGAACACATTTTTGACCCAGACGACATCTTCAACCCTGGAAAAAAAGTACACCCGCGCTTCGATATCAAAGACTCAATTCGAAAGGTTAATTAGTCACGACCAACGCCAATTCTACAGCCCGTAGCCAATCTGGATTAACTATAATGAAACATATTGCTGAGCAGGAATTAGAACTCTTAATACACAAAAAAAACCGCCAGCGCAAAGTGAGCGATGGCAGTCTGCTTTTCAGGAACAGTTGACACTCAGACGACCGTGAGCATCGTGTAGGCAACGTCCATTTTTTCCATCAGCTCAATAAACTCCCCGCGAATGCCGCACATGTTGGCAATCTCGAGTGCTTGTACGTAGCTCATCCTTTCTATCTTTTGAGCAATCCAGAGACAGCCAATTGTGTCGCGCTGCCAAGTGAATCCAGAAATAGCTATGCGGTCGTCGAGCGGTGTCCTAATTCCACCAGGGTACGGCTTCTGAGAAGTATCACCAAGATGTACCTGCCAACTTGCGACGAAGCTCGGATGGTCAACAAAGACATCATTCTTAGTCTGAGCGTTATCTCCGTAGCCAAGAAATTTATCTTCCGGAGCGGTGCCGCCACGTATGTGCAAACGCGTGGAGTTTTGCGTACTGCGCAATTCAAGAACTGCGCCAGAACGACCATCTTCGCTTGAGTGTTCAATTGTCATCACTGGAACTACAACACCTCGAAAGAGATGCAGAGATTTTATGATGTCATTACTATCCAAGGGGACATATGCGTGCAAAATAACTTCCTCCAGTTTCTGTCGTACCATACAACAGTTATTCTGACTATACAGTACGTTGTTTTAAATTTTTTGCAATAAATTCTATATGCTAAACTGTCATCAGTATGAAGCAAAAGATAACTATTTTTACAGACGGTGCATCAAAGGGAAATCCTGGGCGAGGTGCTTTTGGTGCAGTTATTTTTGATGGAAAGACAGTGACTGAGCTTGGTGCGTTTAGTGAACGAACTACCAATAACGAAATGGAGTTAAAGGCTGTGGTGGAAGCCCTAAAAGCGATAGATCATGTTGATACAGTTGTTGCAATCTATACTGACTCTAAGTACGTCGTTGAAGGAGCAAACGGATGGATTTTCGGTTGGCAGAAAAATGGCTGGAAAACAAAAGCAGACACTGATGTATTGAACAAAGCCCTCTGGCAAGAGTTAGTTCCCCTACTCAAGAAGTTTGAAATTGAATGGCACAAAGTCCCCGGTCACGTCGGCATCATTGGCAACGAACGAGCCGACACTATTGCTTCTGATTTTGCAGACAAAGGAACATTTGATTTGTATAACGGCCCGTACAGTGAGTATGGATTCAACATCGAAGACACCTCCTACGATGAAGCTAAGGCGAAAGCACGTAGCGACGCTCGAAAGCGACAAGCTCAAAAGGCATACTCATACATCAGCTCTGTTGACGGCATCGTGCAGACCCATAAATCATGGAGTGAATGTGAAAGTCGCGTGAAAGGTAAAAAAGGTGTACGCTTCAAAAAGTCACTGAATGCGAGTGACGAGAAAGAAATTATCAAGGATTTTGGAGGGTGATAACTTACCCAATAAGAGACCTAAAGGGTAAAAATTTTCTCTCCATAGATATGTATTCACCCAGTGGAGTAAGGAGACCACAAAGACAAATACTGCCTTTGTGGCAAGTCTGCAAAGAACCTCGTCTCACGAGGTTTTTGATTTCCGCTATGGGTTTTCAGCAGATGTCACCTTCACCTTCTGGTTTTGATGGGTAGATGGGCAAACCTACATCTTCAACGTTAGAATGAAAAACTGCTACGGGTTTTACCTCTGTAGTTGCAACCCATTCACGATTACCTCGTAAAGCAAAATCATCACGCTTAAAAACATACACATAGCCAAAATTTTTCTTACACACTTCAACTGCTGCTTTGCTTGCATGTATGTAGCGTTTGTTATCGTCACTGTTTGAAAAACCAATCTCGTAGCTTCCTTCGAGGCCATCTAAACTGTGTTCATGAAAAACAGAACGAAAAATCGGTATCTCTATTTCTGCCGATGCAAATACCGATGGCTCACCATCAGGTGTAGATTCTCCATCTATATCTGTAAATGCTTGCTTTGGTTCAAATGCTTTTACAATAAAGGGTGACCCATGAAATACATAGCCACCTGTTGCCTCAAGTCCTTGCAAACGTTCCTTACTACCTATTTGCTCAAGTTGATTTAACACTTCTTCCATACTGTAAGTATACCAAATGTCCTAAATTTTATTTTGAAAATTGAGTTAGACACCACTAATTCTGTATCCAGCACATCTTGAGTGTCACATTCAAAACAACACGATGATACTTATTTTAAGCTACAAAACCGAGATTTTTTGATTTTTCTGTCAGTAATAGTTTTGGTAAAATTTGAATAGTTATAAACATGCCACAAATTGTAATATTAATTATGACAGTAGGAAGATGTCCAAACAAAAAATACAGGTACAATTATTTCTAAATTTTTCGCACAAAATCTGTACGCATAGCGCTATGTACTCTGAAAGCAAGATTCACTTATAATACAAACATGAAAACAGGCGATACTGAAAAAACACATTGGACTATCTGCATTGAATGCCACGGGCTGGGGAAAATCTTGCGTGGACCCGCGAATAAAAGAGTCCGTCACTACAAAGCGGAGCTGACTGTTTTCGAGCTCTCTGGCAGCAAAGGAACACCACCAATATTCCCCTCAAGAAATATGGACATATGTCCGCACTGCGCAGCGACTGGTTTAATTAGCTCTTCTACTGTTACCAAAGTAGACGCTGCACACTACCCAAATGTTGCAATCATCGGTGGTGGCATCGGTGGTGTAGCTTTTGCAGTTGCTTGTTTGCATCGAGGCATTCCTTTTACACTCTACGAGCGGGACGAGCGTTTCGATGCACGCTCTCAAGGGTATGGACTCACACTACAACAAGCAAGCAAGGCAATTGAGGCTCTGGGAATCACTTCTTTAGACGCAGGAATCACCTCAACCAGACACGCCGTGCATACTCCCGATGGAAAAATCATCGGTGAATGGGGTATTCGCAAGTGGGGCAAAAAATATGCAGGCGAAACGTCAAGACGAAAAAATGTGCACATAGCACGACAAACCTTACGCTCAGCATTACTCGAACAGTTAGACGATGACGCATCAGTAAAATGGGGCCATACGTTGCTTGGCTTTTCAGAAAACAAAAACGGTGGTGTCGACCTTGATTTTGAAGTGGATGGAAAAAGAGAAAGCGCAAAGGCAGACCTCATCGTGGGAGCTGACGGAATTCGTAGCTCTGTACGTGAGGTACTCATTGGTGAAGACACAACTCCCCTTCAGTATTTGGGATGTATCGTAATACTCGGTATCTGCCCTTTGAAATCACTAACTGAAAGTACGATTCCCCTACTGGATTCTGCGACAGTATTTCAAACCGTGAATGGTAATGAGCGGATATACGCTATGCCCTTTGATGCTGACACAGTCATGTGGCAGTTGAGCTTCCCTATGTCTGAAAGCGAGGCGAAAATATTGAGCGCGAAAGGTGCTGAGGCGATGAAAGACGAAGGGTGCCGAAGACTTCAAAACTGGCACGACCCTATCCCCCAGCTGTTGGCTGAAACTCCTGAATCAGCGATTACAGGATATCCTGTATACGACCGAAAGCTACTCGACCCTTCCCTGCTACAAAACGCAGGCAGTGCGACACTCATTGGCGACGCAGCACACCCAATGAGCCCATTCAAAGGGCAAGGAGCTAACCAAGCTCTCCTTGATGCACTCACACTCGCACGCAGCATTTCTATAGAGTGCGGCCCCGATTCAAACTGGCGAGAAGAAGGCCTGCGAGAAACACTATTGGCAAAGTTCGAAAAAGACATGCTCGCACGAACAAATTCCAAAGTCCTCGACTCAGCAAAAGCAATTGAACTACTACATTCTGACGCTGTACTCTACGAAGGCGATGAACCACGAGGTAGAGGAATACAGTTAAACACTAGGAAAAATAAATAGGTGAGATGTTGAAGCGATAGGAAATTAATACACCTCCATTCCTATAAAACAGATTGTTTGTTTTCATGGCAACAACACTCCACTTACGTCTGTTTCTGTACACTTCCCATACCAACATGAATTGATGGCCCAAAAAGTTTGAAGCACACAACCTCAAATTAATGGGAAAAATGAGTCAGCAATCGTTTACGCAATAAAAAAGGCCGCCACACTGTAGCGCCCTTTTCAAGAGTATGCTGTGCAGAGGCCGTGCGTCATTGTTGCCGGAAAATGTACTGGGAAAAATCAGAGATACTGAAATCAGTACCGGTCACGCAGAGGTGCGTCACCCACATGGCGACTACTCCGATTACCAGAATCACCCAGACTAGATATCCCATCAATGCTCCAAGTTCTTGCTCACGCTTCGGCCGAAGAACAAAAGCGATGATAGTGGCAATAACTGTAATGATTGCAACGATAGGTGTCGTGAAGAAGTAGCCGAGGACGAACCCCACTAAAATAGGGCCTCCGTAAACGATAAGTTGCATGTCTCCAATCCTTCATGTCAATTAAAGTATACAAAAAAAATTACACTAAAAAATGTTTTTGTCAATCTATGATCCCATGTGGAACGATCCTGGCGGTCACTAACTATTTTATTTCACTTCGTTTATAAAATACTAAGTACCGCGGGGCACATCTCACCCATTCGTAGCCTCACACCGCTCAAATGAGCGGTGGTTTTGTGATTTTGGAGAGTGTGTCTCCTTTGGTGAGCCTAATCGTGATGCGACCAAAATAATACCTTGCCTTGTAAGGCTTTTGTGAGTATTGTATTGAACTCTACCGACGACCCTTCTCGAGAGGAGCGAAAAGCGGCACCTTTTACTTGCTCCACTTTTTAAAATATAGATTCGTCCAACTCACCCTAATGTATACATAAAATAGGAGTTTTGCTCCTTACTTCCTTAATATGAAAATCCGCCCACACCAGGAAGACGAATCTTCGAAGTGTAGGCTTGATTATTTGTCGAGCATTTGCACGGTCCACATTGCTTTGGCATCGTTGTTGTCAAACCGGCGAGCTTGAGACATGATTTGCTGCGAAACATAAGTTACTGCTTCTTCAGCACTCAAGCCGCTGTCTATCAAGTCCCTCATAAATTTAACGGGAAAGTCTGGCGTTCCAAAAGGAGAGCGTCGACCAGGGTCGTGTGCCATCATCGGTTCACCAAAGACTTCGCATTTAACCCAAGAGAAAAATTCTTCTGTTCGGGTCCATTGCGCTTCGTCATTGCCATGTTCTTCGGTAATGACAAACTCACTGCCATTAGAGAGAGTGAAGACATGCTTCAACACCTCGCCTTGTCCGTGGCCGTCGTCGATGTGGCGATCACGATAATCCGAAAAATCTGTGACCTTCTGGCCAACCAGAACATTCGGACCGAGATCACCCCAACTGACTTGAATGAAATCTCCACCGCCAGTTGGCAATTCACATCCGATGTGCAACTGTGTGTAAGCCCAAGGATTGTGTTTGGTATTTTTACGCCGCAGCGTAATGTACACACCAAGACGCCCGTGGCGGCTGCCGTGCACAGCTGCTGCAATTTCATTTTTTCGCATCAGCCTAACGGCTTCAGGCAGGTCGATAAATTTAGCCATTTTGTCCTCCTAGAACAGTTTGTGGGCTGTTTTAATAATAACATAAATACTTTAATCTGTCCATACCTTAGCAACTTTTACTCATTATTGTGTTTTGAGCCTTCTCGAGTGCTCGAACTATCTTTAGAAAAGTTTCAAAACAACATATTTTTTAAAAGTATCCAAATAATAAAGCCCCGGCGCGTACGCCGAGGCTTATTGTTATGGGCGGAACCCTTGAGCATTTGCCATCTCCCGAAAGAGTGCTTCTGTTTGATAGAGTTCTGCCAAGGAACTATGTGCAGTCACCTGAGCTGTGTTGTCATCACACACCTCAAGGGGTCGCACAAATACAATCCTATCCATGCGGGCAACCGTCGAAAGACGATGAGCCACCATGAGCATAGTCGTCTGTGGAGGTAGATTATCTTGCAGATGTTCCATCACGGTCAATTCAGATAATGAATCGAGTGAAGCAGTTGGCTCATCAGCAATGATGAGTCGCGGCCTCATTTCACACATACCGAGCTTCATATGAGCAGCAGCAATTTGTAGTCGCTGTTGCTGCCCACCTGAAAGCTTGAGTCCTTTGTATCCAATACTAGTATGAATCCCGTTTGGGAATATACCAGCATTGAGACCGGCTTTCTTCAGTGCAATATGCGCCATGTTGCAGATTTCTGACTGCTCTTGAACAGACAAGTCTTCGTACGGCTCAGTAAGATCAAGATGCGATATGCCAAAAAGCAAATTGCCAAGGACTGTGTCCTCAAACGGTTCACTCTTTTGCATAATCACACCGTAGTAACGCAACAGTGACTCAAGTCTAATAGTACGTAGGTCGGTGTCATTGATACATACGGCTCCAGACACTGGATCAGCTGCCCGAACAAGTAAACTCAAAAG
>CAZYTF010000019.1:0-18997 GCA_964649535.1 uncultured Candidatus Saccharibacteria bacterium | reverse complement strand
AATTCCGTAATAGCTGGTTCTCTCCGAAACAGCTTTAGGGTTGGCGTCGCGTGTTACCTACGGGGGTAGAGCACTGGAAAGGATAAATAGGGAGAAATCTCGTTATTCTTATCAAACTCCGAATACCGTTAGGCCACAGCGCGGCAGTTAGACTATGGGGGAGAAGCTCCATTGGTCGAAAGGGAAACAGCCCAGATCGCCAGTTAAGGTCCCTAAATATATGCTCAGTGCAACTTGAGGAGGTGAGGACTCACCAACAGCCAGGAGGTTGGCTTAGAAGCAGCCATCCTTTAAAGATAGCGTAACAGCTCACTGGTCGAGAGTCCTTGCGCCGAAGATGATCGGGGCTCAAGCATATTACCGAAACTGCGGATTCGTACACTTCATTGAGAGGAATGTACATTAAAGAACATGTGGTCCAGACGGTACGACATCCTTCATAAGGTTGGATTTCCAGACGTCATAGGATACTGAAATTCCAATAAGAACCCTCGGGTTAAGCTTCGGCTTCGGAAAATCAGATTAAAACCTTCGCAAGGGAGGTGCCGCATTGATTATCTTCCGTCTTGAATAAGACGGACTTTCAATGAAGTGTACGAGTGGTAGGAGAGCGTTCCATTCTGCGATGAAGCCAAGGGGAGACCCGCGGTGGAGCGTATGGAAGTGAGAATGCCGGCACAAGTAACCGCAAGACGGGTGAGACCCCCGTCCGCCGAAATACCAAGGTTTCCTGGGCGATGGTGATCAGCCCAGGGTTAGTCGGTCCTAAGCCGATCCCGACTGGGGGAGGCGATGGATAGTAGGTTAATATTCCTGCACACAGTATTCGTTCCGATGGAGGGACGGAGTGTTGTACTTAAAGCATCTTATTGGATTGGTGCTGGAGCTATGAGGAGGTTAGATAGGTAAATCCGTCTAACAATACTCCGAGTAGAGTCTGAATGCGCGGCTACGGCCAAGCAAATTTAAGGAGCACGCTTCCGAGAAAAACTTCTAAGGTAGTACGCGTACTGTTCCGTACCGCAAACCGACACAGGTGGTAAGGTCGAGAAGACCAAGGCGAACGAGTGAGAGGTCCTTAAGGAACTCGGCAAAAAAGCGGCCGTAACTTCGGGATAAGGCCTGCCCTCATACCTTCGGGTATCAGAGGGCCGCAGCGAAAGATTTCCTGGCGACTGTTTAACAAAAACACAGCTCCCTGCGAACACGTAAGTGGATGTATAGGGGGTGACGCCTGACCAATGCCGGAAGGTTAAATATGGATGGTGTAATGATCTTCGGATTGTTATGCTGGGCTATATAAGCCCCGGTCAATGTCAGCGATAACTATAATCGTTCTAAGGTTTGGTGCATGTAATTACGTGCACCAAAGGACTGGAACGATTATGGGTTAAACAGCCCAGCCACAGTTACCTTGCGTACAGTAATGTGCGCATAGTCCACATGTAACCAACAAGAGACCAAATGTTACAGACCCCACTTTCAGTAATGAGAAGGGTTAAGATAGAGTCCTATTGTGCAAGCAAATATGGAATTATAGAGCGCAATTCCTTGTCGGGTAAGTTCCGACGTGCACGAATGGCGTAACGACTGGGAAACTGTCTCAAGGACCTGCTCGGTGAAAATACAATCGCGGTAAAGATGCCGCGTACCTGCAGTTAGACGAAAAGACCCCAGGAGCTTTACTGTAGCTTCGTATTGGGGCTGTTGAATTTATGCGTAGTATAGTGGGGAGACTTTGAAGCATTTCTTTTGGGGAATGTGGAGTCGCAATATGAAATACCCATCTTAATTTTGGCAGTCTCTAACCTGGTGGATCAAATCCATTAGGAACAGTGCGTGGTAGGCAGTTTTAGTGGGGCGCTACCCTCCTAAAGAGTAACGGAGGGGTCTCAAGGTCAACTAGGCGCGAATGGAAACCGTGCCGATAGTGCAATGGCATAAGTTGGCTTGACTGTAAGGCGTAGATGCCGAGCAGACGCGAAAGCGGAGCATAGTGAACCGATGGATCGCTTTAGATGCGTCCGGAGATTACCCGATAAAAGTTACCCTGGGGATAACAGGCTAGTCGTGCCCAAGCGTCCATAGCGACGGCACGGTTCGGCACCTCGATGTCGGCTCGACTTATCCTGGGGCTGGAGCAGGTCCCAAGGGTTTGGCTGTTCGCCAATTAAAAAGTCACGCGAGCTGGGTTTAGACCGTTCAGATTCTGTAAGAATCGGCATTTGAACCGTCTAAGTCCACTCTTAAACGATATATTGAGGAATTTTCAGTCTACAGATGAGCGAACGAGAGTCGTGCCATGCGTGCATGAGTATGACCGAGTGAGCGAAATCTGTATCAAGTTAAAAACTTGATATGAAAGAAAGAATAGAACCAACCATCACGGCGGTGCACAGCAGTAATGTTGTGTAACAAGCTAACTAATATCGGTAAAACCCTACGTTACAAAAGCGGGGTAATACCGAGGGAAGTGCATTGCATGCCCGTAGAGACTACACGTTAGACTTCCATACAAATTTATTTTTTTGGAAGATGATATAGTCCGATACTCCAAGTAATTGGAGAGAACACATTGCGTGAGACAGGTTGGTCTCCTATCTACTGCAGGCGTCGATATTTGACGAGAGTTGTCCCTAGTACGAGAGGACCGGGATGAACGAACCTCTGGTCTACCTGCTGTCACGCCAGTGGCATCGCAGGGTAGCTATGTTCGGAATGGATAACCGCTGAAAGCATCTAAGCGGGAAGCCAACTTGAAGATTAGATATCATTAAGTCTCCAGAGAGATGATCTGGTTGATAGGCACTAGGTGGAAGTCCAGCAATGGATGCAGCCGAGGTGTACTAATAAGACGTAATTCCTGCGAGGAATGCTGGACGTCGCTGTACAATTTTTAACAGTGTATGTGTGAATGATTGTCGGACACGAAACGCAAAGCGTTTCGTGTCAAAAGTGTAGAATATGCAAACTTGAATACTGTGAAGTGTTGGGGCGTGGCAGACGTGGTTATGCTGCAGATAGTCTATCTGTATTATGGAGGTTCAACTCCTCCCGCCCCAGCCAACCAATCTCTGTTCTTTAATTTTATTGAGATTGGTTTCACTTCACAGTATTCAAGACAATAAAATACCCAAGATTCGTATGAATTTTGTATGTTGGTGGGTTAGCGTCGGGGGTACACCCGTTCTCATTCCGAACACGGCAGTTAAGCCTGATCGCGCCGATGGTACTTCTTCGGAGGAAGAGTAGGTCACCGCCAACATACAGCATTTATGCTCAGAATCTTGGGTGTTTTTTTGTATCTAAAATTTGAAAAACTTGAAATAAAAAAAGCCGCGCGGTTGTTGCCGCGCGGCGTGTCTTTTGGAGAGGGTTAGTCAGACTCGCTCGTATGCCAATCGAGCTTTCTTCCCGGTGGCGTTGATGGCGGGTAAGTGTTCGAAACGTGTCTCCATCTCGAGAGCTTCTGCAGCTTCCTCGAGTGCACGATCTTCCGCTTCCATCACTTTCCAGACCTCCTGAGAAATGTAATAGTCATCCATCCCGAGGAGGTTTGACGGCTGTCCGTTCAAGGAAAAGTCGTCGTTGTAAGGTTCTTCGACGTGACTGTTGTAGTCCATGTCATCCCGCCAGTAGTCGTCCCGTCCGTCAAAGTAGTCGTCATCATCGAGGAGATAGTCGATATCCGAAAAGAGACCACTACTTCCATTTTCTTGGTCGAAATCGCCGTTTTTGTAGGCGAGGTCGTTCCTTCGAAATGCCTCGTCATGCTGTTCGATGAAGCTGTCTACATCCCGTTCGCTCATGCTGGCATGTGCGTCAAGGATGCTTTCATCGGCAGAGAAGAAGACCCAAAACTTGTCCATCTGACGACGGGTACCTTTCCGTGCTTTGCGAATCTGACGATGTCTCGACAGCTTCACTCCATTCAGGCGCCCATGGCGCCCGTGGGATTCGCCCCAGTAGCCACCGTCCCAGAAAAACCTCTCTTTTTTCGTCATTGAGAGAAGCAGGTTTTGGTGTGAAGGCAGTTGCTCGAGCTCATTGAGTCCGAATTTGTCGGAGGGTTCAAAGTCGACACTGCCCATATCATCGAAGTGAACAATGGGTTCGTCATAGGTGACTTTTACCCAACGTTGGACGACGAGATCGAAGTCTTCCTGGTCTCGAGACCAGTAATCGGCCGGATTCAAACCAGCCTCAACTGTGGTGCGATTAAAGTCATCGTAGTCGTCATAGCTTGTGATGCCGTGACGCTTCGCAAGAAGCGAGTACTTTTCTTCCAACGCTTCACAAGGAAGGGTGTCGTACGTGTCGTTGACAAAATGGTCTGGGAGACCGTCGATGTCAAAACAATTATCTTCATCGCCGTCGATGCCTTTGAGTGTCCAATTTTCAGCCGAAAGACTGGTGGGGTCACTCGCTATCTCATCGATTGGGACGAACTGGCGTTCGTAATTGATGGGGAGGTCATGCCATGCCGGATCATCATAACCCGGCGTTGACGAAAGAAACTGACCTGTAAGTGGGTCGCGACTGGGGGTGTCAGTCCCGTCAAAAATTCCGTCAATGCGAGGTGTATAGCAATCAGACATGATAGTTCTCCTGTTGTTAAAGTTCGAATTCGGATTGAATAATCACATATTTATTACTATAAGTCAATGAATAGAGCTCATTTATCCATGTTTTGAGTCTTATATTTGGTGTCTCTTTGTAAGAAATTTGTTTTTTATGCGTCTTAGGTGTTGGAACAGAACAAATAAACAGAAAGAGGTATGTACGTGTCCAGATACGATATTGGCAAAATTGAAGACACTCTTGAAAGAGAGTCTGGAGTCTCAAAGATTGGTTTAACCAGAGATCCAAACAAGTCGTATGGAAACTCAGTTTCCTATCTATCAGTGGCGGTCGTCGTTTTTGTAGTTGTGATTGCTGCACTTGCTTCCATTTATGGACCAAACAATGATCACTCTCCAGAAACTGTTCCGGTGAGCCTGACAGTTTCGCCCGGTTTGGCATAACATTTGTACTGCGTAGTATAGCCGCATCATTGAGAAATTCTTTGATGTGGTTTTTTGCGTATAAGTGTGTGTATTTCCATTGGAGTGAGGTGGTACAATACATCTATTATGATACGACCGTGGGCATTTTGGCGTCGAGTAGAATACGGAACAGGCTTTGGTGTTTTTTGGATTTTAGTATTTTCGTTTATCTATGTGCAGTATTTTTATGCGGCACCCACCTGTTTTGATGAGAGTCAAAATGGAGAGGAGCGAGGCGTTGATTGTGGAGGTTCATGCATACGCATGTGTTCCTTTGAAGTTACAAAGCCAACAGTTGCTTGGGCACGAAGTTTTCGTGTATCAGACGGTCAGTACAATGCTGTCGCGTATCTTGATAACAAGAATAAAATTGCTGCAAGTCCTGAAGTCGCTTACACCTTCTCACTCTACGATGAGCAGGGTCTCATAACCGAACGAAGCGGCACGACAATATTGCCGCCAGACAGTTCGTATCCAATTTTTGAGTCGCGGATTGATACAGGTGGTCGTGTGCCGCTACAGACCTTTCTTGAGATTGGGCCAATAGATTTATGGCTTCCTGCTGAGGCTGCGGTGCAACAATTCACGGTGACCGACCGAAAACTTACGGGTGTTGACGCGTCACCACGACTCGATGCAAAACTCTATAATAATTCACTTACAGCAGCTGATCGAGTTGAGGTTGTCGCAACTATTTTTGATCGTGACGGCAATGCACTTAATGCATCACGAACGTTTGTTGATAATTTTGATGGCCGCACAGAAGAGACGGTTGTCTTTACGTGGCCTGAGCCGATCGCTAAGACTTTGAAGAGTTGTGAGGTGCCAACTGATATTGTGCTCGCACTTGATGTTTCTGGAAGTATGAACAACGATAGTGACAATCCGCCTGAGCCGATTACGTCAGTAAAGAAAGCTGCCGAATCATTTGTAAATCGTTTGGGCAAAAACGATCAAGTGAGTCTCGTCACATTCGCTAGTGATGCGGTTGTGGCAAGTGAACTTACTTTAGCTAAAAGTAACGTCGGTGCGGAAATTGCGGCACTTGCGATTGCTCCTGTCGAAGAAACTGGAAATACCAATACGGGAGATGCGCTTCTTAGAGCCCACGAGGAGCTTACCTCCATACGACACAGTGTTGAGGCACGGAAAGTACTCGTACTCCTTACTGACGGCCTTGCAACGGCTCCAGAAGAGGAGCCTGAGGCGTACGCTGTTGAGGCTGCTGGACAAGTGAAAGCGTCTGGCATTGATATTTATGCAATTGGCCTCGGTGAGCAAGTTAATATGGATTTTGTGCGCTCTCTTGCAACAAATGAGTTACAAGCATATCGAGCGCTCGGTACTGCTGACGTTAATCGCATCTATGAAACAATTACTTCTGCAATTTGTGAGGAGGGTCCAGCGGTCATCCAGATTGTGCCAAAAACCAAAGCGGCATTTAGTACTCTCCAGTGATTTTCTCTATCTTCGCTTTAGCATCGATAATGTCGTAAAATAGCATAATGCGAACGCTACAGTCATTATTTTCAGGCTTCGATATCATCCTCTTTAGTGCTGCATTTCTGTTGACGCTCATGGGCTTGATTACCATGTATTCATTTGAGACAGATAATTTCTATTTTCATCGCCAAGTAGTTTGGATAGGAGTTTCTTTTCTTGTGATGTTACTCGCAATTATCCCTGACTATAGATTTTTGAGAGTAGGGAATGCGACATTTTTTTTATATGCTTTTTTTCTGGCACTCCTCATTCTTGTGCTATTTATTGGTGAAATTACACTTGGTGCACAAAGTCGTTTTAACTTGGGATTTTTTTCATTTCAGCCTTCTGATCCTGCCAAAATTATACTTATTGCGGTACTTGCAAAATATTTCTCTAAGCGGCATGAGGTCATTGAAGATTTTAAACACATAATTATTTCTGGCATATACGCCCTTTTGTTTTTTGGACTTGTGTTTATCCAGCCTGATTTTGGCTCAGCAGTGATACTTTTCTTTGTGTGGTTTGGGATGATACTTGTCGCAGGTATAAAAATTCGGCACCTGGCACTTGTCTTTTTGCTTGGTGCGATTGCGTTTGGGGGAATGTGGCAGTTCGGATTCCAAGATTATCAAAAAACACGTATTATGACTTTCCTCGACCCTCTTTCTGATATTCAAGGCGCTGGGTACAATGCCTATCAGTCTACGGTCGCCGTTGGTTCTGGCGAGCTTATTGGAAAAGGTGTTGGGTACGGAACACAGAGTAAGCTGCAATTTTTACCTGAATACGAAACTGATTTTATTTTTGCGGCATTTGCTGAGGAGTGGGGACTTGCCGGAGTTTCGTTATTATTTTTTCTTTTTGGTGTCGTTATTTGGAGGCTGCTTTATTATGCAACTAAAGCAGCGACAAATTTTGAACGTTTGTTTGCCACGGGCGTTGCGGTACTTTTCATTAGTCACTTCTTTGTCCATATTGGAATGAACATCGGCCTTTTGCCCGTGACCGGAACAACAGTCCCATTTTTGAGTTATGGCGGTACACACTTGATAACTGAATTTTTAGCTATCGGCATGGTCATGGCGATGGCAAAATATTCAGGAACCTACTTTGATTCACCAGATTTACAAATACTTGAAGAGTAGTTGCTTAATATAGGAATTCTGTTTCAGTGATCATCTTTGAAAGTGAAAAGGTTTCTGCTACGTCATGATGCGTTGCAGCAAGTCGATGCCGTAATTCTTTGTCTTCAATAAGTGTACGGATGGCATTGGTGAGTGCAGGTGTGTCACGTGGCGGAACGAGGAGTCCATTTTCACCACTGGTGATGATATCAGGGATGCCTCCGACATCAGTTGCAACTACAGGCACTCCTGCGTGACCTGCTTCAATGAGTACGTAGCCAAACGCTTCAGATTGTGAGGGGAGCACAAAGAGGTCAAAAGCAGGAAGAAGTCGCGCCGCATTTGGAATTGTGCCAGTAAAGAATACATGCGCTTCCAGACCGAGATTGCGAGCTTGCTGCTGCAATGCTTCTTTCTCTTGTCCATCATGAATGATGACAAAACGAACATGTGGAAATGTCTTGGTAATCGAGGCCATGGCATCTATTGCGCGATTGAGGCATTTAGTAGGGTGGAGTTCTGCAATGGTGCCAATCCAGAAATCACTGTGAAAATCAGAAAGTGAGGCTGTGTTGTTAGTCACTTTTGTTTCAATAATCCCTCGTGCGTCTTCACGGTACTTCATGGACAATGCTTCTCTGCCAAGGTGAACGACCCGTATTTTTTTCTTCACAAAAGGTCCGTTCATATCCGTTTTTACGCCGTACGAAACTGCAATGGTGGTGTGAGAAAAAAGTACCGTACACCACTGGAGAAATTTGATACTACGCTTTTGCCAAAGCGGTCTGTCTTCATTGAAGGCCCATCCGTGTGCAGTAAATAGTACCTTTGGAATACGGAACAGTCTTCCAAACAAGGTTCCAATAATTCCTACTTTAGAACTATTCACATGGAGTACGTCCGGCTTTTCTTTAAACAGTATACGGATGATATCTAGAGTAGACCGGAAGTCTTTCAAAAAAGAAACATCACGCTGTAGTCCTTGAATCCGAATTATTCTGATGCCAGCTTTTTGGAGTTCTTCCACGAGAAGACCATCGCCACCAAGTGCAACAATAGGTTCATACTTTTCCGAATCAATATGTGTAGCTAAGTCATATACGTACTGCTGAGCACCGCCCCAGTCGCTTTTTGTAATAAGATAAAGAATCTTTCGTTTTTTCTGCATAACTTCAATAATATAGTACTTTCTCAAACTCTCAAAAGGTGTGGACCGATGCAGTATCTTGCTGTTAACCTTGCTAATTCGAGGGGTTTCTGTACGATATTTAGATATTGCCTATGGGAGAACGAAGTCGTGAATTACTGATTTTAATAACGGGAGACATAATCTGTTTTGTGGTTTCATTGTGGTTGACGCTTCTGGTGAGGTACTTTGCTTTCCCAAGTGGCGATCTCTTTGGTTCACATTTTGGTCCATTCATTATCCTCACGGGAGTATGGCTTTTTATTTTTTATATTGCAGGTCTGTATGACAAACATACAGTTTTTTTGAAAGGACTTTTATTTAGTCGTATTTTAAATACCCAGTTTGTAAATATACTCATCGCCTCACTGCTGTTTCTCATTATTCCATTTGGAATCGCTCCAAAAACAAACCTCGCCATATATCTTGTGGTGTCAATTGTGCTTATTACGGTTTGGCGTTTGCGACTCTATAATTATTTCTCTCCAAAAAGTACACATAAGGCCATATTGCTTGCTGATGGTGACGAGGCAGTTGAGCTTGTGGATGAGGTAAATAATAATGAGCGATATAATTATTCTTTTGTAAGAATGGTTGATGATAAAACTGCGCTTGAGACGTCAGACTTTGAACGAAAACTACTTTCACTCATTGAAAAAGAAAACGTTAGTATTATTGTTGCGAATCCTCGAGGTAAACATATTGAACGTATTCGGCCTGCACTTTTTGATTTAGCTTTTCTTAAGTTTGAATTTACCTTTTTAGATTTTCATAAAGTGTACGAAGATACATTTGATAAAGTAGCACTTTCTTCACTTGATTATGATTGGTTTATTAGTCATGTGTCGCAGTCAAAGAGTTTGGTGTACGAAACAGGGAAGCGCATTTTTGATGTCATAGGAAGTCTGGTATTGATCATTATGCTTGGCGTGCTCCTGCCGTTTATTGCTCTTGCGATTCGCATCGAGGGGAAGGGTCCTGTATTTATCACTCAGAATCGCATCGGTCGTCATAATAAACAGATTAAGGTTTATAAGATTCGGACGATGACTGTCAATAATTCAACATCGGGTACGTGGACTGATGAAGACAAAAGCAAAGGTAACCATGTCACAAAAGTTGGCAGCATTTTGCGTAAAACAAGTATCGATGAGTTCCCGCAATGTCTAAATATCCTCAAAGGAGAAATGTCACTCATAGGTCCGCGCAATGACATTGAAGGGCTAGGTCAGCGACTTTCAGCAGAGATACCATATTACAATATCCGCAATTTCGTGAAACCTGGGATTACTGGCTGGGCCCAAACGCATCAATATTACATGGGAAACAATATTAGTCCGCAATCATTCGAGGAAACAACAACAAGACTTTCTTATGACTTGTATTACGTTAAAAATCGCTCAATGTTGCTTGATATTGAGATTGCCTTGCGAACATTAAAAACGCTCCTATCCCGATTTGGAATTACAATTAAATTACCCCGATAATAATTATTTAGTACAGGGTTTGGCAACTATGTTAGAATCTGTGTTGTTAGAAAAGACTATATGGAACAAAAGACCATTTTTATTGTTGGAACAGGCTATGTAGGTGAAATGCTCTGTGACCAGTTTTCGAAACGTGATGACGTACGGAAAATAATAGCACTTGATAAAGAGCCTAAGTCAGATTTTTTGAATGGCATAGAGAAGGTTGAATATGTGCAGCACAATATGGCTGACGATGGTTGGCAAGAGATTGTTTCAAAATATGAACCCGATACTGTGATACATACTGCGTGGCAGATTCGGGCGATGTATGGCAAACCGAAAGAGCAATGGCGCTGGAATGTTGAAGGCTCAAACAAGGTCTTTGATTTTGCCCTCGAACTACCTTCAGTTAAAAAGCTTGTCTATTTTTCAACTGCTTCTTCATACGCTGCACGAGTTGATAATACATTTGAAAAGTATTTTACAGAAGCTGAAGGTTTTAGAGATGATAGTTATATCTATGCACATGAAAAGAAAGTAACTGAAGAAAACCTTAAGTCAAAGTTTGACCAAGCTAAAAAAGAAGGAAAGGTTGTGCCGCAAGTTAGTGTTGTGCGTCCAGCAGCGATTACTGGACCGCGCGGAAGATATATGCGCATTCGTTTCGGACTACAGTCGGCCCTTCAAGGTAATCTAAAAGGTGGTTTTGTTAACCGTGTAGTGACACTGTTAACTTCCTATGTTCCCGCTACAAAAGGGTGGGTGCGACAGTTTATCCATGAAGATGATGTGAATGACATTGTACAAAAATTTACTTTTGATGACATGGACTGGGAATATAATGTGTTCAACATCACGCCAACTGGTGAACCGGTGTTTGCAAGCGATATGGCAAACGCAGTGGAAAAAAAAGTTTTACCGATAAAGCCATGGATGGCACGTGTTGCATTTTGGTTTTTCTGGCACTCTACACGAGGAAAAATTCCTACGTGTCCAGGAAGTTGGAGGTTCTATTCGTATCCGGTGCTTATGAGCGGAGAAAAGCTCGCAACAGTGTATGTGTGTGCGTATAAAAGTAAGGATGCATTCCAGTATACTGACGGGCGATATCAGGATTGGGTTCCTGCTGAGTTAAGAAAAGTAAAAAATTTTTAGGAGTAAAAATGACTGTCAGCATAGCTTCCAGTCATTTTTTTGGTATACTGGCGCCCATGATTGTAGATGGTAAAGCTATAGCAGTTGATATCTATCGAGAGGTACAAAATCAAATTAGTCACATGGAGACAAAACCTCATTTGACTGTTTTTACGTGCGCTCCAAACTTTGAGACTCAGAAGTATTTAACATTAAAGTCTAAAAAAGCCCATGAAGTAGGTATCGGTATCACCGTCATTGAATTTCCAAAGGATATTACAACCGAAGAAGTTGTGACCTCAATTACAAATGCGCGCATGCAAACAGACGGCATGATTGTGCAGCTCCCATTTCCGGAACATATTGACGTTGATGCGGTGCTTGAAGCAGTTCCGCTAGCATATGACGTTGATGCAGTGCATTATAATGGTTCTGACCATAGGATACTTCCTCCAGTTGTGGGAGCTATTAGCGAAATTGCGAAAAGAAATGATATCCTTTTTGCGGCACAAAAAGTGACAATAATAGGGAGAGGAAAGTTGGTGGGAAAGCCAGCTGAAATATGGTGTCAGCGACAAGGAGCACAAGTCAAGACTTTTACAAAAGCC
Organism: uncultured Candidatus Saccharibacteria bacterium; assembly: GCA_964649535.1. Lineage (GTDB taxonomy): Bacteria > Patescibacteriota > Minisyncoccia > Phycocordibacterales > UBA918 > OLB19. Next base: position 6,946 of record CAZYTF010000019.1, on the reverse strand, counting down.
TCAGGAGACATTACGGAAGCTACAAAAGATGCACATATTCTCATCCTTGGCGCTGGCCACCCATACTTAGTTAGGCCTGAGATGATTGCTCCCAAAGTTGTTATTTTTGATGCGGGGACATCTGAGGATGGTGGAATGCTAAAAGGTGACGCTGACCCTGCGTGTGCAGAAAAAGCAGCATTGATCACTCCAGTTCCTGGGGGAATTGGACCCATTACGGTAGCTATCTTGTTGCGTAATTTAGTAATTATCTCATCACGTCAATAGTAAAGAGCGTAAAGAAATGATATAACAACACCAATAGTTTCAATATATGTCAAAAGAAAAAACACAAGATGATAAGGTTGACGGATTAATTCGTGCATTTCGTGCTATCGGAGTACTTGCGGTGAGTTGCTTTATTGCTTTTTTTGTATACACAAACACAGTTTCTGAGGATGCAAAATACCCTTTCAAGTTGGGACTTGATTTGGCTGGCGGTTCGCACCTAGTGTATGAAGCAGATGTCTCAAAAATTGCGCCAGAAGAAGTGTCTGGGCTGATGGATATTTTACGTGATGTAATTGAGCGTCGTGTGAATGTGTTTGGTGTATCGGAACCGATTGTGCAGGTGGAACGAAGCAGTATTGTTGCAGGTGAACAAACAGAACGTCTAGTCGTTGAACTTCCAGGTGTCACGGATGTTGCTACTGCAGTGGAAGAGATTGGAAAAACACCACTCCTGGAGTTTAAGCTTGTGAATCAGGAGGCGCTTGCTGCACAAGAATCACTTGCGGGTATTGAGGCAAATAATACTGCAACGACTGGATTGAGTGTTGGTAATATTGAAGTAAATGGCAAAGCCGTTGGAGAGCCGTATCTTGATACAGGACTCACTGGGCGGTATCTCGCTAGTGCTTCTCTCGAGTTTGCGGGGGGAAGCGGGGGGCAGCTCTCAAATGAACCTATTGTTTCGATTGTGTTTAATAACGAGGGGGGAGTTCTGTTTGAAAAAATCACTCGGGAAAATGTTGGAGAAAATCTCGCAATTTTCCTCGATGGTGAAATAATATCTGCTCCGCGAGTCAATGAAGCAATTACGGGAGGAAGAGCTGTGATATCTGGGGGATTTTCACCAGATGAAGCTCGGTTGTTAGCACAAAACTTGAATTTTGGAGCATTGCCTGTACCAATTGAGTTAATCAGTACTCAGACCATTGGCGCATCCCTTGGTGTAGATGTGCTGAATAAGGGTGTGACTGCAGGACTCGCAGGAATTGGGTTTGTGATTCTTTTCATGCTGTTTTGGTACCGGCTACCTGGATTGGTGGCAGGACTTTCTCTCTTTAGTTATGTTGTTATTATGCTTGCACTTTTCAAGCTTATCCCCGTCACACTCACGGCAGCAGGGCTTGCAGGGCTTATTCTCTCTATTGGTATGGCAGTGGACGCAAACGTGCTTGTCTTTGAACGTATGAAAGAAGAGTATAAGGCGGGCAAAAATAGTAATGAATCTGCAAAGATTGGTTTTTCACGAGCTTGGAGTGCAATCCGTGACGGTAACATTACAAGTCTTCTTTCAGCACTGATTTTGTTTTGGTTTGGCACCTCGATGGTAAAGGGATTTGCTTTGGTTTTTGGAGTCGGGGTCATTGTTTCAATGCTTTCCGCGCTGTTGCTTACGAGAACGTTACTTCTTGCATTGCCGTCAGTTAAATTATCGGACAATACGCTTCTGTCAAAAATGTTTGGCACTGGGTTTAACACAAAAAAATAATAGTTATGTTCGCAATACGTTATAAAAATATATTTATTGGCATTGGACTATTTGTTATAGTCGGTTCTCTTTTGATTGTAGGGATGCTCGGTTTACGACTTGGTATTGATTTCACCGGAGGTGCGTTAACGGAGAGTTCTTATGTAGAGCGGCCTGCAAAAGAGGTGTTTGAGACTAAGTTAGACACTTTAAATTTAGGAGGCTATTCTCTTCGTGCATCAAATGATGACGCTGGACGTGATGGGTACATTTTACGAACGAAAGACTTGACTGAAAATGAAAGAGTTGCCGTTTCTAAAGTGATGACCTCTGAAGGTACTGATGCAGAAATAACACGCTTTACCTCAATTGGCCCCGTAATCGGTGAGGAACTTAAAGACAAGGCTGTTTGGGCAATCCTTGCAGTTTCGCTTGTCATTATTCTTTTTGTTGCTTTTGCATTCCGCGGTGTTTCATATCCTGTCGGATCATGGATGTATGGAGGTATTACTATTTTTGCACTCTTGCATGATGTACTAGTGCCAACTGCGGCCATGTCGCTTCTCGGTTACTTTTTAGGTATGGAAGTGGATGTTTTATTTGTGATGGCACTTTTGGCAGTATTGGGATATTCAGTGAATGACACTATTGTGGTATTTGACAGAGTTCGAGAAAATCTCATGCAATTTAGACAAGAAAAAAAGACTATCGTAAAAGTAAGTGGAGGGATGGAACGTGAAGAGGTAACGTATGTTTTGACAAAACCTTTTGCAGACATTGTCGGCATGTCAGTATCTGAAACACTTGTGCGCTCTATAAACACTTCTTTTACAACAATGCTAGCGCTTACCGCACTCTATTTCTTTGGGGGTGCAGTCACACAGACATTTGCTCTCGTATTGCTTGTGGGGGTTATCGCTGGAACGTACTCTTCAATCTGTCTGGCAAACCCACTGCTGGTGTATCTTGCTGAACGAAAAAATATTAAAACGACTTTTTCTCAGTAATGCAGATTGGTTTCCTTGGAAAGGGTGTTTTTGGGTCTGCCATTGGTTCACTGGTTGAGGCAAATGGACACCTTCCTGAGTACGTAGATGTTGGTGATGTGTTTGAACAGTCACCGGAGGTGCTTTTTATTGCCGTACCTGTGCAAGTGCTGCGTGATGCGCTTGTAACGCACCAGACGTCACTTAAAGATGTTCGCCTCATTGTGAACTGTAGTAAAGGTATTGAGGTAACGTCAGGGTTGCTACCACATCAGATTGTCGCTGATGTTTTGGGGAGGTCTCAGTACGTCGCAGTTTCAGGACCATCCTTTGCACACGAAATACTCAAAAAAATGCCAACGTCTGTAAGTATTGCAGGGAATGATCAAAATTCCGTAGTACAGATTGCCTCATTACTTCGTCGTCCCTATTTTATACTTGAAGAACTTGGAACAGTGTTGGAATTAGAGCTTGCCGGAGCCATGAAGAATGTATATGCACTTGCTTCAGGCTACGTTGCTGGTAGTGGGGGAGGTGAAAATACACATGCGCATGTACAAGTTGTTGCGCTCCGTGAATATACAAAACTTGTGCATGCACTTGAAGGGAACTCAGACGTGGTGCGCCCCGGAGTAGTTGGTGACCTGATTTTAACTGCAGGTTCAAAGGAAAGTAGAAACTACCAGTTTGGATTCGCACTTGCAGGAGGTAAGGATATTCCCCGCTGTACCGCAGAAGGAGTTGCGACCTCTGAGGCAATACAACTACTTGCCAAGCAAAACAATGTCACGTTGCCATTGTCTCAGGCGATAGAAGGTCTTGTTAGGCAGGACGCAACAGCACATGACCGCTTCTACAGAGCCCTCGGGTTTGCGCTGTAGATACTAATTTTGCCCTTGATTTTCAATAGCTTGAATTATATTTTTTTGTTATTATGCCGGCATGATAATAGGAATTACTGGAACTGATGGCTCAGGAAAAGGCACAGTTGTAGACTACTTGGTAGAACATGAAGGTTTTGTGTTATATCATGCGCGGAAATTATTTATAGAAGAGATTGAGAAACAAGGCCTTGAAAATAATCGTGCAAATATGCGTATTGTTGCAAACCAGATCCGTAAAGAGTACGGCAACGATGCAATTATTATTCAATTTTTAAAACAGGCAAATGAACGAGGGGATAAAAAAATTGTCATTGATTCTATACGTGCACTCGCAGAAGCAGAAACTCTCAAAAGATTAGGAGGTATTTTACTTGCAGTTGATGCAAATCAACATCTTAGGTTTGAGCGTATACAGTCTCGCCAGTCTTCCTCAGACCAGGTGACTTTTGAAGAATTTCTTGAGCATGAGCAATTAGAAATGAACGACCCTGATCCGAACGGTATGCAGAAGGCGAAAGTAATGAAAATTGCAGACCATACCATTATGAATGGAGGAAGTTTAGAAGAGCTTCACCGAAAGATTGAAGAGTTTTTGGGTATGGTTCGTTAATAGCTGTATATGATGAGTCGCAACAAAAAGCAGTATCGTACGCTAGCATATATAGTTTGAGGTAACGAAAGATTCTTTGCGTGCTACAATTTAGCTACTTAACATATAACATTGTATAAGTCATTATGGATTTTTTAAATTGGTTTCTTGACCCGGTAAAGAATCAGTACGCTGATTTTGAAGGACGAGCAACGCTTAAGCAGTATTGGATGTTTGTGCTCGTGTCGGTGCTCATATCTATTGCAATCAGCATCGTTGAGTATACGTTGGGAACTATCCTATTAGGAACTATTTTTTCTCTTGCTATTTGTATTCCAAATTTAGCTATTGGTGCTCGAAGGCTTCATGACATCGGCAAAAGTGGATGGTGGCAACTTATAGTATTGGTGCCAGTAATTGGATTCATTGTGCTGATTGTATGGCTTGCACGTAAGAGTGACGCTGGACCAAATAAGTATGGAAGTCCAAAGGGATTTAGTGTCAGTGCACAAGCCCCGGCTTCGTCGATAGAGTTCGAAAAGCTTCCGACTGATGAGGAAAATAAGCAAGAAGTAAGCTAGACTAAATCACAAAAAAAGCCGGCACTTTGTGCCGGCTTTTTTTGTGATTTAGTCTAGTTATGAATTTTTGTCCCCGTAAATGGCTTCCCGCTAAGATAGTTCTTCAATGAACTGAGATTCGTTCCGTCAATTGATGCTACTTCAATATTTTTTGCCTGAGCTTCTTTGGCTGCTACCGGGTCGAAAGGAGAGTTGAGTCCCGGTCCCCATTCTGCGGGAATGAGTTTTCTGAACTCTTCCCAGGTGATGTCTTCAATCTTCTCGGCATCAGGGTTTTTCTTAGGATCTTCAGTATAGACGTATTCAATGTTTGAAAGATTGATGACTTTTTTTGCACCGACCCTGTCTGCAATTTGTACTGCCCTGAGGTCTGTGCTTGCTCCTGGTCTATATCCCGCTGCAATAATAAGCTTTGCACTTGTAGGTATGTCGAGCACGTCATCAGGGTTGGTGACCATCACACGGTGAGCAAGGTTTCGGAAGATGGTCAGGAGCAGATGTCCGTTTAGACGTGTTGCATGAAGCCCGAGCCAGTCAAGGTCTTCGTTCTCAAGTTTTGCTACTTCTGTTGCAGCGTCTTGGTAACGGCGAGCAGTTTTACCACCTCCAGCTATGATAATAAAACGACGGCCATTAGCCGTTTCAGTTTCGATGAGATTTTTAAGAGATGATAAAAATTGAGTATCAATTTGGTCGGGAACAATGAGTGATCCCCCGACTGACATTACTATAGTTTCTTGGTTGGACATACGTGCTCTATTTTATAGCTTAATACGCTAATGTCTATGAATGTTTTGAACTAGTTTTCTCGTTAATTTATTGGGCAATGTATATGCACTTTGTCCATATTGCTAGATAGCAGAACCGATGGTACTGTGCTGTGGCTGTCAATCAAGGCAGCGGTAAAAAAGGGAATTTCAAATGAAAAAAAATGTTCTTTCCATCGCAGCAGTGCTCGCTGCATTTTCGCTTTTCGTGGCACCCGTCATGGCAGCCGGATTCACTTTCGATAATAACCTCGAAGGCGACGCAGAGGTTGAGTGGGACTTCACCGCTACCGAATCTAATGATGAGACGGTCAGCGCTGGTGCCAACTACAACTTCAACGGCAACGCAGGTACCAACGGCAACGCAGTTGCTGAAGGTCAGTGGACTGGCGTCGGCGGTGTCTTCCTGGAAGCCGCTGGAGGATATGGTCTCGCGAACAGCAACACCTCCGGTACCAACTACGCTGAAGCAGGCTATGCTTCGGGCGCTCTTTCGGTAAACGGCGGTTATGCTGCTGACCAGCATGTCAACGGATTCATGTCCGAGATCGAGTATTCGGGCCTTGCAACGGCTGGTGGTGCCGGCAGTGTTGAAACTGGTCTGACGTCCGGATGGGAAACTGTCTACAACAACTCTGGCTCGGGCGCTGGCTCTTACGAATTCAACAACAGCGGCTCGTCCGACTTCACGCTGGTTCCGTAAGCAATTACCAGGCTCTGAATTGCATGGCTGCCAACTCATGTTGGCAGCCATTTTTCTAACAATGATGTGAGAAAGAGAAAAATTCTCCTCACGAACTCCAACAAAGGGGGTGAGAAATTGAATAAAATCATATATATGATTTTGGGAAGCATGTTGGTGTCCACAGGCTGTGCCACTACAAAGCCTTTGGCAACTTCACATAGTTATGTTTCTCCTGATAAGATGCACATGGGGTTTCAGATTTCGATGCACACAGGTGTACCGAATACTCCGATTCAAACGGTTATGGTTGTTTATCATAAATATGACAAGAAGCCAATTGCAATCGTTAATGGTCAAACTAAAACCATGGATGAAAAGCTGTTTGACGATTTGCTTGAAATTGCTAAGCACTTTGGTGCGGCCGCGATTACCGGAGGCTTCATGATTGAGGCCGCTAAGTCTGGAGTTGACTGTCCAGTGGCAGAAATTTGCGGCACTCTTGTGCAGGTTGCAAATCAGGCTGGCGCAAACGCAGATTCCACTGCGAACAGTACACAGCAAAATTGACTAATCCCACATGTTTTACAACATGTGGGATATTTTTATTGAGAAATTGTTTAGTGTGAATGTCAGTGTGACTTTGTATATTTATATTTTAGAAAAAAGTTGAGTGTGCTGACTTATGAACGTAGTATAGATCAAAGTGTTGGTGCGGTAAG
>CAZYTF010000018.1:8559-19216 GCA_964649535.1 uncultured Candidatus Saccharibacteria bacterium | reverse complement strand
CAAAGTGAGTTCTGGCATCGCATCAATGGAAGGGTATTCTGAAGTCTCTTCAAAAGTATTCATTGACAGAGCTCCGGACAGTCTTGCGTTAGTACCGAACAGCACTCGGTAGTAATATTGCTAGTATGCGCAATAGTGCAATTTTTCAAATACGAATTATAACGGGGATAGTTTTATTTTTGGCTTTAATTTTAATTGGTCGATTGTATCAAATTCAGATACAACAACGCGATCTCTACGAGGCTAAAGCAGAGCGTCAGTACGTACACACGGTACGTGATTTGTATTCTCGTGGAAGCATATATTTTACTACTAAAGACGGAGAGAAAGTGTCTGCTGCTACTGTGCAGGCTGGTTACTTACTATCGATGGACCCGACACGCGTCATAGACCCAGAACTAACGTACAAAGAAATCAATGCAGTTGTTCCAGTTAATAAAGACGTTTTCCTTGAACGTGCAAACAAACCCGAATCAACCTATCAAATAATTCTTCCTCAGATATCAAATAGTCAAGCTGATGCACTTGAGATTGCCAATCTTCCTGGTGTACAAATGTATCGCACACAATGGCGATTCTATCCAGGAGAGGAACTGAGCGCACGCACCATAGGTTTTGTGGGTCAAACAGCAGACTCAGGAGATGCCCTTAACGGCCGCTATGGCTTAGAGCGTTATTACGAAGATGTGCTTATGAGGGATGGGGACAGGCTGACTGTAAACTTCTTTGCAGAAATTTTTAGTAATCTCGGGAGTGTTATATTTGATACAACTGAATCAAGAACGGGTGACGTAGTTACTTCAATAGAACCAACGGTTGCACGCATGCTTGATTTAGAACTTCAAAAAACTCAAGAAAAATGGAACAGTAAATTAACAGGAGGAATCATAATTGATCCCCAGACGGGAGAAATTATTTCCATGCATGCATATCCATCTTTCGATTTAAATGACAGAACAGGAGCAACAATTGAAGATTTTAGAAATCCGCTTGTTGAGAATGTCTATGAGTTTGGCTCGATTATCAAAGCACTCACCATGGCTGCTGGAATAGACAGCGGTGCAGTGACTCCCGAAACAACTTATGATGACCCTGGTTGTCTTAAGTTGGACGGTTTCACCGTATGTAACTATGATGGTCGAGCACGAGGTGTTGTGTCCATGCAAGAAGTGCTCAATCAGTCCCTGAACACAGGAGTCTCGTTTGTCGTCGATAGAATGGGAAAGGAATCGTTTAGAACATATTTCAAAGGACTTAAACTTGGAAATGAAACAGGTATTGATTTGCCCAATGAAACATACGGACTTATTAGTAACCTCGATGCCCATACTGATGTTGAGTATGCAACCGCATCCTTCGGTCAAGGTATCGCGATGACGCCAATTGAAACGGTGCGAGCTCTTTCTGCCTTAAGCAACGGTGGAAAAATTATAACTCCACATATTGCAAAACGTATTGAATATCAGGACGGCACATTTAAAGATGTGATGTATCCTGACGATGAACAAATCTTTAGTGAAGAAACAAGCGTCGCTATTTCACGAATGCTCACTAAAGTAGTAGACGAGGCATTGGCTAAAGGCTCTGTTGCACTGCCAAATTACAGTGTTGCTGCTAAGACGGGTACGGCACAGATTGCTGATTCCCAAACTGGTGGCTATTATGACGATAAGTATCTTCACTCATTTTTTGGCTATTTTCCATCGTACGATCCAAAATTTTTAATTTTCTTGTATACTGTAGAACCAAAGAACGTGCGCTATGCGTCTGAGACTCTGACAGATCCATTTATGGAACTTACGAAGTTTTTGATAAATTATTATAATATTCCGCCAGACAGATAATATGTTTCAATCCTTATTTAAAAAAATAGTTACAACCATACTTATTTGGGAATCGCGCATTATTCTAAAGCGCAAAAAACCAATAATTATAGGTATTACAGGAAGTGTTGGAAAGACTTCAACCAAAGATGCAGTGTATGCAGTACTGAAAGACAGTGTACATGTACGCAAGAGCGAAAAAAGTTATAACTCAAGCATCGGTGTAACGTTGACTATATTGGGCATACGAAATGCTTGGAGCAGTCCGTGGTTGTGGGCAAAAGCACTTTTTGATGGCGCAATGAATGCATTTTTTGTACGTGAATATCCAGATGTATTAATACTTGAATTAGGGGTTGACCGCCCAGGAGATATGAAAGTACTTACCGATTTCATTAAACCCGACATTGTGGTGCTGACAAGACTTCCTGATATGCCTAGTCATATAGAATATTTTTCGTCACCTGCTGAGGTGTGTGAAGAAAAATTTGCATTAGTTCGTGCACTGAAACCTAAGGGCGTGTTTATTTATAATAATGATGATGAAAAAATTCGCTCATACGTCCAAGAGGTTCGACAGCAGTCAATCGGTTTTAGTCGGTATTCTCCATCGCAGTTCACAGCATCAGGCGATAAGATACTTTATGATGGCAGTCTCCCAAATGGCATAGAGTTTACAATTACTCATGTAAATGAAGAGGTGAGAGTCATGTTGCATGGCACTGTGGGTGTGCAGAATGCGTACAACTATGCGGCAGCAATGGCAGTAGGTTCACAGTTCGATGTTTCTCTTCAGGATGCAGCAATAGCACTCAATAAATTTTCGTCTCCGCAAGGCCGCATGAAAATAATACAAGGGAAAAACAAGACACTGATTATTGACGACACATATAATTCATCTCCAGCTGCATCAGAGCGAGCGTTGCAGACACTCAAAGAGTTAGTTGGTGTAAAGCGCAAGATAGCTGTGCTTGGTGATATGCTTGAATTAGGACATTTCTCTGTTCGCGAGCATGAACGTGTTGGTATACATGTTGCCGAGTCTGCTGACTTACTTTTCACTATTGGATTGCGCGCACAAAAAATTGCTGAGAGTGCACTTGATCACGGAATGTCTGAAAAAAATATTTTTCAATACGATAGCACTGAACGTCTTTCTGAGGAGCTGTCAGCAATGTTGCAAGAAGGAGATATTATTCTCATAAAAGGTTCTCAATCCATACGTGCTGAAAGAATCACTAAATCTATAATGGCGAGTCCAGACAAAGCAGGAAAACTTTTGGTTCGTCAGGATGAAGCATGGCTTAATAAGCCTTAGGTAAGAAAATTTCTTGCAAAATACTTGAAAAAGTGTAGTATCGTGATGTAATACAATTAATTACTTCACTTATGATTTTTTCACTAAAAACAACGTATAAAGCAATATTCACGGCAATTCTTGTTGCTGCGGCACTTTCTTTTGTTATTCCAGCCGCAAAGGCAGAGGCGTATAGTGCCCCAGTCTATTACACTTCGTACCAATCAGGCTATCAGAATAGTAATGACTTGATCGCATACCTCAATACGCTCATTCAGCAACTCCAGTTACTACAGCACCAATACCAACTTCAGTATGGTCATTCATACCAAGGGCAAGGCACCTATTACTCTTACTCTGGTGATTACGACATTGAAGTTGATACAGTAAGTGTTCGAAATATTGATGATGACGAAGCAACATTTAATGGGGAAGTTGACCTTGATGGTGCCTCATTTGTAGATGTATGGTTCGTATATGGCACCGATGGTCGTCTACGGTCAGAGACAGATGATTTGCGTATTGACGCGCGTGATGATGAAGACTTCAGTATTGATGTAGATAATCTTGATGAAGGAGACAAATACTATTTCAGAGCTGTTGCCGAAGACCCTAGTGGCTACCGTGTTTATGGAGATATTAAGAGCTTCGAAGCTGATGACAGAGGCAGCTCATCTTCAAACGACGACAAACCTGATGTAGAAACAGGCGACGCAGAAAATATTGATGAAGATAGCGCTCGACTGAACGGAGAAGTAGATATGAATGACTTTGACAACGGTCGAGTATTCTTTGTCTACGGCGAAGACGAACGTCAGGTTGAAGATGTCGAAGACGAAGATCGATACAGCGATGTTGACGAAGATGGCGATGACCTTCAAAAATATCAAGTATATTCAAATCTCGATGAGTATCGTTCATTCTGGTTCTCAGTATCAGGACTTGATGACAATACTGATTACTACTACCGAATCTGCGTAGAGTATGAAGATGATGACAACGATGACACATTAGAGTGTGGTGACGTTGAAGATTTTGAGACGGATGACAGAGGTAGCTCATCTTCAAACGACGACAAACCTGATGTAGAAACAGGCGACGCAGAAAATATTGATGAAGATAGCGCTCGACTGAACGGAGAAGTAGATATGAATGACTTTGACAACGGTCGAGTATTCTTTGTCTACGGCGAAGACGAACGTCAGGTTGAAGATGTCGAAGACGAAGATCGATACAGCGATGTTGACGAAGATGGCGATGACCTTCAAAAATATCAAGTATATTCAAATCTCGATGAGTATCGTTCATTCTGGTTCTCAGTATCAGGACTTGATGACAATACTGATTACTACTACCGAATCTGCGTAGAGTATGAAGATGATGACAACGATGACACATTAGAGTGTGGTGACGTTGAAGATTTTGAGACGGACTAGTCTTTACAACTGTGTAAAAAGGCTGCATAAAAATGCAGTTTTTTTGCTGTAAAAATTGACATTTTAGCAGTTTGTAGTATTTTTATTGAGCTCGTGAATTGGAAAGCGCGGGCTAAACACAACCAAAAAGGTAAGAACAAAATGAAGAAAATAGTAGTAGCACTGTCCGTCTTGTGGAGTATCATGTTTTTGGAAACAGCAAGTGCAGAAATGTGCTTTGAGACCGAAGGCGGTGAGCTTTGCATTGAAGAGGTGACAGAAGGGTCTATATCTTCGGATAAGGTCTCTCTGCAGCCTGGGCAGTGCGTAGTCCATGACGTCCTGACGATGTGCAGCATCTAAGGAGTGATGGACTCGCGGGGCGACCTATTGTCGTCCCGCACCTTTCTTCATTCTCTCTCGACAAAATGTCAGAAATGATGTAATGTGGGGAAAGCCTGCAAGGTTGTGTAAAAACCCCTGAGGGGTACCTCAGGAACTTTCCAAGATCCGCCGTGGATCCAATATGGCTCGACTGTTACGTAAGTAAAGTCGAGCCTTTTTTTGTGTAAATGCAAGAACTTTGGTATAACTATCCAACTTACCTAGCTCAAGTAAGTTGGAGATGTTGAGTAAGGTCTGTAATTTAGTGATTGATACAACGTATTCAAATGTAATGGTTTATATCTCACAATCGTAAGAGTATTTCCAAATTCATACATGATTTGGTCCCATCGTCTAACGGCTAGGACACAGGATTCTCATTCCTGCAATCGGGGTTCGATTCCCCGTGGGATCACCAATTCGTGCTAGCACGAGAAGCATACAAAAATAACCTCATCTGAGGTTATTTTTGTATCTGATTTGCACGTAATTTATTTATGATTTTCTTTATTTTATCTCTTAGTTTTAGAGAAGTCACAATCCACCATGCTCCCAAAAAAGTTGTAAGTGTAAAAGAAATTAAAGTAGCCCAGCCCAATAATTGGGTTATGTTTGAATGAGTACTAGGCAATCCGCAAACGGCACACATATTTATTTCTTATGATTACAAATACCCCTCACCGTAACCTCTAGTTCATCTACCTGAAATTCATCAATACCAAGTAGTTTCTTTATCTTTTCATCGGGTGCAACAAAATGAATAACTCTTTCACATTCAGTACATATAGCGTGGTGATGGGGTTCTTTTTGGTACTCGAATTGTGCTTCTTGTGATCCTAGCTGGAGCTTCTTAATAATTTTTTCATTAGTAAAATACTCTAGGTTCCTATAGATAGTAGCCAGATCCACATCTGGTACCAATACATGTACCTCGGCTGCTGAAAGGGCTTCCTTTTGTTTTTTTAAGACATCAAAGATGGCTTGACGTTTTTTGGTAAGTCTTGTTTTCATATGCGAATGATTTGCATAATAACATTCTTCTGCTATACTCGCAATTGCGAACCTTTTGCATAAATTAATTAAAGAATATAAATAATACCAACGTTATGAAATACATTACTGGAATAATTGTTGCTGCCCTACTAGTTATCGGAGGCTGGTATCTCATTTCAAATAATCAAGGGTCTGAGAATCAATCTGATCAAACTATACAGATAGAAACTAAAAAGCTTTCTGTAGCAACTTCTTTCTACCCACTGCAATTTGCTCTAGAGAGAATTGTGGGTGATTTGGGAATTGTGACTAACATCGGAGAAGGTAAAGATCCACACGACTTTGAGCCAACTACACAAAACATGCTGGCACTTCAAAAAGCCGACCTGGTTGTTTTACAAGGAGCAGATTTTGAACCTTGGGGTGATGATGTAATAGCTCGACTTGAAGCTGATAATGTTCCAGTGATACTTGCTACTGCTGACATTGAGCTTCACGAAGGTGGCCATGACCACGTCGAAGGTGAACACAAAGAAGAACACGAGGACGAGCATGAAGATGAAGAACATGAAGAGGATGATCATGAGGGTCATGACGAAGATGAGCATGAGGAAGACGAGGACGATCACGGTGCGTATGACCCACACACTTGGCTTGATCCAGTGTTGTTCAGTGAAATGATAAAACACATCACAGAGGAAATTATTGCACTTGACCCTGATAATGCCTCCACATACCAAACAAACTCGTTGGCACTTCAATCAGAATTATCTGAACTCGATACACAATACAAGAACCAACTAGCTAGCTGTGAACTTGATGAGGTTATTACCTCACATGAAGCTTTTGGTTATTTAGCAGAACGATATAATTTTGAAGTTCACTCAATTGCTGGTCTCTCTACTCAAGACACTCCATCAGTTACAACATTAGCTGAACTTAAGGAAGAAGCTGAGGAAGGTATTGGTGCAATTTTACTTGAAGAAAACAGTATTACAGCCTACGGAGAAACACTCGCTCGTGAGACTGGTCTAGAGACTCTCAGCATAAATCCAATTGCGTACATCATACCAACAGGAGAGAACTATCTGACACTTATGCAAAAGAATCTCGATACATTCTCTACCGCACTTAAATGTAATGAATAATCCAATCATTAGCGTTAAAAATGTCACCAAAGCTGTCGACGGACGACAGCTTTTGGCTGATATCAGCTTCGATGTTGAGGAACAGTCACTAGTGTCATTAATTGGCCCAAACGGTGCTGGCAAGTCAACGTTGGTAAAAATCATTCTTGGACTAGACTCACACCATGATGGAGTTGTGAGTATTCGGTCAAATGAACGGGTTCACTACATCCAACAACTATCTTCAACTGACCAACATCAATTGCCAATGTCAGTGTATGAATACATCTCTATCGGTACTACACCGCTCTATAGCAGAAATAGAAAGCCAATTGATTTTGAGAAGACGTTGAGTCACGTTGGAGTATCAGTAGACAAACTGCATCAACTGTACACCAGCCTGTCTGGTGGAGAGAGGCAACGAGTTGCTATAGCTAGAGCATTACTTGGGGAGCCTACTGTACTTATTCTGGATGAGCCCTTAGCGGCGGTTGATTATGCTTCACGTAGTGGATTATATGAATTGATTCGACACCTCCAACAGGTACACAAGATGACCGTATTTTTGGTGTCTCATGACATTGAAAGTGTATTACCGCTAAGCGATCGTGTGTTATGCCTAAATAAAACACTACACACTGACTGTCACCCTTCAGTATTTGTTGTAGAAAGCGGAAACAAACAGACCTCTATTCATCACCACTGCTAAATATGGAACTACTTACTTACACATTTGTGCAATATGCATTTCTTGGTGGCATCGGTATGGCCATCTTAGCTGGGGTACTCGGACCATTTGTGGTGGCCAGCAAACAATCAATTGCATCAGATATGTTTGCTCACGTAGCACTTGCTGGAATTGGCGGCGCACTACTAGTCGGAGTCAATCCATGGTGGGGTGCTTTACCAACTCTTATTCTGGTCAGTACATTAATTTGGTGGCTACTAGACTCAGATTTATACAGTCCTGATGCTCTGGCGATGTTTTTCTTAAGCGGCGGATTAGCTCTTGCGCTGGCGTTCGTTCACATTGCCAAAGACACAGCATTTGCTTTTGAAAACTATCTCTTTGGAAGTATTTTGACCCTTACCGTAACTGACTTAATAGCTATCGGATTTGCAACTATATTTGTCGTG
Source organism: uncultured Candidatus Saccharibacteria bacterium (assembly GCA_964649535.1). Taxonomy (GTDB): domain Bacteria; phylum Patescibacteriota; class Minisyncoccia; order Phycocordibacterales; family UBA918; genus OLB19. The sequence goes on along the minus strand of CAZYTF010000018.1, from coordinate 11,040 downwards.
ACTGTTATCTGGTACCTATGGTATCCGTTACTTGGTGTGACTCAGAGTCCACGTTTTGTTATCCCATTTCGACGTACACCGCAATTAGTACTCCTACTGTTTTTTTGGATATTAGCGATTGTAGTTTGGGTTGGCATTAAGACTATTGGAGGATTACTGATTGGAGCACTATTAGTGATTCCTGTTCTGACTGCTCGAAAATGGGTATCGTCTTTTAAATCATTAGTATTGGTATCGACAGCTGTGTCAGTTGTGTCAGTTGTAATAGGATTAGTTACTGCGTTATATATAGATTTACCACCAAGTAGTCTGATCATTGGAGCGTTAATTTTAATATTTTTGTTGCAATCAATTGTTGGCAAGTTCGTAAAATGATTTGTTAGGAGAACTATTGTAAGCTAACTATTTTTCTATTAAGCACTACCGTACTCTTCAAACACCTGAGAAACTCTCGCTTTTCCTCAATACCACCCTCAATAAGAATGAACTTAGCATAATTTCTGATATCAATATCTTTCACTGCAACGCTTGTCCTATTTCCAAGTAACATTTGCTCAAACTTCTTAAATCTTCGTAGTTCATTAGTGATTTTCTCTTTCATAGGAACGGTTTTAATATCCAAATCATCCATTAAGTCTTGAAGCTGATTAACTAAGTCGTCTTCGTTAATAAACCCACACTTGCAGTTTGAATCTTTAATACGAGTACATTTGTAGTAAACATAGCGATGCACATTACCGTTCTTCTGTTTCTTGAATTTCTCATCAGCTGTAATGCCCGAGCCACAGAGTCCACATGTCATTATTTTTGTAAAAGCAAACTCTTTTTGTTTTGACCTTGGTTCTAGAACATTACTCTTGATGTTTGTCTGCACTAAATCAAATAAATCTCTAGTAATTAATGGCTCATGCGCCCCGTTGTACCAATTACCTGAATTCTTAGGATATTCAAATCTTCCGTAGTAGAAATGGTTTTCTAGGATTTTATAGATATTTCCTAAGCTGAGGTGCATATTGTTCTCAGTCTTGAAATCAACCTCATCTTTTAACCACTGAAATACTTTACGACCACTCCAGCCATCATATCCAATCTTTTCAAACATCTGCTTAATGTATGGTGCTCGTTCTGTATCTATGACAGATTCACACTTTTGATCCATTCTCTTAAACTTTGAGTATCCTGTAGGTGGTCTACACGGCCACAGCCCCATCTCTACCCTCGCTCTAAGTCCACGCTTCACATTCTGACTCTTATTATCATTCTCTAATTTGGCTTGAGAACAAAGAATCATCAATAGGAACTTTTCATTTGGTGAGTTGGAAAATGTTTGTCCATACGTTTGTATATGAACCAATTTCTTAGCGTCCATCAAATCTACAACAGTACCTAAATCACCAGCATTTCTACTTAATCTATCTGGCGCCCATGTAAGTATGCCGTTATAGGTTCCCTCTGATACTTCTTTTAGTAACTGCTTAAAGACTGGCCGCTGACCCGACTCTTTTGCTGAGTATGACTCTCGTTTTATATCTACTACATTAAGATGATTACGGTCTGCAATAGCTTGCATCTCCTTTATCTGTGAATCTATCGATAAAGCTTGTTGTTCGTCTGATTCGGTCGATTTACGAGCATAGAGGCAATATTTAACACGAGTCTCAGTAACGGTTATATTACTTTCAATTCTCCCCACAACATTTGTTTCCATCATTAATTAATGCCAGAGAATAGCTAGTTTGCTAAGCTCTTGGATATGACAACAGATAATCTAACCGACCTTATTGAATTACTACAGGAGCTTGAAGATATTAAACCTGATTCTGAACTAGAAAATGGACAGGTGCGAGGTTCGAACGGAGAAATTATCACTTTATAATTGCTTAGCAAAACAACCTTTCAGCGATATAATTGTTATTAGTAGCAGTAATTTGTTATTATGTCTTTTGACAACACCTAACCCAGAGTTCTGGCATGGTTAAAGAAAACCTACGCAAATAGAAACGGCCACATAAGCCGGCACTTATTTGCGTAGGTTCACATTCGAAAGAGTGTGGGATAGTTCCCGAAAGGGCGCTGTCGTCGGTCTTGTGTGGCCATTTGTGTTCCACTAGACCTCCTAAAAATCCTACGCAAAAATATGAATACAATAGAATCCCCTTTCGGGGAGGAGTTTAAGATATTAATACAAGAACGTATTAAGAACTTTTGGGGTTACGGTAATCTCGACAGCCCATACTGGTTTATCGGTATGGAAGAAGGATATAACGAAGATAACGAAATACTACACGACCGCTTTACCGCTACCGCTCATCAACAAATCTGTGATATTTATGATGATTTAAAAGTAGACCCTGGTCATGTTGTCTGGTTTGAGAAAAGTGCGAAAATTCAACCAACGTGGCGTCGTCTGATTGAAATGATGCTTTATGCTGAAACAAATACTTTCCCTGACAAGGAAGAGATACGCGCATTCCAAATTAA
>CAZYTF010000018.1:0-8459 GCA_964649535.1 uncultured Candidatus Saccharibacteria bacterium | reverse complement strand
ATGCTGAAACAAATACTTTCCCTGACAAGGAAGAGATACGCGCATTCCAAATTAATAAATTAGGACGTAAAAACTCCAACAATGCTTTGTTGGAGTTAATGCCATTACCTTCAAAATCAATTGCTGGGAAAGACTGGCTTTATACTGACTCGGGTGTTGAGGGTCTTTCATCTCGCAAGGATTACCTTACGACTTATAAAGACGAACGTATAGGAGAATTACGAAATCTAATCGAAAAACATAAACCTAAGTACGTTATCTGCTACTCGCTCTCATACCAAGAAGATTGGCAACAATTAACAGACGCACCATTTATCGAAGTGAATCCCCGCCGACTGTACTTAGCAAGAGATAGTGATACAACATTTGCAATAACGCCACACTCAGTAGCTCAAGGACTCTCAAACAAAGATTGGCAGATGATAATCGAGGAGCTATTTCTTTAGTTTCTGCTTGCTTTTAGTTACCTTTGGTTTCAGTCCATCAGGAGCGACGATTTCGATTTTCGTCACAGGTATAAATGGCTGTTGCACCATCTTCTCTCTTGGCTTGATGTAGTTCTTCTTGTTGTTATCAAGCCAATACTGAATAGCCCGCATATTACCGTTGTTGATATGAGTAATAAGCTTGCTTTCAGCAAGATCATTCATTGAGTCTGTACCTGCCACTAAGGCGGTATCCATTCTCTCTTTAAAGGCAGAATCCTCGCCACGCCATCGGTAGACAGTGTTGCGAGCAATCCCAACTTTTTCACAAGCAAGAGATACATTAGGTACACGTTCCAGTTGCTCAAGAAACTTGTTTTCCTTGTAATGTTTCTTCATGACGGATTACGTTTGCTTTGAGTCCAGTCTCAGCTTCAAAGCGTTTAATGGTGAGGTCGCAGAAGATCGGCTCGATCTCCACCGCAAACACTCGTCGTCCCAGCTTTTCAGCAGCCATAAGGTTACTCCCTGAGCCGTTGAAGCTATCAAGGATGATGTCTCCACCCTTGGTACAGCGACGAATTGCTTTCTCGTAGAGTGCGACTGGTTTCATCGTGCTGTGCTCGTACTCTTTTGAGGACAGGCGAGCTTCTGGCCAGATAGTGAACAAGTCAGTCACTTGTTGAATCAGTTCGTTACCAGTGGTCATTTCAGCGTTCATTACTTCATTCAGCTTATTCACACCTTTGACCAGCTTTGGCTTGCCACGAGTTCCGTATGTACACGGCTCGTAGCATTTACTGAACGCTACACCTGGAGTTGGGTTCTGTCCGTTCTTGAGCCAGAGACAGACACGCTTGTTGGTGATACCAAGCTCTCGGTATAGTGTCTGAATCAGCCAGATATACGTTTCGTCAGACCAATAGAAGACGTGGGCATCTGGTTTAGTGACCGTGAGCGCCGCTTCCATGCTCAGCTTGAGAAACTCTTTATACTCACTGTCTGACTTGCTGTCGTCTACCGTTCCGCCGTACGCTTGCTTACCACCAACACCTTTGTTGTAGTCGATGGAGATGTTGTATATCGGGTCAGACATGATCATGTCTGCTCGTTCGTCACCAAATAGATGTTCTAGTGTTTCTGGTTTGGTAGAGTCACCACAGATTAAGCGGTGCTTGCCAAGTTCGATGATATCGCCGAGCTTAGTTTTCGCTTTCTTAATCTGCTTAAGCTCTTTCTCTGGGTCGAAGTCTTTCTTCAGTGACTTATTCCAGATGTCATCGAGCTCTTTCTGGTCAAATCCCAGATCTGCAAGCAAATCTAGCTCGAAATCCTTGAGGAGGTCAAAATCCCACTCACCTTGAATTGCGTTACTGCCGAGCATGTATCGCTCAGACTCTTCGTCGGTGAGTTTGCGGTTTGGGACACGGACGTCGATAGTGTCAGAACCTTTTCCAAGGAGCTGAAGTACCTTGATACGTTGGTGTCCTGCGAGAATTGTGCCGTCGAGGTCTATGGCTGGTATTTCTACCAGACCGTATGTCTCAAGGCTTTGCTTCAAGCGTTCCGCCTGTTCCTTGCTAATTTTACGTGGAGTCTTCTTGTGTGGCAGGAGCGAGTCCACTTTTCGCTCTTCAGTGTGCCACTGCAATGATTGTGTATTCATATTATGAATGCTTATTGATTAAACAAACGAAAAAGGGCCCCGCACACTGAAATAAATCAGTTGTGCGGGGCCCTTATTTAAAAGGTCACCCTGCGTGGATAATCACTTTATTCGTTTATAATTTAATTGTAACAGATGAATTTTTGAGTAAAATATCGTTATTTTAAGCCATATTCATTTTTTGAAATCGTGCTGAGAATGTATTTAAGTCGTTTTTTAGGCTTAAAGATGCTTTTTAGATATAAAATGACATTTTTAAGGGCAAAATGCTCAAAAATTCGAAGCCGTACAAAGTATTTACAGATTCGAGCACACAAATTAGAAATTAATATGACTTTATATAGGTCTTTAGAAAGAATTTAGGTGTCATTCCGCAGAGTAAGCCATAAAATGTTAAAATGCTTACAATATGCCTGAAAATGAACCTAGATACTGTTCTTGGTTTGAGAATACTGATACCGTATTTCAGACCACGGATGGTGAAGAAGTAAAAGTCGTTAATTTCAATCACGAAATTGACGAGGTTATTTTAAACGAATGGGCAAACCACTTCAGAAAACATTACTGTTCGGATCATGATTTGACTGAAGACAGTACGGCTATGGGTGTTTCTCGTGCGGACTATTTGAGAGATATAAAATTCCCTGGTGATGGACGTCCAGGATCAAGTATCCGTGCGGGAGATTTTGCAGAGATACTCGTGGCAGATTATATTCAATTTTTGATGGGTTTTTCTGTTCCGCGTACAAGATATGACCGTAAAGTTAACCGCAACAGTAGTACACAGTCAGTGGATATTTTTGGCTTTAAATTTAATGAAGAAGGTAATGTTGCCCAAGACGAACTTATTACTTGTGAGGTTAAAGCTCATTTTACTAATTCTAGAAGCACTCTACAAAATGCAATTGATGATTCAAAAAAAGATTTTGAAATGAGATTGCCGTTTGCTTTAAATGCTTCACGACAAAGGTTGCGTGACCGCAATGAGTTAGATACAGCAGAACAGGTTGGTCGATTTATGAATAAATTAGAAAATCCATATCGGGAAATATCAGGTGCAGCATTAGTCTGTTCCAATGCGGTATGGGAAGAAGGTTTTGTAACAGGGTCCACTTCGGAACACTCAAACGATAATGTGGTCTTACTTACTTTTCTAGGTGACGATTTCATGGAACTCGTCCATCGTTTATATGAAATTGCTTATGTTACGGCCTGAACCAACAAATAAAACCTTCTATGCTTTGACCCAAGCAAAGGCAAAAATGTATGAATATGCCGTCCCTGAAGAAAGGCATATAAATCTTAGGGGTGCATCTTTGACAGATATGCTGGACCTTACCATTGGTATTTTAGGTGACTTAACAGCAAGAAGAGAAATTGGAAATTTTCAACAGGAAAAATATAGTCTTTTATTTTCAGCTCAGTATTTAACCGCACTCATTGAGTCAGAAAGTATTTCACATAGTCACACAGTACTAAAACTCCTAGCGTCGGCTGCCTACTATTTGTCTGATTACCCTGGTAGCTCAAGCGTTGTGTTGGAGAGTATTGCAAATACAGAAAATTGTACAGATATGGAGAAGGTACTTTTTTCAATACTAAAAAGAAGCAGTTTTATTCCAACAGACAGTAGCTTATTTAATGAGCGCATCCAAAGCATCAGTCGCTTGTGGGAAGTATTTTTAACAGGTGTTGGAGAAAATACAGAAGAACTTGAAAGTGAAATAGATAGATTAAGGTCTGAAATTTATTCAGATGGTAAAGATGATGAGCTTTTGTTTATCGATATAATTCGCACTCTTGTTAACAAACGTATTAACGTATCTGCTAAAAAAATTCTGTTGCAACATTCTGGAATAGATATTGATTTGTGGAACACTTATTTAGTTAGAGAACATTCACTTAAAGAACTTTGGCCTTCTCAGGTGAAATTAGCAGAAAATAATGTATTTGATGGCGTGTCTGCCGTTATTCAAATGCCAACCAGCGCAGGTAAAACGCGAGCAACTGAATTGATTATAAGAAGCTCTTTTTTATCAAGGAGAAGTTCTGTGGCTGTGATAGTCGCTCCGTACAGATCTTTGTGTCAGGAGATATATAATGATTTTTCAGAGCATTTTAATCAGGATGACGATATTGATTTAGATATTGTTTCAGATGTTTTGCAGAATGATTTCAGTCTGGTTCAAGGGGACATGAAGTCTATTTTAATTTTAACTCCAGAAAAACTGGATTTTATGTTGCGACATGACCCTGATTTTGCTGAAAGAATTGGTTTGATTATTTATGACGAAGGACACCTTTTTGATGAGCAAAGTAGGGGTATAAAATATGAACTTCTGCTTTCCTCATTAAAATTAAGGTTACCTGAATCTGCACAAGTAGTTCTTATTTCTGCCGTCATTTCAAATGCTCAGCAAATTAAAGATTGGCTAATAGGTCCAGATGGAGTTTTAGTTGATGGGTCAAGCTTAAGTCCAACAAGTCGTAATGTTGCCTTTGCACAATGGACACAAATAAATCGTAATCTTCAGTTCGTTGATCAGACAAACATAAACAATTCTATTTTTTGGGTTCCGACTGTGTTACAGAGTTATGAACTAGAACTGAAAGAGGGAGAACGAGCTCCACGCCATTACCCCAAGAAAGATGCTGGGGGTGATTATAATGCAGGTCAAGTTGCAGGATTATTGGGATGTAGAATGTCCGTTTCTGGTGCAACTGCAATTTTTACTGGTAAGAAACAGTGGGCACAAAAAATTATTAAAGATATTGTTGATGCATACGATCGAAATCTTCCTGTTGATCAACCCCTCACATTTAGCGAAGATCTGGAACAGGCAGAGAAAGTTAGTCGCTATATAAGTGAAACATTAGGTGAAAATTCTGAAAACACACTAGCTTCACGACTTGGAATACTTGTTCATCATGCCAACATACCTCATGGTTTACGATTGGTGACAGAGCATTCAATTTCTAAAGGTTTCTTTAAAAGTGTGGTGTGTACTTCAACTTTAGCCCAAGGTGTAAATTTACCAATTCGATATTTAGTTGTTGCTTCGTATCGGCAAAACAGAGATATAATTAAAACACGTGATTTTTATAACCTTATGGGAAGAGCCGGACGGTCAGGTAAATATGTTGAAGGTACAGTTATTTTTGCTGACCCAAAAATTTATAGAGATAAAGGTAGGCGTTCTAGATTATGGAGAGAGACACAAGATTTAATGGATAGAAATAATGCAGAACCTTCCATGAGTCGTCTGCAGATACTTCTCACAGAAAGACCTTCAGACGAAGATGAGGATGCTCAAATGGAGTGGGATTTTGATGTAAAAATAGTCAAAGATGGTATTTACTCATATTTAATAACTGCATTGTCGGATATTGAGGACGTTAGAGAGAGTGAAGATATCATTTTAAATCTCGTTAAGTCTACTCTTGGTTATAACCAATTGACTACAGATGAGCAAAAAACAGAATTGGCAGGTATTTTTTTAGGAATTGCTAATGACATAATGACGTCTGTGCCAGAACTAGCAAACCGCTACATTTTTTCTAAATCCATACTTAATTTTACAGAATCATCTGCCATGATTGAATCAATTCAAGAAATCGAGACTTCCTTAGTAGAAGCTATTGAAAATGATAGTGACTTACTCGATGTGCTCTGGCCGATTCTTTTTGCCTATTCAACGAATAGAGTTTTAAAGAGTTTTAATTTAGTGAATGGGCTGTGCCTATGTAAAGAATGGATAACCGGCACTGGTTTCAATGAAATTCTTGCAGTTGCAAATGAGATGGCACGTGATCCCAATGGAACGCTGACGGTTATAGATATTGTTGGTTTGTGTGAAGGCTCACTAAGCTATGAATGCTCCACTTTATTGGGCTCAATTATGGAGATAAATCATTTGGCACTAGCGGAAGATTTAGCTCAATCTGTAAATACTAGGTTGTCTATATTACAGAAACGACTTAAGTACGGTGTGCCTGGGCTAACTGAGTCAATTGTGTATGAAATGGGCTTAACTGATAGGTCTTTGAGCATTAGGGTCACTTCACTACTTGATGATACATCTTTAGTATTTAAAAATGATGTCAAACGAGCTATTCGCAATCACGAAAATATTCAACCACTGGTCGAGGAAAACTATCCTGAATATTTTAATGTGAGATTAAATCAAATAATTACAGAATAAATATGGCAATATCAAAGTTAAATAAAGAACTACTCAGAAAACTTTGTGCTGTAGTAGCGGACACTGAGAATGGTATTACAGGAAGACAGATTGGTGAATATTTATATTCTTTAAATATTCAAGACATTGCTTCTGGAATAACAAAAAAAGACCGGCTTTATGAAGCGCTGAATCAGAAACAGACAGAAGATAATTGCGCCAATAATGTTTTTATTTTTGTTTCAAAAGTTATGAATCCAGTAAATTATGTTGATGATATCGACATGTTTAACTATCGTCGAACAGGAATAAATAAGGTAATGGTGTTTGCTGGTTATGAATTAGATCAGAGTGGTAATTTCAAGAGCGTAGAAAAGGTAACCAACTTAACTGAAGCAGGTAAAAGGGCTGATAAACTTTCTACTGAATTACAAAATCGCAGGGTTCATGCAGAAGTTCTTAAGTACTGTAAACCAGAGTTGCTCCAAAAAAATTATTTTCATGCAGTGTTAGAGGCGGTAAAAGGCATAGCTAGCCGTGTTAGAGGTATGACTAATCTTACGTCTGATGGCGCAGAACTCATTGACACTGCATTTAAGGTTTCCGATCCGTATATAATTATTAATTCTTTTATTTCAGATACTGAGAAGTCTGAGCAAACCGGTTTTTCAAATTTAATGAAAGGGATATTTGGAATGTTTAGAAATGTCACAGCCCACGCTACAAAGGTGGAATGGCCAATTCAAGAAGAAGAAGCGTTTGATTTACTAACTCTTGTTTCTCTTGTTCATAAAAAATTAGACAGGGCCAACGTTATTAAAATTGATTAGCTCAAAAAGTGTCACTTTTGTCACTTTTTGTAATCTGGTATGATTCAACTATGGAAAAAGAACTAGAGAAGAAAATTGAAGACGCGCTTGAAATGGCTTTAGACACTATGATTACTGAGGGTGATCACCACCGTGTATGGGGACTTGATCAGATAGTACGAATTCTAGCTGGAGATAGATACGAACAAGTGAAAGAGGACTTAAAAAAAGAAACTAATTTTGAATGGGACACTGGAATTGCTCCATAAAACATTCTCTCGAGAAGGGTCGATAGTTATTTAGCTTAAATGCTCACGAAAGCCTTACAGGGCAAGGTATCAATTGGGTTCCATCACGATTGGGCTCACCAAAGGTGACACTCTCTCCAAAATCACAAAACCACCGCTCATTTGAGCGGTGGTTTTGGTTCGAGCCAGCTTTTCGTTGGTCACGCCAGTTAGCCATATTTTGCATAGTTTTGCGGGTAATCGAACTTCATTCATTTAAGCCATATTCCGACACAAAATTTTCAATGGTTTCTTCAAGCTTACCCTCAGCCTGTAGGCGGAGATAGATTCGCTTGCAAAGTTCGAAATGCTCGTCGAGGTGGTCCGCATTGTTCATTACAACATCATATCGTATTAGACGCCTTTGGTGGTGTCTGCTTGGTGGAAAAGAAAAAAGCCGGACGTGGAGTCCGGCCAAGGTTCGTTTGCTAAGAATCTTACTGAGTTCAGTCATGACTGCACTCAGGCTCGACGATATTGACACCTTTTTCTCGTAGCAAGTCGATTACCACTGTGTCGCCTGCGGGAACCCGTAAAGACATGCCGGACGTTTCCGGGAAGCTGAAGTCCTCAAATTTTGGATCTTTCCAATACAACTCCATCGCCAAAAAAAGGTCGTCATCCGACTCGACCTTGATAGTGATTGGTTCACCACTGTTCACTTCAAAATAGTCAAACAATGTCGTCAAAACAGACAGCGCTTTCGAAATAGACTGGAACTCCTCCTTGGTTCCCGTGAGTTCAAAATTTCCGTCTGCTTTCTTCTGAACGTCCATGATTTTCCTCCTCTGGAGCCGCGCACCACGATAGTGACGCTTGACGGCATGCAGAGGACGATAAGTCTCTGGGAAGTAAAGCAAATTAAGCGGCATCCTGCAAACCATCAGGATCCTGATTTTCAAATTGCGCTCCCACTTCGGTATTTGTCTAGGGTGTTTGCCGCTGTCACTTTCCGGGCTGAGTTCGATAAGTGTGTCGATATGGGTCACCAAAGGAGATATCTGTCCCAAATATCAAAACCTCTCATTTTAAGTAGCTTTTGTATAAAAGTCTCTTTGTTTGACAAAAAATTATTTGATGTTAATATTTGT
>CAZYTF010000017.1:0-20592 GCA_964649535.1 uncultured Candidatus Saccharibacteria bacterium | reverse complement strand
TCAGTATCGGCATATGTATAGCCCTTAGATTTAATATCAACTGAAACAATGTCGCCACATGCACTATTCCCACTTATTTCAAGAGAATACGCGCCAATCGGGCCATTTTCAGGATCTTCATACTCTATAACATATGGCTGGGGGTCAGTCGTTCCGTTGGTAATGTCATTTGGGTTGTGAGCCAAGTACCATTTGTAGTAATTAAGTCCCGCTTCTGCAATCGCCAGCGAACGCTCCTCGTTTAGTTTTATCCGCTGCAACACTTTTTGTCCAATGACAAAATTCATAAATGCGGAAAGCATTACAAAGAAAATAGCCCCGAATACTAAAACAAGTATCACGAGGAAGCCATTTTTTTTATTTTTGGATTGAATCATATGTCACTTTTTAAGTTACGTAGTGACGCGCTTGATCGAAGCATAAATTCACCAGGATTTCTGAGCGGATCGATATTGATAATTAAACTCACCTCAATATAACGAATATCAGTTACACTCAAATCTGGAGACGCTTCATTTCCATCCATATCATAATACGTAAACGAAGGTTGCGCCTGTAATAAGTTTTGCACATACTCAGAAATAATATATGTCTGATCAGGAGTTGTAGTGCTATACACAGGAGGAAAACCTGAAGAATCATATACATATTTATACATTGTTGTGGAGGCAAGTCGAAACTCAACAAGCTCAACACTGTCATCGCGATCTATATCACTATAAAAACTAATTGCGTTTTCAGTTTTTGTGATAAGTGGAAATGAACCATCATCTGAATACGTCATCTCGCGCAAGTCTCGAACCATCAACTCAACACCGCGGCGCGCATTACTTACCTGATAGGATTGCGAAATAGTATATCCATTTTGCCTATAAAATGTTGAGACATAATTAGCAATAGCACCGCTGACAATAGTAAACAAGGCCAACACGACAAGCGTTTCTATGAGAGACATTCCTTTTTGTGAAAAAAAGTTTTTCATATTTATTCAGTTTCAATACTGCCAATTGAATAAAATCCTGTTGGAGAATTTTGATTTAGATATACATTCGATATCCAGTCTGGGCTTTGAACACCATTAATAATTCGCAACTCATCAAGTTCCCCATCAAGCGCTTGACCAAACGAACCGCCAACAGAGTCCTGATCAACCCCAATAAACAGACCCCCTGCCGCAAGATTGATAGCCGACATTGAATCATGTATAGGACTTTGATTATCTTCGTTCGCATTTATGTAGAATCGTGTCCGGTTATTTGTGTCGTCTCGAACAGAAACATAATATCTCCACGAATTGTCATTAATCGAAGTAATATCGAAATTCACACGCGGATCACCATGTGAGAAGAATTGTACGTCGTTATAGTCTTGGAACCATAAGAGATATTCATTAGCACCATCAGAGGAATTATTTTTTGCTCCGCTCAAGACAGTCATGTAGTCATTTGTATTTGTTCGGTACCAAAATGTAGCAGTAACATTTGTTCTGTTGTCCAGAATTGTGTACGGCAACTCTATGTTATCCCTATAGTTATTATTAAATGTCTGTCCTAGTCCTAGCTTCCCTGTTTTGCCAGTAGCATCAACATTGTCATCTCCATCGCCACCCTGACCTGTTGCATCAACATATAGATTTACATTGCCACTTCCAGACTGAGACTCCTCGAGATGATACACAGCGAGGTAATTATTTGTCCATACATTATTTCTTCCGTACGTGTCAGTAACATCATAACTACTCGCAGTCGAGCTTCCATAATACATATAGAACTCACTTGTCGTGGAGGTTAACAACGACGGCGCTTTAAAGTATAACTGACCTGTTTCAGCATTTGTATCTATAGACACAAGTTCATAGGGCACCTCTGTTTGGCCATTTTTTGTTGTAATACGTATGTCACCCCCATCTGATTGCACAGAATTGAAAAAGCTTGATGAGAAATCTGAAAGATTGAGGTACACAGGGAAATCGTATACGTCTCCAAATAATGAAGTTCCTGAAATATACATTGGAATTCGTGTTGCATACCCATTTAGATATGTACTTTGCGACGGAGGAGTTGATGTTGAAACTTCTCCACCTGACCCTCCAACACCAAGAACTACGGTCATTTCAAGATTCCCCGTAATTGTAATACTGGTCTGCGTATCGACATCATAACCACTTTTTGTGACCTCAAGTATGTAGTCAGTAGCTGAAGGGATCCCCGAATTAAAGAATACTTGACCATAGATTGAAGTTTCAAGAGTTTCATCGAAACTGCCATTTGATAAATGAACAGCCGCTGCTGGAACGGGGTTGCCGAGAGTATCAACAACCGTAGCCCGCAAAGAACGAACTGTGTGTGAATCAAGCAAAAATGTAAGCTCATCAGAAATCCCTGGGCTGAGAGCGAAAGGAATTGGAGATGAAGTCTCCTCTATGTCGTATCCCTCAACTGCACCGTCAACAGTAATCTCATAACTATCCCATTCCATGCCTGGAATGCTTACTTCTCCAGTGCCATCTGTAGTCACCGTTTTTGTATGCTTATACACAGGAACCCCTGCATTGTTTCCAATTGTTTTACTGCTTACGAGATCAAATGTGACACCAGACAAAAGTGTTTCAGACTCTACATAACTCAAACTCCAGTCGTAGAGTGAAGCTGTTTCAGACGTGTCGCTAGTTTGTAGCAAAACTCCTAAAGCAAGCGCATCATAGTTCCCTGTATCAAGTGCAGTAATGTTAACCGGACCTTCAGTAAACCCAATACTGTTACCAGGTAAATCTTCGTCTGACACAAGCGTGAAGACACTTGAACTACCTGTCCCTGACACCGAATAAAGATGCACACCAAATGAACTATGTTCGGTGCTCGAACCGTGCAAATCAAAATACTCCCATGAAGAAATTGCACTCGGCGCAGTGGGCGTGGCATACGCAAACCCTGACGACGCATACACTCCTCCAACATCCGCAAGAACCACCGCTCCACCAGTGACCGTAACTGAGGACTGGGTGAGTAGCTGCCCGCTACTACTAAAGCTATCTGAAAAAAGATTGGTAACTGGAGCACTCACAGAACGGAGAGTAAGATCACTAAGCTCGTCTATAGCGAAATACACGGTCGACACAGATCCCACGGCTACAGCCACATGTGGAGGACTCGGGTCCGCATTTGTACTTGACGCACTATACGTCTGGTCAATTGAATACCCAGGCTTGCTCACCGTAATTTGGTACCCTCCTCCAGCAGGTGCACCAGGGAAATTGGCAATTCCTGATGCGTTTGTCATCACCGTAACATCGATTGTTGATGCTCCAGTATCATTGTATACATGCACGTCGGCCCCTGCTACTGGCTGGACACTTGCGTCAAATACATTAATAAGTAACGTCCCGCCCCCAGAAGTAGACTCAATACCACTTGGTACAATGTCAGATACCAAAGTATAGTCGCGCGCCTCTCCTTGAAGAGTCCACGAATACGTAATTTTTACAACCTTACTATCTTCTGTAATTCCATTATCATCGTTTTCTCCAAACCCATCTTCCGGTCTATCAAGATAAAGCACAAGGATGCGGATAGTGTAGTCAGTTCCATTAAGAGAGGTCGTTGCTATTTGCGGGATGGTTCCTTCTGGGATACCCGCAATAGTTCCAATACTGTCATACGAAAGCGACCGGATGTACTCGAGTTGTTCGACAGCAAGTGCACGTGCGCCTGCTTCAGCTTTTGAATGCGTAATAGTTTTCAGCATTAATTGCAAACCACTAAAAATTCCCCCAAACACAAGGACCATGAGGGCACATGCAACAATGACTTCCACCAAAGAAAAGCCTTGGTGTGCCACATGTCCCTTTCTCATTTTTCTTATATTCAGAAAAAAGAACATATTGTCTTACACACTATCTGAAATTGAATAGATAGGAGCAATCATTGCAAGAGCAAAGAATCCGACCCCAGCACCAATAACTACCATCAGCAACGGCTCAATGATCGTAGAGAGGTCCTTTGTTTTGTACTCCACTTCGTTTTCATAAAAGACCGCAAGTTGCTCTAACATCTGAGAAATTTGACCAGTTTCTTCACCAACTGAAATCATTTCACCAACAAGAATTGGGTACAATTTGGTGTTTTCAATAAAAGTCTCTGAAAGCGGCTTCCCTTTTTCAACTTGAATATTAGCTGAGGCGATGACTTGTTTATAGTAGTAATTTTGCATCACGTCCTCCGTGATCTTGAGAGCTCGAAGCACATCAACTCCTGAACTCAGCAACGAAGAAAGCGTTCTCGCAGTTGCAGCAGCGTTTGCTTCCTTTGCGATAGTGCCGATAACAGGAAGCCGCACAACTACCCAAGAAAATATTCGACCTCCGATTGCTGAGCGGAAAAAATACACAAAACCAAAAATGCTTGCAAGCATTCCGAGAATCACAACAATGGTGTGTGCTGCCATAAAATCACTCGAGGTGATGAGTAGCTGTGTTGTTGCCGGTAAGTCAACCTCAAGACTTTTAAACGTTTCTGTGATAGAAGGCATCACAAAAATCATCATGAGCACTCCAATAATTAACATAATGGTGAGCACGATTGTCGGATAGACCATGGCACCTTTAATTTTTTTCCTCAGTGATGATGAACGTTCCATCTGCACACTCAGTGTTTGCAATGACTCTGCCAGGCCACCACTCTCTTCACCAGCACTAACCATAGCAACATACAAATCATTAAAGACCTTTGGGTGCTCAGCAAGCGCTTCATTGAACTGATTACCTTTATTGATTCGTTCTTGGATACTTGTAACAACTCCCTTTAAACGAGGATTACTACTTTGTCGCTCAATAACTGAAAGTGCTCTTGAAAGCGGCAGTCCAGCAACGAGCATAGAACTAAGATTCCTTGTCATCATCACAAGTTCATCTTGCTTCACTCGGTTAATGAGATAATTTATTTTTTCAAAATTTAAATAGGATTTAATTGAGAAATGCGAACCATCTTCAACAAATGCAACTGAGTGACCTTGCTGTCGGGCAATTTCATATACTGCAAATCGGTCCTTGGCTTCGACTGTTTCTTTTACGTGAGCACCTTCTTTATTCTCACCAGTGTATGTAAATTTTGCCATAGCTATTATTCATTAATGACACGCAACACCTCTTCAATAGTGGTAACGCCTCGAGCTGCTTTGTATATACCATCTTCGAGCATTGTAAGCATACCCTCCTTCCGTGACTGAGCCTCAATGTCGTCAGCGGTAGCGTTCGACATTATTAAATCTTTAATAGTGAGCGACATATCGAGAACTTCGTGGATACCTGCACGCCCTTTGTATGCATCATCACCATCAACCTTAGGACGATAAAATGGAACACTATTCCAAGTCGCATTGCTTTTAACAATCCCTTCTTCTTTCATTGCTTTTAGAACTTTGTCGAGATCTGCATATTTTCCGAGTTCTTTTTTCTCGTTTGTGGTCAACGTATGTGCCTCTTTTTCATCAGTAAGTCTCCGCACAAGACGCTGCCCAACTGCAACACGTAGTGTCGACACGAGCAGGAACGATTCCACCCCCATATCTATCAACCGAGGAATCGTTCCTGCCGACGAATTGGTGTGCACCGTTGCCAAAACGAGGTGTCCTGTCAGTGCTGCATTAATCGCGAGATTTGCAGTTTCTTGATCACGAATCTCTCCAATCATAATAATGTCAGGGTCCTGACGCATCAGAGAACGAAGACCTGTAGCGAACGTAAAGCCAATATCTGGCTTTACCTGTGTTTGATTGATACGTGGCATCTGATATTCCACAGGATCTTCAATTGTCGAAATGTTTACCTCAGGTGTATTCAACAGATCGAGCACCGTATACAAACTTGTAGTTTTGCCAGAGCCAGTCGGGCCAGTCACCAAGATAATACCTGTTGTCTGCTTCATTGCGCTATGCATTCGCTCAAGTGTGCTCCCGTGAAAACCAATACCCTCAAGGGTAAAGCCTGAACGATTTTCGCGAAGTAATCGCATAACGACTTTCTCTCCATAAAAAATTGGAAGTACCGATACGCGAAATGAAACTTTCTGGCCATCCATCTCCATTTTAAATCGACCGTCTTGCGGCAACCGCTTCTCATCTAGTTTCAAATTTGAAAGTACTTTAAGACGGGCAACAATTGTACTTGCCGCATGTCGAGGAAGTGTCATGGCATCATGCAAAATCCCATCAATTCTATATCTGACGAGAACTTCTGTTTCCATAGGTTCGATATGGATATCAGACGCACCTTGAATAATGGCGTGACGCAATAACGTATCAACAATTCGCACTACAGGAAGATCTTCAGCCATCTTTTTAAGGTCTGCTTCTGAAGTTTCCTCACCGTTTTCTTCTGCAATCACTTTGAGTGCTGAGGACTCCTTCATAATAATCTCGCCAAACTCATCCTTAAGTGTCTTTTGATACTGTCGAAGTGCCTCTCGCATTGACTCTGTGTCAGTAAGACGTGGGAGGATTTTTAATCCAACTTTCTTTTTAATAAAATCAATTGCAGGAAGGTCAGCAGTATCAAGCATCGCTACCTCAAGCGAGTCATCATTTTTCTTATAAGCGATAATGTTGTGATTTCGTGCAACTGGCTCTGGAATTATTGAAAGAATCTCAAAATCTACTTTAATGTCTTGCAGTGAAACAAATGGAATACCGAGCACATACGACTCAACGCGACGAAGATCGTCCTCGGTCATGTGTCCTCCCGCAATAAGAGCTTCAGCGAGTGTACGTTTCTCGTCCTTAGCATTTTTTTCCGCTTCAGATAAATCTTTTTTCGGCACCAAACCCGAATCGAGAATAAAGCGTTTTAGTTGTTCGTCTTGTATTCGCACGTACCAAGAAAACTTATATTAAATAAATGAGCACAAGAACTTCCCTGCGTGCCACTATTGTACCATCACCATGTCAGTAGATTGACAATATTTGCTCACAGATTTTGGAAAAAGAAAAGACCGGAAGCTCGTAAGAAACTCCGGTCTTGAAACCAAAACGTATTCTGAACAATTGTCGAATCGACAACTCTTCACAATGCGTATAAAAGAACAATGCAGTTATCTCGCCTACCAACGGGGCGCTAGCCGACTTATGGCGGTTGGAGACAATCCCATTAATTCGTCATGCTTTCGGATCACAATAAAAAATATGTGTTCCGTGTTTGCCAAGCTCTCGGAGACTTGCAAACCACTTCAGTGCTTTTTCTGAGGTTGTGTAGTCTGCGCGATAATAAAGCGCACAACCAAAGTTCGTACCCTGAACCCATTGTTGATAGGTTACGGTAGCGACTTTCACTGCAGTCTTCCAAGCATACACTTCAGTAACCACTTCCTTAACTCCATCGCACATGAAGGAGAACTGGCACCGGTTGCGAAGATGCTCACCTTCCGCCACTACTTTCTTGATGGTGTTCGGATGGTATCGATTGCGTACGCGATTTAGAATCACCTGTGCAATCCTCTCCTGACCCTCGAGCGACTGATTGCGCCCCTCGAAGTAAACAGCCAACGCAAGCCACTTCAGGTCTTCCGAAGACTTTTTGTCTTTCGGTGCAACTGCTGACGACTCAGCACGCTCTACAAAACTAAGCGTGGAGGGGTCTGGAAACAATGACCCTTTTGACAGAGTTTCGAGCTCACTTTCTCTGATGAGCTCCTCGATTGTCAGGAGAGTCGGCGGTTGTATTGGCGGTTGCACTTCTTGTGCACTGCTATACAGCACTGCCCAACCAAGCAAAATTGCCACTACTACTGCGTTAGCAGCCTGGGTAAAAACTTCACCCAATATACTCATTACTACAAAGGTACGCATTTACCAATCCTTTTTTTAAAAAACAGAACTTCATGTCCGAAATTAATGATACCATATTTATCAACCAAAGTCAATGCATATAGTTCATAATATGGCTTTAAATATAAAAAAGTGCCGCGGATAGCCTCCCACGACACTTGCAATATCAAACACTCCCTTCAAAGGTCGCGGCCAAGATACCTTGACTGCCCAAAAGTGTGACTCCCTATCTTACGCACGCTTTCAGGCGTAAGGTCTCCATACCAGTAGGGTCTCATTCCTGCATAATACATCACAGCTCCGTCAGTTGGATCGTACAGAAACCGTCCAATGAACTGGTAGAAAACTGTGAAGGCAAGATACGCACCCCAGCGGCGCTGGCAGCCGACCCCTCCCCAGTGCTGCTTGATTTCTACAGCTCTGGCCTCTATTTTACAGAGGAGCGAGATGGTTTCAGGCCTCCCGTCGCACATAAAGGAAAACTGACAACCTCCATTATGTTTCCCCTTTGCTCCCTGCCCAATAACTTCTCGATAGGTATCAGGGAAACTTTTTGAACGCCGCCGATTGTCAAACACAGAAGCAATTGCCCACAATCCTAACATATCCTCGGCAACGGCAGCTTCCCAATAGAGACCAGTCGCAAGGGCAGTCAATTCGTGGCCGTGTTTTTCCCATCCATTTTTCGGTTGGAAATAAACGCTTATTGACAGGCATGTGACCAACAATCCAACAAGAATTGCGGCAGTGACACCTAGCAAAAACCACAAGCGATTGGGTTTTGAAGATACATTGTGCCCCCATTTCTGTTGCGTATTTTTTTGTAACATTGGTCACTCCCAAAAATGAACTTTCATGCGATTAAAACATACGACGCTGTAATGTCAATTATTATATTTTGACAAAAGGCGTGTGGAGAGGTACAGTATGGGAACTTACTGACTACGCGCGGCCTCGGCTGCGCGTAGTTTGTTAGAAATATTACAACCAAAGGAGAATACTCCTCACATAACCACCCATACATATGTTTGATATAAAAGTAATTAACTCTGTACTTGCAGAAATGGAAGAGGAGCGAGGCATCTCACGAGAAAAGATGATGGATGCTATAGAGCAGGCACTCGCAACTGCATACAAAAAGGAATACGGAAAACGCGGACAAATAATTCGTGCGGAGTTTGACATTGCGACTGGTACGACTGTTTTTAACCAAATCAAGATAGCTGTTGACGATTCAATGCTTCGACCAGAAGAAGAGGGAGAGGACGAGGAAGAACTTCCGGAAGAACAACTTCTTGATGGAGAGGACAGAAAAGTTCGTTTCGACCCTGAAAAGCACATCATGATTGACAACGCTAAGCTCATCAAAAAGGATGTCGAGCTTGGTGAAGAACTTATGTTCCCGCTTGAAAGTAAGGATGATTTTGGTCGTATTGCTGCCCAAACTGCAAAGCAAGTTATCATTCAGAAAATTCGTGAGGCTGAAAAAGAATCAGCGCTTTCAGAGTTTGGACAAAAAGAAGGAGACATCATCATGGGTCATGTACAACGATTTGAACGAGGAAACCTTTATGTTGACCTTGGACGAGTCACCGGTGTGATGCCCTATGATGAGCAAATTCCAGGCGAGCGATACCGACCAGGCGAACGAATTCGTGCAACACTCTTAAAAGTTGATGAAACAGCTCGAGGAATTTTTCTTAAACTTTCACGTGCACATGCAGATTTTCTTGTTGGACTATTTAGTGTAGAAGCTCCGGAGCTGCAAAGTGGAGTTGTTGAAGTAAAAGCAGTCGCCCGTGAAGCAGGTGCGCGTTCTAAGATTGCAGTATTTGCACACGATGATCATATCGACCCAGTCGGTTCACTTGTTGGACAGCGCGGCGTTCGTGTTTCTACGGTAATGAGTGAACTTGGTGGTGAAAAAATTGACATCATTGAATGGTCAGAAGATCCAATTACATTCATTGAAGATGCCCTTTCCCCTGCACAAGTACTTAATGTAAAAATTGAGTCAGAGCCAAACGACGAAGAAGGGGCGGACGATAAACGAGGTCACGCCATTGTGGAAGTTGCCCCAGACCAGCAGTCGCTCGCAATCGGCCGTGGCGGACAAAACGTACGACTTGCTGCAAAACTTACAGGATGGAAAATTGACATCATGTCACTCGGCGGTGATGAAGTTGCAGAAAGTGATGGAAAAGAAGTTTCTATTGCAGAAAATACTGAAGAGGGTGCTGACATCGACGTACTTGAAAACGAAGATGCAACAACAACAAAACCCGAAGCGTCTGTAACGGACGATGAAGCGACTAACGATCGTGACCTTGTGGACACAGACCAGACGGAGGAGATTAACGAAATTGACACTCCTGAAGAAGCTGAAGAGCTTGTTGCTGAAGCTGAAGAAGAGAAAAAATAACTGTTTTAGCTGTTTAAAATATAAAAAGCCCAAGCCGTTGCTTTGGGCCTTTTATATACCTTGCGGAGGACCCATTCTTTTACTACACTACCTACATTATTCTTTTATCTTATTTCTATGATTAACGTTTTTGGACACGTCTCGCCTGATACCGATACAGTTTGCTCTGCAATTGTGTGGTCATGGTACTTAAATACCCACACTTCACAAGAATCGCAGCCTCGTGTTTTAGGTGAACTTAATTCAGAAACACGGTTTGTACTGAACAAATGGGAAGTTGAAACTCCTACATTGTTAGAAAAACTATCTGCTGGAGAACAAGTAGTTATTGTTGATACGAACAACCCTCAAGAATTACCAGAAAATATCAACGAAGCGGAAGTACTCCAGATTATTGATCACCACAAATTAGTTGGCGGTATTGAGACTCCAAAACCAATCGATATCACTATGCGACCACTGGCATGTACCGTAACTGTGATGTACGACCTCATGGGTGAGGTGGTTTCGGATCTGCCAGAAGAAATTGCGGGACTCATGCTTTCATGCATCCTCTCTGACACACTGGAATTTCGCTCTCCAACGACGACCCCACACGATAAAGATGTTGCTGAGAAACTTGCAGAAATACTCGGCGTTTCAATCCCAGAATACGCATCTGAAATGTTCGCAGCGAAGTCTGATATTTCTGACTTCACTGATATTGGACTTGTGCGTATGGATAGCAAGAAATTCAACATCGGTGATAAAAATTTTCGCATCTCAGTACTTGAAACCACTATGCCTGAAATGATACTTGAACGAAAAGAAGGTATTGAGGGCGCGATTGCAGAAATAATTGCAGAGGAAAGTGATGTAGATGAAGTACTGCTATTCATAATAGACATTCTCAAAGAAGAAGCCACCGTACTAACCTACAGTGAACTTACTAAGCAAGTGGTAGAAGCCTCATTTGGTGTAACGGTTGAGTCTGACACGGAAGTCCTTCCTGGGATAATGTCTCGGAAAAAACAAATCATTCCAGCTTTGAAAATGTAGGTTGCATAGTATTGTGCATAAGCCCGGAAGCACGAAAGTGCTTCCGGGCTTATACTATGTCTACGAATCGATGTAACGCGGTTTTTTAACAATTTTTGAATTTGTCGTATATTATGAAATCCATATCTTTATCAACCAAATTTCTATGTGTACTCGCGCTCTGCAGTTTTGCATACGTTGCGAGCGCACAAACAAACAGCTCCCAAGACCGACAAACAACTGTGCCGGAAAACAAAATTGAGCGGAGCGAATTACGTGCATCTTCTTCAGCAGCACGACAAGAAGTCCAGATAGAGCGCCGGGCGGCACTCGAAACGAGAGCCCAGCAGCGAGTCACAAACCTCGCCGGCAACATGAGCGTCCGCATTGAAGCCGCAATTGCCCGAATGGATAATCTCATTGCAAGGATTGAGTCACGTACTCAAAAGTTAAAAGAAAGAGGTGTCGAAACAGCACCAGCCGAAAGTTACATCACCGATGCAAAAGCATCACTCGAAGAAGCAAAGACCAGTATCGCGGACATTTATGATGCTGTTGCAGAAGTGACAGAATCTGAAAACCCACGCGAAGCATGGGCATCTGTAAAAGCAACGTTCACACACGTAAAAGACTTACTCCTTTCAGTACACTCATCACTCCGTAAAGCCGTCGTCTCTTTAAAGCTCGCCGTAGCAGACACTGAACTTGAACAGGGCAGGAGTGCTGCTGTGACAACTCAAGTTCGCGAAGAATTGACCTCACAAGGCACTACTGCTACTGAATAATTACTCTCTTTAACACAAACATATGAGCAAAGAAAATAATCAAAATATCATTGCAGAAGAATTTAAAATGCCGGAAGAGCAATTTGGCTCAGCATCTTTTGAAGGAGATGAAGCGCCGTCATACACAGGGATTGTCCTAGGGGTTCTCATTGTTTTGCTCGCAATCGTACTCGGGGGACTTTATATGTGGAGCCAGACGTTCACTGCTGAAACTAACCCAACGCAAACTTTTGTCCAATCTACCACAGAACAAAATGATAAACCTGAAAACACAGACGCAGAAACAAATGTCTCAACTCCCCAACCATCCAACAATTCAGACGAACTCAGTGCTATTGAAAATGACCTCGACAACACAAACTTTGATTCACTTGATGCTGAAATGACCTCAATCGAAGCCGAACTTGAAGCATCTTCGCAATAGAGCGCAGTAAGAGATAGCGTAAAGGGCGCGCCTCTGGCGCGCCCTTTTATTTGCATTTTCTTCATTTCGAAGTACACTATCACCCACAGTTTAGCCATCTTGAGATGGCTTTCATTATTTTAGATTTATTTCACTATATTCATGGATTTCGTTAAAAAGTTTACCGTAACTAAAGAAGAAAACTCACAAGTCAAAATTGAGGGAGAAATTCCTTTTGCAGAACTTACAAAACATCGAGAGAAAGTTATCAAGCACTTTGGTAAAAACATGGACGTTGCTGGTTTTCGGAAAGGACACGTGCCAGAAAAAATTGTTGTTGAACGAACAGGTGAAATGGGAATTCTCTCAGAAATGGCCGAACGCGCTCTCGCGGTTGCGTATCCAGAAGCACTCAAGCACCATAAGATTGAAGCTATAGGCTACCCGCAGATTAGTATCACTAAAATTGCCGCTGAAAACCCCCTTGGCTTCACTGCACTTGTTGCAATACTTCCCGAAATCAAGCTTCCTGACTACAAAAAAATTGCTGCCACTGAAAACAAAAATAAAACCTCAACTGAAGTGACCGAAGAAGATATTGAACAGCAAACCAAAGACATTCTTCGTCAAAAGGTTGCGTACGAACGAATACAGGAGAAAGCAGTAAAAAATGCAGACGCAGACAAGAAAGAGACTGACCTTGGTGACGCTACTGAACTACCTACACCAGAAACCGTTGATAAAAAGGGCGATGCAGAGTCACATACGCACGCTGACGGCACGGTACATGAAGGACCAGACCACGATGAAGAACCAGAAGTAAAAGATGCTGACCTGCCTGAGCTCACTGATGAATACGTAAAGACACTCGGTCAACCTGGTCAATTTGAGTCAGTGGATGATTTCAAAGCAAAAATAAAAGAGCACCTTGCAATTGAAAAAGAACGAGAAGTAACAGCTGCTCATCGAGCAAAGATTACTGATGCCATCATAGAAAAGACTGAGATGGAACTTCCGCAAGTACTTATCGACTCAGAGATTGAACAAATGTTTGCCCAAATGAATGAAGACCTCTCACGAGCAAACTTAAAAATGGATGATTATCTTGGTCATATCAAAAAAACAAAAGACGACCTCAAGAAAGAATGGATGCCTGCAGCTGAAAAGCGAGCAAAACTCCAGCTTGTGCTAAATGAAATTGCGAAAGAAAGCAAAATTGAGCCCGATAAAGGGCAAGTAGATGCACAAGTCGACCAACTTCTTGAACAATATAAAGATGCAGACCAAGCACGCGTTCGTGTCTACGTCGAAAGCGTCATGACCAACGAAGCAGTGATGAAAGAATTGGAGAGTAAGTAAACTTTAGTATAAAAATGCCGACCAGTGTACCTGCACTGGTCGGTTTTCTGATTAAGAACTGTAGGTGATGAGTGAGACCATCACTACAAGAAACACACCAGACGAAGCTACCGCAATTGACGCAAACCACGTTGGATTTTCCTGGCGAGCGATGGACTGCCCTAAAATGGTGAAAGTAACCACTGCTATCAGTGTTAGTGCCACCTGAAAATAAATCATGCGTAAGTCTCCATGATGAGAGGATCATTTTCTAAGAAACATATCACATTTATAGATTTTGTCAAAAAAACTAACTTGAACTTTACCTGAATGTCGCTGTCCCAATAGTAAAACTCTTTTAGAAAAACGGAATAAATAGTCCTGCAGATACGAAGAAAATCACACAAAGTCCCCCGAAGCTCTTATTTCGCTTACAAACAGACACTTCTATTTTCTTTTTTACACACAATTTGCTACAGTACGTCTCTCAGTAACGATAGAAATTAGCTTTATAAAACTATGGAAAAACAAACACAACAGATACACGACTTTCTTGTGCCGATGGTAGTGGAAAAAACACAGCAAGGTGAACGTGCTTTTGATATTTTTTCGCGTCTTCTAAAAGAGCGAATCATCTTTATCACAGGACCCATCGAGGATCACATGGCAAACTTAATTGTTGCACAGCTTCTCTTTCTTGAAGCAGAAGATCCGAAGAAAGACATCTTTCTCTACATAAACTCACCAGGAGGAAGCGTCTCTGCGGGACTTGGCATCATTGATACGATGAACCACATCAAGCCCGACATCTCAACAGTATGTGTGGGAATGGCAGCCTCTATGGGCTCTCTCATCCTTTCGCAAGGAGCTAAAGGCAAGCGTTTTGCTCTGCCAAATGCTGAAGTGATGATTCATCAACCACTTGGCGGGGCACAAGGCCAGGCAAGTGATATTGAAATCACTGCGCGACACATCCTCAAAACACGTGAACGACTTAACAAAATGCTTTCAAAGGCAACCGGAAAACCACTTGGACAAATCGAAAAAGACGTTGATCGAGATTTCTTCATGGACGCTGTAGAAGCAAAGAAATACGGCTTAATTGATGAAGTGCATAAATAAAAGGACGTAATTTAAATAGCGATTGACGAGACTATCAACATAAAACCGCTTCAGATAAGCGGTTTTTTAGTTGATTCAGATATATAAGCTTTACAAATTTAATCCTGAACGAGCTGATGCATCAGTTTTGACTGAAGCATCAATCACGTCTGTATCGACACGCGAGTCAGTAGTTACATCTACATTGACTGAACTATCTACGTCACGGTCCACATCTGAGTCTGCACCTGTATCTGACTCTGTGTGCGTACGTGTTTCAGTATTTGTTCGCTCATCAACGTTGGTGCGAACATCCAGCACTCCGTCAATCTCAATTCGCAGCATACTTTGCACCATTGCATCTGTTTCATTGGCAATACGAATTGCTGCCTGAACTGAAGTATATGCAGCTCGATATGCTTCCGCTCGGAATGATGCTTTTGCCTCAGCCTGAGCTGAAACAGCTTCAGCTAACTTCGCTTCGACTCGAGCATGAGCATCAGCAGAAACTTTAGTTTTGGCACGAGCTACTTTAGCTTCTACATCAGCAATAATGGAATCTGCTCGTTTAATAGTAGCTTCGGTTGCAGCTTTCGCTGACACAGACGCTTCAATTGTTGCAGTTGCATTCAGCTGTGCTTTCGCTGCAGTGTCTGCATACCCTCGGATATTAGTAATCAGTAATGTCCCCTCATTACCTAACACTCGAGTATTGAGGTCAGACAAAATATCCGCATGAGTACGAAAGGCTCCCTCAAGCGATGCGCGTACTGTGGCTGATGTTTCGTAATCTCCATTTGCTTCAGCAGTATCTCCTCTTGATTCTGCTTCATCATAATGCGCTTTAAGGCGGGCATTGATGTCAGCAGATACTTCAGCGGTAAGCTCGCCACGAGCAGCAAGTTCTTCAGCCTCTTCTAGACGTTCTTCCGCAAGACGTGTCTGTAATCGTGCCTCTGCTTCATTTGAGATAGCAAACGCGCTTTTAATATTTTCATTTACTTCGGTTTTTACTACGTAGAGTGCGTCACCTGGGACTGCGCCCTCTGCAGCGTATGATGTTCCTCCTCCAGCTATCAAAGCGATAGCAATTATTCCAGCAGTCATAGATTTTGGTTGTTTAAATAAGGTAAATAATGAAGTACGTCGTTGTACTTGCTCTATAGAACGACCTTCACCCCCAACTCTTACACTATGAAAGCGAGCATACTCAAGAAGATTTTTTTTAATACGGTCATGGGAAGAATCCGACAGCTTCATATCCTTAAGTTTTTCTAGATATTCTGTTTTTTTGTTATTTTTATTCATATATGCAGTTTTTGTTGCAGACGTTTAGTTGCTCTATTCAGCCGTACAGATATTGAATTGGCGGACTCTTCAAGTATTCCCGCGATATCTTTCGGTGCCAAACCCTCGACATGTTTCAGTAACAAAACTTCTTTATCTTTAACCTCCATATCGCTGATAGTATCAAGAACTTCTTGGTATTCAGCAATTTCCTCAGGATTAGCATTCTTATCTTTTGGTATATCACCCGCTTCCATTTTCTCATCAAGGGAATCAGCTTTCTTTTTTTTATACCAATCCTTAGCCATATTATTTGCAATCGTATACAGAAACGAGCGTGTATTGGTCATTTCTTTACCCTCACGTAAATACTGCCAGTAGCGAGTAAAAACCTCTTGCGTCATATCTTCTGCCAGCTCCACATTTGAAACCTTCACCATACAGAAACGAAAAATCGCATCTCCATATTCGGAGAATGATTCGACAAACACTTTTTCTTGGGTGTCCTGATTCATATAACGACTGTATCCACATAACTCTTACATGCAAACTACCTTAAATCAAATATTTAATGGCAATTCCCAAAATTAGTAACTTATGCAAATATTCTAACTGAGGCAGTCTCAACTAAAAGTTACACACCATTATCAAAGAAATTTTTTAGTACACTTGCGTAGTTCTGAAGATTTGACAAGATACGACGCCAAGAATATTCCCACCGCGGTTTTTTTGGAGCTCTGAAATGGTTGCTGCTATAAGAAATAAAAAAACCAGTAACACAAACGCGGCTTTCTTGGGCATATCGCTAATCCGCCGTCCACCTTTCGGGGCAGGTGGTTTTTATGTGCTCACAGACTAGAAACAGAGTAACTTAGAACAAGCTATTACGCTGCATGATTTGTCACACTTCCCTATCTGGCCTAATTCTGCTACTGTTCTTATATCAGTACAGAATATACGAACGACACTGATTATTAGCCGAATTTTAGATACACCCTATGCCACCCGTCATACTACTTGTTACCGTTGCGGTAGCACTTCTGCTCGGCATAGCTTCTGGATATTACCTTCGCGTACTCCACGCACTATCAAAAAAATCTTCACTCGAGTTGGAGCTGAAACAGCGTTTGCTCGAAGCAGATGAAAAAGCTTTAAAAATAATAGAAAAAGCTGAATCTAAAGCAGACTTGGTAGAAAAAGAAGCAAAAGCAGAGCAAAAGGAGCTCGAAGAGAAACTAAAACACAAAGAAAATCGTCTTGAAAAAAAGGAGGAGCTTCTTGATGAACGTCAGATAACACTTGATTCTGAGCGAGAAGCAGCGCGTGCAAAAATTGATGAGGTTAAAAACATCAAAATGCAGCTTGATGCTCGTAAAAATGAGCTTGATATAAAACTTGAAGAAGTTGCATCACTCACAAAAGAAGAAGCATTCGACAAAGTTACAGCGAAGATGGAGAAAGAATACGAAGAAAGTTTATCTTTGCGCGTACAGAAACTTTCAATGCAAAATGAAGAAGAGTACGAAGCAAAAGCAATGAATATTCTTCTTGCAGCCATACATCGTGCAGGCAACAATATGCCAACCAATGTCATGACTGCCAATGTAGAGCTACCTAGTGATGATCTTAAAGGTAAGATAATTGGAAAAGAAGGAAGAAATGTGCGTGCATTTGAGCGCGCAACTGGCGTTGATGTACTGATTGATGAAACCCCCGGATATATCACTCTTTCATCATTTGATCCAATTCGTCGCGAAATTGCCAGAGTGGCACTAGAAGCCCTCATCAAAGATGGACGTATACAACCAGCAAAAATTGAAGAAATGGTTGACCAGGCTCGAAAAGAAATCGCGAGTGTTGTCCGGAAGATGGGAGAAAAGGCAGCGTATGAAGCAAACGTTCCAAATCTGGACCCAGAACTTCTAACCATTCTTGGTCGCCTGCACTTTCGAACAAGTTACGGACAAAACGTACTTTGGCACTCAGTTGAAATGGCGCATATCGCTGCAATCATTGCTGAAGAGGTCGGGGCTGACATAAGCGTTGCTCGGGCAGGCGCTTTATTGCACGATATTGGGAAGACTGTCAGCCATGAAGTCGCCGGGACTCACGTTGAGATTGGCATCCGAATCCTACAAAAATACAAAGTAGACGATGCTGTCATTCTTGCCATGCGGGCTCATCACGAAGAGTACCCCTATGAAACACCTGAATCTATTATTGTCCAGGTTGCAGATTCTCTTTCAGGATCACGTCCCGGAGCACGGCGCGACTCAATCGAAAACTACATTAAGCGTCTTACTGAACTTGAGGCTATCGCAACTGCTATCGCCGGTGTTGATAAGGCCTTTGCTATCGCAGCAGGGCGGGAGATACGAGTACTCGTCAATCCTGAAACACTCTCAGACTTTGAAAGCAACGCTCTCGCAAGAACTATTGCAATGACCATTGAAGCGCAGCTCCGATATCCAGGAGAAATCAAAGTACACGTCATCCGCGAAACACGAGTCATCAGTTACGCTCGATAGTAACGCACGCAGATTTTACTACGCAAAATTAAGTCCTGGAGATATTACGGTTGGTACTTTTTGTGCAGACGTAATTTTGTGTTGCGTTTGCAAATCAATTCTGTATAGTACCGGAAACAAAGGAGTTCTTATAATGCAATCTCAATTGGTCAATATAAAGCACTTGGAAAGCAAAGGTATGTGCACTCGCTGTGGCGGTTCGGGAAAACTACTGCGACCTCACAAGAGAAAATTACTTACTTTTATAAAATGTACGAATTGCCAAGGCAATGGATTTCGCTTTAAACAAATAGAAAAGTCGTATGCAAGATAACACATGCGACTCTTTTAATAACTTATTTTATAGCTACTACAAATGTAGTGTAGTTGAATTTTAAATCCTGAATTGATTCTTCAAGTATTTCAAGTCCGTACAGTTCTGCACACCTGCGCGGTGCGATAACTGCAGTGGTGTCGGGCAATGTACCATTGCCCAAATCCTCTGCAGCTTTTGCGGTATCTGCATACGGTGTAATTTCTGCATCAGGCCATATACGTGTAAGATACATGCGACACTGCTTGAGCGCTTGATCGTGTGAAGAGATTACACTAATGTGTGAAGTAGTCATACCTGGCTTCACCAAAAGCATGTGATGCACGTCTAGTTCAAACATGCGCTCGATAGCAAAACGATGTTTCGCCATTGTATGCACCGCTTCAAGCACAATACCACCATTACTATTTTCAATAGGAAAAATACCCCTATCTATACTTCCGTTTTCAACTGCAGCAAACACTGCTTCAGCACTTATAAGCGGTATTATTTCAGCCTCAACTATTTTTTGAGTTGCGATATAGTCTTCGCCAGCTTTTTCTGAGAAGCTTCCGCGTGCTCCCATAACTCCAATTTTCATGTTCGCAATGATAGCATAAAAATATTTCTTGCATCGCAAAAATAACCACAACACACAATAAAACTTTTACAAGTCATTGCAGGTAAAAAACCTTGCTATATAATTGTTTGAAGCCATGTAATTAGGCACCGTGCGCTGGGTTCATCCCAAAACACACTTTCGTTTATTCGCCAATAGATAATATTCAGATATATGAATAAGGCAGACATCATTAACAAAGTACACGAAGAGCTAGGTATCACTAAAGCTGATGCTGAGCGAGCTGTTGAATCAATGCTTTCAAGTATTGTTGAAACGCTTGTGGAAGGACAGGAAGTATCAATCGCAGGACTTGGTATCTTCTCTGCAAAGATGCGAAATGCTCGAACTGCAAGAAACCCACGTACTGGTGAACCAATTGAAGTACCAGCGATGCGAGTTCCAAAGTTCCGAGCTGCTAAAGCTCTAAAGGATGCAGTGAAATAATATTTTATATGCAACAAAAAATAGGTCGGCTCAAAGCCGACCTATTTTTGTTTTTAGGTAAAATAACCTATTTTCCCTATGATATAATTTTTAAGTAGCGGAGGTATAACGCTATGTGGAAATGCAAAGAACAATTTCTTTACTATTCCCCATCACAAACACAAAACGCCCCACAGCCGGGGCGTTTTGTTATATGCATTTGAATTACAACCCAACTATGCTTGACTCGTTGGCACCAAATGCGGGATTAGTTAAATGGTATAACGACTGCCTTCCAAGCAGTAGTCAGGAGTTCGATTCCCCTATCCCGCACTGCCAATAGAAATGCCGCCCTAATGGGCGGCATTTCTATTGTCGCAGTGCGGAGATAAGAACAGTCTGGGAGACTGTTCGTGGGGAATCGAAAAGGTTGCCTATTATTTTGCTAGAGCAAAATGATGACAACCTGTACCGTTCATGTAATGAAAGATTACCCCCTATCCCGCACATGTCTAGAGGGCGTAAATTGCAGATTTGCAGTTTACGCCCTCTTGCGTTG
>CAZYTF010000016.1:0-20611 GCA_964649535.1 uncultured Candidatus Saccharibacteria bacterium | reverse complement strand
TTGATGAAAATTTTCCAGTAATTGCACTTGCACCGCAAGATGATGTGTACGAGAAAATGATTTCAAACATCGAGGAAATTAAAGCACGGAAAGCACCAGTGTTAGCATTTGCGACTGAAGGCGATAAAGCGATTGCAGAGCTCGTTGACGATGTAATTTATATGCCAAAAGTACATCCAATCGTGCAGCCGATAGTGACGACCGTACCACTTCATTTGTTTGCATATTATGTAGGGACAACCAAAGGTCTAAACGTTGACCGCCCTAGAAATTTGGCAAAGAGTGTGACTGTGGAGTAGGTTCCGTGCTTCATTGGGAGTGGCACATGTTGTGAAGTAAAAAAGAGCAGTGCCAACGGCACTGCTCATTTTAGGTTTTTACTATCTCGCACACGACTCCTGCGTGGTCACTGATGTTAAATTCCAACCGGACATCTTTTGCTATGTACGGTGATTGTGTAAAGACATAGTCAACCATAAAACTTTCGAAAATAATACTTTTTTCAGGATTTTCCCCAATACGATGTAATTGCTTGTCTAAGCTACTTTTGTATTGCTGTGGGACAGTATCTTTATAGTGCAACATAAGTTTTTCATAGAGTGAGTTGTGGTAACGGGGCACATTGAAGTCTCCGCACATCACATGCGATGGTAGCGTGTCAACAAGTTCAAGAAACACTTCCATATCGTCAATCTGTTCCTTGTTTGGGGTTGCACCGTCGGGAGTCCAAGTGAAGTGATTTGTGGCTATATGGTACGTGTCATCTCCACATTCGATTTCCGCAAAAATAAAACATTGATGATCAGCTTTCCTTCCAAGTGATTCGTCAAAACCTTCAGGGGGTATTGCTTCAGAATTTTTGTAATAATAGTATGTCTTATGAGTGAAAGGATGTTTTGAAGCTAAAAGTATCCCTTCCTCAAACTCTTTGTCATTTTGCTTCATGATGCATCGAGGAGTAAATGCGACATCGTATCCAAGCGCTTCAAGTTTGTTGCCGTGTTCCATACTTGCTTCTTGTAAACACAGCACGTCGGCATCTTCCTTTTCTAGAAAAGGAAAGACTCTCTCATGGTGTTTGTGTCCCTCAACGTTTAGTGAAATTAGTTTCATAATGTTACCAAGTGTTAACGTTCTCCATAGATGTCCATGGCTCAGATTTTTCGAGGGGACTTCCTGATTGAAGGAGCTCAATTGAAATACTATCTGGAGATTTAATAAAAGCCATACGACCATCGCGTGGCGGACGATTGATTACAATTCCATCATCCATAAGTTTCTGACACGTCTCATAGATATTGTCGACCTCGTATGCGAGATGTCCAAAATTCCTTCCACTTGCATATACTTCAGTTTCGCCGCTTTCGTTTGGCCAATTGTAGGTGAGTTCCAGGAGTGGAGTGCTATTTTCAACTGCACCGACCTCGTCTCCTGGTGCGTACAAAAAGATATTCGTATATTTTCCAACGGCATCCTCACTCCTATTTCTCTCAATAAGCCCAAGTTTGTTACAATAAAAATCAAGCGCTACATTGATGTCATGAATGCGAACCATTGTGTGCAGATATTTTATTGACATATGTAAGCTATGTTAGCATACGGCTGAGTTTGTAGGCATGAAGCAAGTACCAGTTTTCAGAAATTTTAGTTATTGCGAAGATTTGCAGGCAACTCGAATAATTGCAACACATACAAAGCCCTAGCTTTTTTCTGTTTTTTTGGTATCATTTTGGCCACGTTCGGGGTGAGTCTATGTACAAATGATTCTTTGTTTGTCTACATAGGTTTTTCACTCAGTTAAGTAGTGTTAAGACTACTTAATCCACTCGTCAGTGACGATGGCCCCGAACAAAAAAGTATTTTTGTTCGGTCCCATCGTCTAACGGCTAGGACACTTGGTTTTCATCCAAGAAATCGGAGTTCGATTCTCCGTGGGATCACGAGTACAAAAAGGCGCGTAAACACGAAAGTGTTTGCGCCCTTTTTGTTCGTGATCCCACGAGTAAAGAAGCTAAAGCTTCTTTACGGGGGAATCGAAGAGGTTGCCTGATATTTCGCAAGAAATATCGACAACCTGTACTGATCCTGTAAGGATCGATATTCCCCGTGGGATAGGCATTCTTCTTCGTTTGTTCAAGTAAGTTTCGAATTTCCCTGTGGGTTCAAAAAAAACGAGCCAGTAGATTTACTGGCTCGTCATATGTTTGCGTTGGTGTCCCGATTTAGGATTGAAGAGCTGCAATGTTGAGCCTTGCTGGAACCGAAAGGTTCCAGTCTGCATCAATGCCCCAAAAACTGGTCTCCACAGTGCCTGGAATCTCCATGTTGTCGAAGTGATCCACCAGTTCGGGAATTAATATGTTGGTGACCATCGACCTGTTGCGCTGCAGCATGATAGCAACGGAATCCTTTTGCAGCTTTTGATGTACTGCGAATTCCACTAGGTCGTGATCATCGGGTACTTCTTCATCTGAGTCTGGGTGTACGCCAAACTCAGTGCGTCGGAAGCGCCAGGTCAGTTCTTCGTACTCAGTGCAGAGCTCAGTGTATAGGACACAAAGGCCGCGCAGTGTTACAGGTATTGTACCCAGATCATCATATGATAGATAGGGAGCATGAGCTGTGGTGGGTGGTGCAAATGAACCATAATTTGCTGGGTTCAGTGCGTTAGTAAGGCGTGAAAAGAAACGCATGATGGGGATCTCCAATTTTTTTTCTGGTATAGATTATCCTTAATAATATCAATCTGTCAAGTAAATATGATTACATATTGATTTATATACCCGGTTCCAATTCGCACTACGTAGGGTCACAGATTTATAAGCTATATTTTTCAACGTATTTTAGGGCACCCTAAAGAGGGTTTAAAACTATTTTCTATCAAATCTACACATCGCTAGTAAGATAGAAAAATAAATAACCACTTGGATAAGCAAGGTTGGAATTGACTCAATAACAAACGCATATGGTAACCACAGACTGGTCCAATTAAGCTTACTATCCTAATTGTCCTCGTGTCATCAGCCCATAGTGCAAATGTTAAAGCGGCTGTAGCAAGTGCAGGTAGAAGTGGTGGCGATCTTGCTAACCTATCAGGACTATGCGCATTCATTGTTTAATATAAGTACATATTTCAAGGGTGTTTTTAGTACTCAAGGAGAATTTAAAAACTAGTTTTTTGACGCTACAGAATCTGTCACAAAATCCTGGACCTCCTATAACCAGTAGTCGTGTTTGCTATTTGTTCTTTTTATTATATAGTGGCTTTGGGCACATTTTGTGCACATGTACCATCTCAAAAAAGGGAAGATGATGATGAAAAAAGTTACATTGGAATTGACAAATGACCAAAGAAACAAAAACAAACTAGCGTTTCAAGTCCTGCTTCACCAAGCAAGACAAAAAGAAGGCACACAGATTTGTATCAAAAAGTTTCATGATTATTTCAAGAGTCTGTTGCCTACAGTCGAGCATAACAGCAGTGAAGATGTTATCTCAAATTTGTGGGACTTCACTGATGATTTACTTGGTCAAATCGTCGACAGTGACAGGCCAACAGCAGGAACGGGGGCAAATAACCTTTTGGAGGAAAGTCAACGTTTCTCGATAGCATACACAATTCTGGTATTTCAATTCAGCAGGGAAGGGTCTGGTTTTATTGAGGGAAAGGCTTCAAGAGCTGCCTTCGATAAGTTTGCCAAAAGCCTTAAAGTTCATAAAATTGAAATTCTCAAACTCTATCAATCAATTGCTGCGGATGCCATCGAAGTGCTTCTTGCAGAGGAAAGAGTGTTTCGATATCAGGCTGTAGCCTGAAGCCGAATACTATGTCTATCCGTATCAGGCACACGACGCTCAAACTGAGCGTCGTTTTTTTAATTTATCTGAACATGTGCAGGGTTTTGAACTGACTCTCCCCACTTTATTAACTCGCTTTTACACAGGTTTTCCCCATAGAATGTTTCCGAGGTGGAGCGGGAATATTGTCAAACGTAGCCCTTGAAACTCTTTCCCCATGCATTCCAGGGTAGACTGAGGTTTGCTTCTGGAACTTGGTCAATTATCCATTGTATAAACGCATTGCAGTTTGGGCCTTTAATCATGTGGTAGTTATTCTTGTGAGGGTATTTATGTAGGTTACCTGATTCAATGAATTCGTAGAGCTTGTGAGTTGGACTCCCTACATCACCTTCGCACCGACTCGCTTCTTTTGTGTGCCAGCGTAAGCCTCGTGACATATCAGGATTTCTTTCAAAAAATATCAAGAACCCCTTCTCTGATGCCATGAGGTTTTTAAAAATCCTCCCATCGTATGGAAAAATATTTTTATACATCCCTGGAATAATAACTTCGTAACGATTACTTACACCTGCATGTTGCGTCACAATGTATGCATGTATGAAGCACTGTAAAGGGAGGGGGAGAGGTGTGGAGCGAACTGATACGTGATATTTTTCAGACATTCCTATCTTGCCTTAAGATGTACGTAGATATCTTCAAGTGCGCGAACCGCATCTCCTGCAGAAATATTGTTTTGGTGATACTTAATATTTGTACAATCGCCAGCTGCCCATACACCCGGAATGGATGTTTGTTGCGTCCATGGATCAATAACAATCCGCTTGTATTCATCTACTTCGATAAGATTCGATGCAAATTCTGTATTTGGAATCATTCCAACCTCAACGAATATGCCTGTGACGGAGAGTTCGTGGAGGGTATCTTCTGCATCAGTATACGTAAGTCCTGAGACAAATTTGTCACCTGTAACTTCGGTCAGGGTTGCGTTAAGTATCCCGGTCATTTTTTCGTTACTGAGCACTTTCTCAACAGTAATAGGGTCTGCCTTATAGGAGCCACTTCGTTGTAATAGTGTGACGCTTTTTGCGTATGCGAGTAGTTGGGCTGCAGTTTCAAAACCTGCGTTCCCTCCACCAATAACTACGACATCTTGTCCTGCAAACATTGGTCCGTCGCAACTTGCACAGTAGGTCACCCCCTTGTGTTCAAATTCGTCTGCTCCAGGCGCTGTCAAGCGGCGACGTTTTGAGCCAGTCGCAATAAGTATTGATTTTGCATCCACAGTCTTGCCGTCACTGAGTGTTGCTTTAAAATTATCATCGCTTTTCTCTATTTTTTCTACACGTGTATTTTCAGTAATATCAACAAAACCATCAGCATACGTGCGCAGATGAGTCTCAAGATCTTTTGCTAGCTGATCGCCAGAAATAGAGGGTGAACCAATCCAGTTCTGGATATCTGGAGAGACAATGCTTTGGCCGCCCCATTCTTTGGTTACAAATAGTGTTTTAAGTTGTTTTCGCGATGCGTAGACGCCTGCTGCAATACCTGCAGGGCCGCCTCCTATGATTAGTAAGTCGTACACAGTATTTAGAATAGTTATCCGATTAACAGGGGATATTGTATCGTAGTTACCTAGAAAGAACAAAAGCACTCGTGCGAGTGCCTTAGTTGCAAGTTGGTACAATAAATTATTTACTTGAGCTTGGATCTCCTCAAGAACGCGGGTACCGCTCCCCAGTCATCGTCATCTTCTTCGTCTATGGGGTCGACAGGCCGAGGTTCAGTTTTGATTGCAGAAGGGCGTGTTTGAGGGGCCGGAGTTTTTTTGTCTGGAACGGGCTCATCTTCGGCTGCTTCTTTTTTACGTGGTGAACCGAGGGAGTTGAAGATTCTCCCTCGACTTTCTTCTGGATTTTCATTTTCTTCAACACGTTTTTGTATGGGTGTCCGTACTACTGTTGAGGCACTCATCCCGCTTTCTTTTTCGGGGAAACCAGTAGAAATGACTGTAACTTTTACCTCATTTTTCTTCAACTTATCATCCTTGATTGCTCCAAAGATAACTTTTGCATGTGGATCAATTGACTCAGTAATCACGCGAGCAGCATCTTGAATCTCAAGCATACCAAGGTCATCTCCTCCAGCAATTGCAAAGAGTACACCCTTGGCTCCTGTGATTGATACTTCGAGAAGTGGGGAATTGATGGCAGCTTGCGCAGCTTCTTCGGCACGCTTCTCTCCAGTAGAGACTCCGATTCCCATGAGTGCACTACCAGCATTTTCCATAACAGAACGGATGTCAGCGAAGTCAACGTTAATGATTCCTGGCATAGTAATGAGATCAGAAATTCCTTCAACTGCTTGTTTAAGAATATCGTCGCACATTCCAAATGCATTCTTCACAGTCGTTTCTTTATCAACAATAGCGAGTAGTCTGTCATTAGGGATGGTAATGAGTGCGTCAACTTCGTTTTTGAGTTCTTCAATTCCTTGCATAGCAAGACGCATTCGTTCTTGTCCTTCAAATAAGAATGGCTTCGTAACTACACCAACCGTGAGTGCACCACTGTCACGTGCAATTTTTGCAACGATTGGTGCAGCACCTGTGCCTGTTCCGCCACCCATACCTCCTGTGATGAAAATCATGTCGGTGCCTTTTAGAGAGTTAGCTATCTCTTCTCTTGTTTCTTCAGCAGCTCTTCGGCCCATGTCAGGGTTGCCGCCAGCACCAAGGCCACGTGTTAGGTTTTTCCCAATATGAATTTTCTTCTTTGCGAGAGAGTGGTGTAAGTCTTGGGCGTCACTATTGATAGCAATAAACTCTACGCCACGAATCTTAGAAGCAACCATGTGGTTAACTGCATTGTTCCCCGAACCTCCAACCCCGATAACTCGTATACGTGCAAATGATTCTACGTCTGATTTAATTTGTTCCATAAGTAATAATGCGTATAAATACCCCATACCCATCCCGAGGTACAGAAACTGATAAGTAGTGACATCATACATTGCCCGGTCTCGTCTGTCACGATATTGACAAAAATGATCTTCGTGTGTTTGACAGAATCATGTAAATACAGTCGTCAGCTCTGAATTGTTATATGCTCCTGTAAGAAAATTGTAATAGTAAGCGACACTTCTCAATTTTTAAGCAAGACAGAGTGATCTATTTATACATAGAAATCTCTATGGAAGAAATTGACTAAACCAACTGAGGATAGAATTTTTTGTTTGTTTCGCTATTCCTATAGCTGAGGTTTCCACTTCATCACTTGCTCCCCACATACAAAGGCCATAGGCCACTGCCCATGATGCGTCGCGTACCTTTCCATTTTGTCCGGGATCGAGTGTTGCAATGCGTGAGGGTAGTCGAAGTGCTGCTCGTGCTAAGTCTTGAATAGTGGCAACCCCAGAACCTCCTCCGGTGATAATTATTCCTGCAGGTAGTAGTCCGTCTCGCTTTATAGTTTTGAGATGCGCGTCAATCAATTCAAATATATCAGTGAGGCGAGCAGCAACAATTTCATCTAATTTTCGTTTTGAGTAGTTGGTGCTGCTCATTCCTCCACGTTTAATTTTTTCGGCTTCTTCAAGCGGAATTTTCAAACCGAGTGCGATGTCGTTCGTAATATCGTTTGAGCCAATTGGAAATACTTTTATTGAAATTGGTGTGCTGTTTTCAAAGACAGCAATTGATACTGTCTCTGCTCCTATGTTTGTGAGTACGCAACCAGCACGCTTCTGTGCTTTGGTAAGCATGACAAAGCTTGCTGCAAGTGGAGCTGCCATTACATCTTCAACAGAGATCCCCGTATTCTCAATTGCTCCAACCAGGTCGTTAAGATGTTGTTCAAAAGTTGTAATAAAAAGTGTTTCAACCTCAAGTTTTGTACCTTTCATGCCGTGCGGCTTTCCAAGCACCATCTCATTGTCGACACGATACGTGAGGGGGATTGCGTGAAGTATTTTTCGGTTCGGGATATGTTCCATTATTCGCTCCTCGCTATCCTGCATTGCTTTTTCGACATCGACATTAGTTATTTCAGAATCAGCACGCGAAGTAATTATTTCTCCTTTTGATCGCATCTCGTCAATGCCAATGCCGCCCATCGC
Organism: uncultured Candidatus Saccharibacteria bacterium; assembly: GCA_964649535.1. Lineage (GTDB taxonomy): Bacteria > Patescibacteriota > Minisyncoccia > Phycocordibacterales > UBA918 > OLB19. The sequence goes on along the minus strand of CAZYTF010000016.1, from coordinate 12,694 downwards.
CACATACGCTTTTTTTACCTCTACGCCAGATGATTTTTCAGCCTGAGCTACAGCACTACGGACACTTCTCACTACGTCAGTCTCGTTGATGATGTAGCCGTTTCTGAGACCTCTACTCTCTGCGTACCCTGTGCCAATAATTTGAGGGAGAGCCCTATTATTTTTTTGTGATGGCACACGAACAATAACTACCTTAACTTGATAGGTACCTACGTCTATTCCTGTGATGATTCTGTCTGCCATAATAAAAAATTACACGTATATGCGTGTTAACGCAGGTGATACTTACGACAGTACTTTTTCTCTGCTGTGTCCATTGTATCGCCATGTAGCAGTCCTTTCAAATGAAGACATGCGTGGATAAATAAAAATCCAATATACCCATTGGGAGACATGTCAAACTTGGGGGCTTCTTTTTTTGCAACTTGAGGAGTAATAAAAATTTCACCAGTGTCGTTAGTCAGTGGGAAGGATAAGACATTTGGTGTATATGTTTTTCCTCGGTAACTCGAGTTTAGCTTTTGAGCACGTGTGGAACCGATAAAGGTAAGGGAGAGTATATATCTTGCGCCTAATATATCATCCTTTATTTTTTTATAGGGAAGAGCAGGATATTCGTTTCGTGTTGTGTTTGCTATATCAAATGTCTGCATATAGAAGGTAGTATAGCATTTAAGATATAGAAAAAACGCGCGTTATGCGCGTTTTTTCATCTTTCTGTGTATTACCGACGTCGAGTAGGTCGTTCTTGAATCTTTCCTAGTTTAAGTTGCTTCTCGTATTCAACTTTTTTTGTAAGTTTCTTGAGACGAGCGTCTCTCCGTACGTTGTCACTTTTTGCTCTGAGGTGGTAGCGGATTTTCCGGATACGAGGAACAACGCCTGATCCTTGCATTCGCTTTGTGAAACGTCGTATTACGTTTGCGCTACTCTCGTGCTGATTCTTTGTTACTTGAACATTTGTTGTCATATGTGGGGCAAAGATTAGCATGTCGAAGTGCCTAATGCAAGTCGTTAACTTACTAGCTCACAGCTGTTTTTACTTTCTTGAGCTTTGCAATTATATTGCGCATTGGAACATTTTCTTGGTTTCTTCCAAACATGTCACGCAAAATTACGGTGTCGTCTACGTATTCTTTTTGCCCAATAATTATAGTAAATTTAACCTTTTGATCTTCAGCATCTCTTAGTTGCGTCGAAAGTGAATCACTTGCCAGATTTTGATAGACCATGATGCCCGACTTCCTCAGTTCATTTATGAGCATGAGACTCTTGATTTTAGGTCCAAAACCAAGTTGTACGACATACACAGTAGGGTTAGCTGTCTTGGGGCGTGGTGTTCGCGCTGGGGCTTTTTTATCACGAAGTACAATAAGTGCTCCTGCTGCTGATATTTGTTGTTTTGTATTTCGGTACACAAATTCATTGTATCGGCCCCCGCGGACGAGCAGTGGAGCGTTTTGTATTTGTTGACCATTGTCATCTAGTAAATCAATTGCAAACAGAGCATCTGAGTAGCATTCATGGTGGCCGATAAGTTTCGGGTCAATTTCGTATGGTGTCTCAGTCATGTCGAGATACTCTATGATCTCACGAAAATGCTTTCTACTTGTGTCGGTGAGGTATTCGAGTGGATTAGGTGTTTTGTATGCTAGTTCGTGTTCTTTTTCAATAAGGTGCGCAAGTGCATCCATCGCGTGTACTTTCATGAGCTCACGAGCTGACTCAGGCATATCGTCTATGCGCTTTTTGAGGTAGTTAGTGAGTTCACGAATATAGCGTACAGAGGAGTCTCTGTCACCAAGTGAGTTGATACGAACTGAATGGTTCTCGTAGCCTAAATCAAGTGTAAGTGCGCGACTTGTTTGTATGAGGATTGCTTCTGCAATACTTTTAGGAACATTGAAAATATGAAGTCCAATTGCTGCTTCACCTGTACGTGGCACTTGTTCAATACTATAAAAAAGAACAGGACCCTCAATGTCTTGAAATTTAGATTCACAAAATGTGTTTACTCCAGAGGTGAGCATTCCATGAAGTGCATCAATGCGCCGATTTTGAGCGGAGGCTGTATGTTCAAGTTTCTTTAGACAACTTTTAGCTGCAGGGTTTTTTTTAAGCACTTCAATATTTTTAAAACCAAAGTGTTCAGCAGTTTTTGTCGCTTGCTTTAGAAAATCTGTGGCTGTTACATCCATAGGCAATATTTAATTAGTACTAGTAACTTCTTCAAAACCTACCTGTACTTCTCCTGGAAAAACTTCAACTTCATCAAAGGGGAAGAGTCTAAAGAGTGCTCGACCAACTATTGCATCTTCTTTGAGTACTCCCCACACGCGTGAATCAGAGCTCGCATCTCGATTGTCACCCATCACAAAATATTCACCCGCTGCTGTTGTCTCTGTAAGGAAAGTATTCTCCTGCATAGTTTTAATGTATGTTTCGTCGAGTGTGATGCCTTCAGGGTGCTGATTGTTCTTGATCGTCACTGCACTTCCTTGTATTTCTACTGTTTCACCCGGGAGTCCTATAACGCGCTTGATAAAAAACTTTGACGGATCACGTGGATATCTAAAAATGATGACATCACCACGTTGCGGTTTGTTGAAGTGATAGCTTAGTTGATCAACTATAAGATATTCGTTGGTGTGAAAGGTGTTTTCCATTGATGCGCCAGAAACAATAAAAGGTTGAGCGACAAAAAGTCGAATAGGAACGACAATTATAAGTGCTAGTAGTACAAATTGAATAATTTCAGCAATAGGATGTTTTTCATTTTTCCCCGAACTTTTGTTTGCAGTATTTTCTGCACTATTGACAGGAGCACTGGTCGCACTACTGTCAGCTTGTGGGTCGATGTCTGTATTTTTTTCTGGTGTTAAAGGACTCATATCTTTGTAGATTTCTTAATACTGACCATTATAAGTGAAAAAAACGTTTGAAACAAATTTTTGCATAAATCGCGCGGACACAAACAGTACGCGCGTATTTTTATTTCCTGATGTACAATAGTTTTTATTATGTTTTACATCGTTGGATTAGGGAATCCTGGAGAGAAATACAAAAACAATCGGCATAACGTAGGTTGGATGGCTCTTGATTATGTTATTGAGACACTTGGCATGCCAAAGCCAATGGCATCAAGTAAATATGGTGGACATATATCTGAAGGTGCAATCGAAAAAACAGAAGTAATTTTTCTGTACCCTGATACATTTATGAATAATTCAGGCAGTGCAGTGAAAAAGCTTGTGCCAAAAGGTGAAGAAAGTAATCTCATTGTTGTGTATGACGATATTGATATTCCAGTAGGAGAAATAAAAGTCTCAATAGGAAGAGGAGACGGGGGACATAATGGTGTTAAATCAATTATTAAATCACTCGACACAAAAGATTTTGTACGTGTTCGTGTTGGAATAGCCCCAAAGAACATCTTCGGTCAAACAAAGCGCCCAACTGGCGCTCGATTGCCAAAACATGTCCTCGGCGATTTTAAAAAAGGTGAAGAAAAAAAGCTCACAGAAACTTTTGAAACAGTAACAAGAGCTCTAAATTGTATTGTGAGCGAAGGGATTGAAAAGGCGATGAATACGTATAATTAGATTTGTAAGTATAAGAAAAGCCGAGGCAGTGTTGCCTCGGCTCAGTTTAAAGAACTTATTTTTGAATTGATTGAAGTTGCTCAATCATTGTGCCAATCTCTTTGGCACTTGCACTTGCATCTCCAAGTAACGTAAGAAGTTCCTGCATTTTAATGCTCGCTTCAGCTCCTGGAGTCGTGACACTGTCATCACCCGAGAGCCAAGCTTCGAACGCTTCACGCGTCCGGAACAGCATAAAGTTTTCAGGGTCTGAGGCAGGTGCAACTACGGTTGCAGAAATTGCAGCGAAGTTTGTGGCAACAATAGACCCTTTCCAATAGAGAACTTCGGGATCTTTTGCTCTCACTACTTGCACTGGTTCAACAACGATAATATTGCCCGATACGCTCTTGCCGGCTTCTCGACGCCAGTTGTAGCCTGGTACTTTTTTCACGCGTGTGAGTGATGCAACAGGGCCATACTGGACGGTGCCTTTTTCATACTCAACATACTGACTGACGCCAGTTGAAGCATTGACGTAATAAGCCCGGAAGATACCGGAGCCGCCGCCTTCAGCTTTTGTCATGACAACGAGGTATGGGTACCCGTCTGCTCCTGCCATTAGGAAGGGTTGCTGATTGGTAACCATGTCACTAGCTGAGCTGTCCTTGTCTGGTTCAATCTCAGGCATTTCATGTACTTCGAGTTTGCCTGAGACTTGGAAGTATGTGCTTAGAATGCCCATCTTCGTTCCAAAATTCTGCAGCTTGGTGTAATGAAGTGCCATACTCTCGGGGTACACCCATTGATTTTTGAGTAGTGGGTGCACCGCAATTTCCTCAGGCGTAAAGTCTTCGAGACTCCCGTCACTATTGACGATTGTCACACCTGCCCAGTAGGGAAAGAGAAACAGAAAGTATTTGGTTTTAGGTACGGCCATAACGAGCTCGTCAGGTTTCTCTGGATTCCAAGCAAGCAGGTGTGGGTTGTCGTAGACAGTAAAGAAATCATTGAGTACAAGCTTTCGCTCAAGCGAATCAAACCATTGCATTTCCGGACCAACCATAAAGGTTTGGCCGATTCGATGACGACGTTTTTCGTCATCAACAATGCCGGGTCTGTCTTCATACATGAGGACACCGTCAATGATGTTGCGAAATGTTGGCTCGATACCCTGAGGGGTTACTGGTGCTGCGTAGCCGTAACCATTCTTCAAAATGATTGGCAGTGTTCCATCAGCTTCGATGTTTTCTGCAGCGTCATTTATCGAATCGTTCATGTTGCGGTAGGCAACGCGTCTCGGCGTAAAGCGAAACTTTTGGGGATCGCTGATAACATGAGTCTTCATTTGTGTTGGATTGGTGAACCATGAGTAGGTCCCATATCCCACAAGACTGTACACGATGCCTCCAATGATGCCTGTGAAGAATGAAACCGTAGTGAGGGTACTTATTAGCCTGCTCGTAAGCTTTTCATGTGCAGGAAGTCGCTTGAAGAATTGATGGCCGAGAAATAAACCCAAAAGTATGAATGGCCAATGGAGGATACCGTATTCGTATACCCCCTTATGGAGCAGTTCTGGCCAAAACCAGAGCAGAATTAGTGCAAGAATTGCGAGTGCTGCAAGATTCCATGCGATAGCCTTTCGGCTCAGCTGTATCATGTCGTTTCCTTCTCTTCAGTTGCGGTGAGTTTTTGCAGTGATGCAATACGGTCTTTGATGCCAGGGTGTGAGACCATGAGGTCTTCAAGCGGATTCTTGCTCTGCGTATCAACGCTATCGTCAAACAGTTCTCCTTGGCCAGTTCGGCTTGAGCGCAATTTACGCAAGGCACTTATCATGTGCACTGGAGTGTTTTGTGATTCAGCGGCACGCGCATCTGCAGTGTACTCACGCTCTTGTGAGACAGCAAAACGCATCATGCCAAACACAAAACGACTGAGAAACTTGAACGCATATCCAAACAAATACGCAACGGGGCCTCCGCCAAAGACGCTGGTCTTTCCCAGAAAAGTGGCAGTTGCGCGATTGAGCATCTGCATGAGTATTCCAATAAACGTCATGATGCCTATGTCCTTGGACTGAATGTGTCCAATTTCATGAGCTACGACTGCCTCTAGTTCCTCCTCGCTCATCAAATCGATGAGTTCTTCGGTAACGCCGACTGCTCGGAAAAAAGGTAGTCCCGTGCCATACGCGACAGCATTCGGTAAATCTTTGTACCAAACAATATATGCCCTTGGTGTTACCCATAGGCCGGCACGCTTACTCACTTCTTGCACACAACGCACAAAACGCTGATGCTTTTCGTTTTCAGAATTTGGCTCTTTCGCTCTCAGCATGATGTTTATAATATTCTCAGAGAACATAAACATAATAAGCGAAACAGCCAGCATTGGGATTGTCGCGCTCAAGAATAAACGTGAGCCACCAAAACGAACAGAAATGAAGGCTATGACGACAACGATGAAAAACATGTTGAAGAAGGCGAGTGATGTGTACCCCCAGCTTGTCAAAAGTGTTCGACGTAGCTGCTTCTTGTCAATGATACTTTGTGTCATTGTATTTTTTCCTTTCAATGAACAATTCGTTGACAATAGTGCATTTTTCTTGCAAAAAATCAAGGATAATTGAAAGAAGGTGTATGAATACAGTAATTATTTCTTAGAATCAAAGATGCTGGATGTGAGTGTTTATTGCTTGAGTTGGTATACTAAATGAATATATGCAAAAGAAACTAATCGTAGCTTCGTTTATTGTTTTTGTGCTTTTGGCGGGAGTACCTCATATTTCTTCTGCCTCAGAGAGAGCTTCGTCGCAATCACAGATTTTACTGACGTTAAGCGGTTTATTGAAGCAACTCATTTCCTTGCAAGAAGAGCTGCGTTTATTGAAAATAGAAAATGCTAAAAAAATTACACTCAAATCAAGCTATTTTTCAGATAGAGGTTCAGTTGGGTCTAGTACGTATAGCTTTAAAATAAAACCACCGAAAAACTGGTCGCACGCTACCCTCGGCACTGCCCACGCATTTGGTCGAGCGAAGAATGATTTTGAAGGGCCAGGCATTACCCTTGTGGTTTGGGATAGTGAGGACTCGCTCTCCACACTTGTTGCTGACCAGATCACTCAGATCGAGGATAAAAGTTCTGGGTTGGTTGTTGATTCTAAAAAAGTAGTTACGTCTGCGGCAGAGGGATGGCTTGTTGAGTACTCATCAGATGATAGATACGGGCAAGAGTATCTATTTGTAGATCATGATGTTGTGTACCTAGTGAGTGTTGGCTCGAAGCGAGACGAGTGGGACATATATAAGAAGATTCTTACGCAATCAGTTGATACATTTAAAGTTAGATAATATTCTGTAACGACATACAAAAAATGCACCCGCTAAGGTGCATTTTTTATGTGCTTTCCACTCATTACTACGTTAGTAGAAATGCTTTATTTCGCTTCTTCGGTAGCATCAAGTTTACATGTCAGTGTCATTCTCTGTTCTTTTGGTTCAAAGAGAGAAATCTTGAACTGGTGAACTCCACCAAGTGGAAGTTCGTTTTTAAGATTTTCTTCGTTTTCAAACTCAGAGATGTGTACGAGACCTGCGACGCCTTCTTCGATTGAAGCAAGCGCTCCATGCTTGTTGTACTTGATGACCACTCCATTTACGGTGTCGCCTTTCTTGTACTTAGAAGCAGCCGTGCTCCATGGATTTTCACGGAGTTGTTTGATTGAAAGTGAAATTTTATCATCCTTCACTTCAATAACCTTTACTTGCACCTTGTCACCAACTTTGAAGAGCGATCGTGTGTCTTCAACAAGGCCCCAATCAAGTTCAGAGATGTGTACGAGACCTTCGAGACCATCTTCGATTTTCACAAAGACGCCAAAGTCAACTGCGCCAGTAACTTCTCCGTTGAGGATGTTACCAACTTCATACTTGTTAACTTTTTCCTCTTTTGCCTCTTTTTCTTGTGGACCCTTTTCAGAAAAGATAAGCTTTCCTTCCTTTTGATCAGCTGTGATAACGATAACATTAAGATGCTTGCCGATCAGGTCGTTAAGCTCACTAAGGATTTTATCTTTATCACCATCTTCTACACGTGGATAGTGTTCTGCAGCAAGTTGAGATGCAGGAAGGAATCCTTGGATACCTTGCCACTCAATGATAAGCCCACCTTTATTTGCTTCCTTAACCTCCAGAGAAAGAATCTTCTGTTCCTTAACAGCAACCTCTGCCTCTCCCCAAATAAGTGCCTGACGAGCTTCCTTGAGTGATAGTTCAATGTAGCCGTCTTCATTATCAAGACTGATAACTTTTGCTGCGATTGAATCTCCAACTGATACCTTTCGCAAGATATCACGAGCATTCATGTATTCGCGTCCGTAAATGAGACCTGCACCAAATGGGTGAAGGTTTACATATACGCGTGCGCGTCCGAGTGCTGAGACGGTCCCCTCGACGAGCTCACCTATTTTAGGTGGTTCAGGACTTTCTGCAACAAATGAATGCATAACACCAGATGCAACTTCTGGAGTCACCGTGTTTGTTTCTGACATAACTTTATTCTAAATTTTCCGACGACACGCGTCCGCACAACAGTGTCTCATGGCCATAGTCCGTGAGTGCGGGATTTAACGTGTGTCGCTAGAAGGGTTCTAATAAATTTGAACATACTATGCCTTACAGGCACTGTTCAGGTTGTCGCTATTTTTATCCAAAATAGCAGGCAACCTCTTGCGAAGGTCTACGAAGACCTTCTCACCTCTTACGAAGTGGCGCTACTATACTATAAAAAGGAAAAACTGCAATAAAAAAGCAGTCACACAATGTATGACCGCAGAATCAAAACTCGTTAAGAACAAGGTGTCGGCCGGCCTTGGTTTTCGAGAGTGGGAAGGAATTGCTCTCGTAACCACGGGCCAGCCGACTTTCTGCCTGGACGAATGGGGGGACACAGACAGAAACTTATAATATAGGGTGTGAAGAAATTTGCAAGTACTTTTTTGAATACAAATCATACGCGTAGATTATGTTCCCATTCCTGCTATAATGCTCTCATTATGATAATCACACACCATGGAGGACAGTGCTTTAAGGTTTCATTTGGTGATACCACATTGGCATTTGACCCAATTTCAAAGAAATCAAAATTATCACCAGTTAAATTTGGATCTGATGTTGCGTTTATTTCAATGCATCACCCTGATTTTGAGGGTGCTGAACAAGTTGCGCTCGGAAACAAACAACCGTTCATTATTGATGGGCCGGGAGAGTATGAGGTGGGTGAGGTTACAGCTCGTGGTTTTGGTATGAAAACAACATACGATAAAAAAGAGCATTTCAATACAATTTATCAAGTGCGACTTGAAGGAATGAATATTGTTTTTTTGGGAGCTTTAAGTGAACCTGATATAGACTCAAAGATTTTGAGTGAGTTAGGGGACATAGACATTCTATTTGTGCCAATTGGTGGTGGCGATGTACTTGAGGTGCCACAGGCATCAAAGCTAGCTATTAAGCTAGAAGCAAAGCTTGTTATCCCAATGCATTATGACGCTACGTCGCTCGATGCGTTTCTTAAGGAGGAGAGCGCAAAAGAAGTAAAGCCTGTAGATAAGCTAACACTTAAGAAAAAAGATGTTGCCCTGATGACAGGTGATATCGCAGTATTGAAAGGGTAAAGGCAAGAATAGGGTTGCCAATTTTTACACAACAAATTTAGGTATGCTTCAGAAAATAGAATCTCTACGCAAAAAACCAAAACACATTAGAAATCGATACGCGTTTGGTGTAGCTGCGTCGATAACACTTATCGTCGCTCTTGTTTGGGGGGTCAGTCTCCCTAGTCGTTTTTCGGAACAATCTTCTGTCGCTACAAAAAAAAGTGCTGAACAAACCACCGCATTCACAGATGAACTTTCTGAGATGGCAGCTTTGATTTCAACTGGCATCAATCAAATTAAAACTCAAGCAGAAATTGTTGGGTCAGGCGTTGGTAGTACTACAGAGACTGGAGGAGAAGGAGTACCTCAGTTAGAAGAAAGTCTTTCCAGTACCACGACTGTTAATGCCGCAAAAAAAGACACAGGAAGGGTGGTGCTTATTGAGGCACGTTCCTCAACAGCGACTCATTCCTCTTCTACACAGTAGTGATTGTGGCTCTGCATGACCCCACAATACATGCATATTGTGCTATAATCTCGCCATAATTATCACTTCATAAATAGTACTGATTAACTTGATATGCCAAAAAAGACCACATCTTCAGAACCCGATGCGCCAAAAGGAGAGCGCGGTATCATTCCACAAAGTATTACTGATGAAATGCAGACAGCATATCTTGACTATGCGATGTCGGTTATTACTTCGCGGGCACTTCCTGATGTGCGTGACGGCCTGAAGCCAGTGCATCGTCGTATTCTTTATTCGATGCGCCTTAACGGCCTTACGTCAACAGCAAAATTTAAAAAATCTGCGACGGTTGTTGGAGATGTTCTTGGTAGCTTTCACCCGCATGGTGATGCTGCTGTGTATGAGTCAATGGTAAAGCTTGTGCAGCCTTTTGCGACCCGATACCCACTCGTTGTCGGGCAGGGTAACTTTGGTTCCATTGATGGTGATTCTGCAGCTGCGTATCGATATACTGAGGCAAAGATGTCGAAAATTGCTGAGGAAATGCTTCGAGATCTTGAAAAAGATACTGTTAATTGGCGTCCAAACTTTGATGGTACTAAAAAGGAGCCTGAAGTATTGCCAGCAGGAATGCCAAACTTGCTCCTTATGGGAACTCTTGGTATTGCGGTTGGTATGGCAACGAACATACCCCCTCACAACCTACGTGAGGTTGCAGCAGCCACAGCTCATCTTGCTGACAATCCAGCCGCAACGACTGATGACTTACTAAAGTTCATTCAAGGCCCTGATTTCCCAGTGGGAGGTGTAGCGTTTGATAAAAAAGCTATTGCACATGCATATGCGAACGGGAAAGGAGGTGTTGTAGTCCGCGGAGAAGCTGAAATTACAGAAGACAAGAAAGGCAACTTTGCAATCATCATTACATCGGTTCCGTTTAGGGTGAACAAGGCTGATATGCAGGAAAAAATCGCTCAACTTGTGCGAGATAAGAGAATCGAAGGTATCAAGGAGATGCGTGATGAGTCAACTTCTGATATTCGTGTGGTTATTGAACTGAAGAGTTCTGCAAATCCGCAAACTGTTCTCAATAAACTCTATAAACATACACAGCTCGAGGATACCTTCCATTACAACATGGTTGCGCTCGTTGATGGTGTTCCACAAACTTTATCACTTAAAACAATCCTTGAGGAGTACATTAAGCACAGAATTAACGTCATTACACGACGAACGCAATATGACCTTACTAAAGCTCAAGATCGAGAGCATATCTTGCTTGGTCTTAAGAAAGCGCTGGATCATATTGATAAAATCATCAAACTCATTCGTGCAGCAAAAGACGTCCCAACTGCGCACGCAGCCCTGATGAAAGAATTTAAGTTTTCGATTATTCAAGCGCAAGCCATTCTTGATATGCGCCTTCAGAAACTCGCAGGGCTTGAACGAAAGAAGATTGAAGATGAACTCAAAGAGGTGCAGGAGCTAATAAAGGCTCTCGAGGCAATCCTAAAAAGTAAGAAGAAGATAGTAAGTATTGTAAAAGATGAGCTTGCTGAAGCATCTGAAAAGTATGGCGATGAGCGTCGGACTAAGATTGTTAAGGGAGGTGTCAAAAATCTCAGTGCCGAAGACCTTGTTGCAGACGAGGAAAGCGTACTCGTTCTCACACAGGGTGGCTATGTAAAGCGAACAAATCCTGCAGAATACAAAACACAAAAACGAGGTGGTGTTGGTGTTGTCGATTTGAATACAAAAGAGGAGGACGTGGTAACAACACTCCTTACAACGTCTTCACATAGCGACTTACTATTCTTCACAGACAAGGGGAAAGTCTTCCAATGCAAGATGTACGAAATTCCCGAAGGAAGACGCGCAACAAAAGGTAAGTCGATCATGAACTTCCTTTCGCTTGAAGGTGAAGAGCATGTCACTTCTGTTTTGGCGGTGCGTAAAGATGCATGGGAAGGTGATTGGAGTCTGATGATGATTACTAAAAATGGAGTAGGAAAGAAGTCGGATGCAGCCTCATTTAAGGATGTTCGTCGAAGTGGACTTATTGGTATCAAACTAAAAGATGAAGATTCTCTCATTTCAGCTAAGTTTGTTGGCAAAGATGATGAAGTAACACTTGTAAGTCATAACGGGCAAGCTATTCGGTTTATGGAATCCGACGTCCGAGAAATGGGACGCACAGCGTCTGGTGTTACAGTCATGAAGCTTAAGAAAGACGACTATATTGTGTCAGCTGATGTATTAAAGAAGGGAGATACTGATCGAGAAATTCTTGTGGTTATGGAAAATGGATTTGGCAAAACCACTCCAGCCAAAGAATATAAAACACAAAATCGAGGTGGTTCAGGTATTAAAACTGCTAAAGTTACAAGCAAGACTGGAAAGGTCATCGGTGCGGCAGTGCTTTCAAATGAAGATAGAGTTGAAGGTGAGCTTATTGTAATGAGTAAGAAAGGTCAGGTAATTAAGCTTCCTATTAAAGATGTGCCTACTCTCGGGCGAGACACACAAGGTGTCCGCGTGATGAAGATGCGTTCTGGAGATTCGATCGCATCCACTGTATATTTTTAGAAATATGGCTCAGATAGAATCAGGACCTAACTCGAAAAACTTTAAAAATAATGAAAAATTGCTCTTTGCGAGTAACGCACTCTCTGAACATGTCGAGAGGGTTGAGAAAGGTGAAAATATTCCACTAGACTCTTTTACTTTTTTTGAGGCTGAAATTGTTAAGATGGGTGTTGAGCAAAAAGAGGTCGAGGCACTGATTGAAGCAGTTGTGGGATATTTAAATACACCAACTATTATTGACAATTTTGAGAATCACCAAGATCGGAGAGAATGGAGGAAGACCTTGGATCGTGCAGAGCTTGATTTGATTGATCAGAACAAGTTACGCATAAATGTAATCAATAGTGTATTTGCACGTATTGATTTTATCGACTACATGCATAGTGAAAAATC
>CAZYTF010000015.1:0-21610 GCA_964649535.1 uncultured Candidatus Saccharibacteria bacterium | reverse complement strand
AACACGCGACGCCAACCCTAAAGCTGTTTCGGAGAGAACCAGCTATTACGGAATTCGATAAGCTTTTCACTCCTTACCACAAGTCATCCGATGATTTTGTACGGTCAACCGGTTCGGGCCTCCACGGAGTTTTACCTTCGCTTCACCCTGCTCATGGCAAGCTCATCCCGCTTCGGGTCGTATCCCTGCCCTATATTCGCACTATTAATGCTCGCTTTCACTGTGCCTGCGTGGGGTTACCACTTAGACAAAGGACAAAGATACACTCGCCGGCTCATTCTTCAATAGGCACGCTGTCGCCCCGCAGGGCTCCAACTCCTTGTAGATGTATGGTTTCAGATCTATTTCACTCCCCTCTCCGGGGTTCTTTTCACCTTTCCCTCACGGTACTAGTTCACTATCGGTCTATAGAAATATTTAGCCTTACCAGTTAGTGCTGGCAGATTCATTCGAGCTATTCATGTCTCGAACTACTCAGGAACAAAATCAAGAGAGTCGTAAAAATTTCGCATACGGGACTATTACCCATTAGAGTCTGTCTTCCCAGACAGTTTTGCTATCTTTACGTTTTGTAACTCTCTGCAACTAAATGCAGATTCCGTCCTACAACCCCGAACATATAAATACGTTCGGTTTGGGCTGTTCCCGTTTCGCTCGCCGCTATTCAGGGAATCGCAAGAACCTTCTTCCTGGCTTCAATGGCGTGAGTCCGAAGACTCACAGTTTTAGCCAGAAAGAAAGTTCCCGTATTTGCTTTCTATTCCTCCAGGTACTGAGATGTTTCACTTCCCTGGGTGCGCCCCGGCATACGCCGGTTTCTGCTGTAAAGCAGAAGGGTCTCCCCATTCAGAAATTTCCGGGTCAAAGGTTGATTGGCACCTCACCGAAACTTAACGCAGCCATTCCACGTCTTTCATCGCTTTCTATAGCCTAGGCATCCACCATACACCCTTACATTCCTGCAAGGAATGCTGTACACCGCTGTACAATTTTTTAGTATTGTGAACTTCATAGAAGGAATGAGGAGAATCCACAGATTCCCCTCATTCATGCGCCGAGATTCTCTAGTTTCCTAGAGAACTAGTTGACTCCATGGAAGTCAGAGCTACAGTTTGGCCTCACCCGATAGGCAGCGGCGTACTCGGCAAAATTCTGTAAAGAACAACAAACCCTCTACGAAGTTCACAATACTTTTGAGTGTCGTCTGCAGATACATACTGCAGACATTTGTGTGTTGTGTGCCGGGGACGAAAAGACCCGAGTAAACTCAATTGTCTTAACCCGACACACTACCTGATGTTCACGTTGCGATATCGAGTAACGAAGCAACGTGAACGCGCCTGCTGATGTCGAGTCAGCAGGACTTTAGTGCACTACTAAATGTATCCTAGAACATTCAGTAGTGCGTAGAATATGCATGTCCTAAAAATTCATTACTGAACTTTTAGACAAGATGTCAAAAAAACATTTTTGACCTCGTGAATTTTCCGTTAAAAAAACCGCTCATCGCGGCGCAAAAACCACTAATGGATTTCTGTTCCGCTTAGGATTTGATTAATAGATTACTCATGGACAATGTGCGATATATTATAGGAATTAAAAATAAAGTCAAGCGCTTTCTGGGGGTACTTATTACCCTTTTGGCACAGTTTATATACACAGGGTTATACACACTATAAAAGGCGACTGAAAGTCGCCTGTTTGCGTAATTATTAAACCCGCAAAGCATCTGCACGGTACTGACTTGCGATGTGTCGTTTTTTCAAACGCTCAACATACACTGCGGTCATCGAATGATTTTTAAAGTGATATTTATATAGTGCTGCTACAGCTTTTGCACGACATACAATGCCCATTTGCTCTTTCCTCGAGTAGCTGCTGAAGAACTTTCCTGCAACTTTTATTTCAAGGTTTCCTGCTGCATTTGGCTGAAAACTATTATTCATGACATATTCTCCTGTTCCACATAGTAGCGTAAACTAAAAACATACAAAAAGAAAGTCGGGTGCATACGCACCCGACTTTCTTTTTAACACATCACTTATGCACTACTACTGATGACCCCCTCCGCCATGCTGATCTACTGACATTTTCGCAATGTACTTTGCAGCAGCATCCCGTCCGCCTAAACCAAATGCAAGACCAAATGCAAGAGACGCAGCAAATACAATTCCCATAAACAATGTCTGTACAAGCTCTGGCGCAATCTCTAATTGTGAGAGCGCTGCCAAAATTGCAAAAAGTATAATCGCATACCGCGCAACTGAACCGAGCATATCCGAAGCACTGAAGCCTGCAGCTCGTGCCCCTGCTGTTACGCTCGCACTCGCAATATTGGCAACCACCATAGACACAAGCAAGATAAGTACCGCAACAATAACCTTTGGAAGATATCCGAGTACTACCTCTCTAAAAAATACCGTTACCTGATCAAGGTTAAGTATATCCAGTGCCGCAATAAAGAAAACGATAATGACAAACCACTTAACCAATGCCCCAACAAATTGTCCAGCATTAAGTTTGTATCCAGCCTTTTGAGTAAGTGTATCTACACCGGCCGCATCAAGCGCTTCGTTCACCTTAAGTGTTTTAAAAATACGTTCTACTACACTTTTTAGTGAGCCAGCAATAACCCATCCAACAATGAGAACAACGAGTGCTAAGATAATCTCTGGCAAAAAATTGAGCGTCTCGTACCAGAGACTCCGAAATGACATCTCTAATGTTCCAAAAATATTCCCTCCGTTCATATTTTTTTTATTATACGTTTAATATGTATATGATAGCAGTAGTACAGACTAATATTTATCAGATAATGAAAAAGAACTCTGTCAAACACAGAGTTCTTTATGTAAATTTCTAGCTATAAAATCTCGATTGTACTGTCTGGCGCTCTGAGTAATCGATACAGTGCATATACAGTCGCCCCAAAACTTATCCAACCAAAAATGGCAAGTACATAACTCGGCAATATTGATCCTGTTGCAGGAAATCCATATACGTAACCATCTATAAACGAAATGACTGCCATCAATGCCCATGAACCGATGGCGGTAAGTGCTACTGTTTTATTAGACATTTTTTTCATACCCTAATGGTAATACACAACAAACAGTATGCAAATAAAATATGTGGTTATCTATCTCCGTGGGAGTTCATCTCGGATATTTATCTTATCCACAAGTATCTGATGCGGGTAGTCAAACACGTCACGTGTGAGCTTGTCGTACATTTGCACACGGTATAGTAAATCTTCAGATGAAAACGCAGCAAACCGGATCTCGACTCCCAGCTCAGCTTCAAGAGAGCGTATTGCGGTTTCTACTTTTGCGTTAGAAAGTTTCTTCATTGCAACCAACACATCGAGACGCTGATCAAACTCACGCACAAAAATACCTCCCACCACAACAAAGTCAACAATGCCAGCTTTGCGTAAATGAGCAAGTACTGTCTTCCCATTTATTGGAGCTGTCTCAAACAAAAATGTTTGAAGCGGTTGAAGTTCGGGCAAATCTTTATCAATCGCATATCCCTGCACTCTCACTTTTTTGTCACCGTCTTCCTTCTGAACGTAAATTTGTTTTTTCTTAATGATGCCAGCACGTTCCAGTGCATTCATCTCAGTTCGTGCCGTTCGCCGCACTAGTCGTGCACGTCGACTAATTTCATCAAAAGTAAATTCTTTTGATGGATTAAAAAGAAAAAAGCGAAGGAGTTTTACTCTTGCTTGGCTGCCAAACAGAATTGCTAGTGGATCAGTCGCCATATCGGATAGTGGATGGATTATAGCACAGAGCATAATTCCCTCATCTGGACAGTGTTTTACGATGATGTCATAGAAAAAGGCCCGACTATATCTGCTAACGCAAATACTTTTGTCGGGCCTATGTAATCGTCTTCATGAATTTTCTCCACAATCTACTCAAGAAACCAAGGTCTCCTCACTCAAACCCTGTCGAGTCAGCCTAAAGACATTAGCGAATACAAGATATCGTGATGGATGATCCAAGTGCACAGTGCTGCCGTCTGTCGCAGTACCTGAAGCATAGAGCATCCCTCTTGAACACTGATAGCGAAGCTCTGCTTCGTACCAACGTACTCCTGAAGAGACATCTGACTGCTTTTGAAACAAAGCGAATGCCCTATCGGCACGCCAGTAAAAGAAGCCTCTTTGGAGTTTTTTTAGCCAATTCCCAATTCCATGATGGAATTCCTTTCAAAAGAACATGACGTTCATGACGTTATTGTCATATTCGAAATATAACACAAAAAACAAAAACTAGCAGTCCATCACGAGCTATACCAAAATCTTCTCACCACAATATTTGATACGTATCTGCGAGCCAGCTCATCGCTAAGCTGAAGTATCTACTCCACAAAGTGACTTTGCTAGAATAAAAACAATATATTGTGTATTATATTTTTTGGAGGTAAGAAATGAGAAACAAATCAATTCTGCTCGCATTACGTAATTGGCTCACGCTAGTGTGTTTTGGAGTTTCCATTCTCTCTGCCATAGCTGACTGGAAGCTACTTTTGCTCTTTTGCCTGATGATGGTTTGGATAACAATTGGAGCAAGTCTAGAATACTATAATGATTTTGTAAGAATGGACAAAATGAAACATGACCCCGAAAAATGGGTTAACAATCGCTCATGGCCCTGTCCAAGAGCAGCAATGAAACTGTACATTGAAAGACCCGATTTGAGGTAGCACAAAGCCGCGAGGATAAATATCCTCGCGGCTTTTTTAAAGCACCCGGTGGAGTTGGGGATTATAAAATAAAACAAAGCGCACAGACTCAGCGTCTACATACTTTATCACAGCCCTATCCCGGATCACTTAGTAAAACTACAAAACTTATTTCAATATTACTTTAACTCTTTCACAAATTACTAAGTGTTTAAGCTCCACGTAAATAATCACCTCAAACGCACACCTTCTTTTTCTAAGAATTCCCGTGGCGTTAAATAGTTAAGACGCTTGCGCGGACGATTATTTAATCTTCGAACCGCTCGCTGCACGTCACTATTTGTAATGGTAGCAAATGAGGTACCTTTCGGGAAATACTGACGAAGAAGTCCATTGCAGTTTCCATTAGCACCTCGCTGATGAGGTGAGCCTGGGTCAGCAAAATACACTATCCCACCAGTATCTCGTTCAATCATCTGATGCAAAGCAAACTCACTACCGTTGTCATAAGTAATTGATTGGCACGGCATATGTTTAAACTGCCACTTTGCTTGTTGATGTATAGCATCCGCTCCACCAGTCGTCTTGGAAGCAATCAAATACCCACTCATTTTATCAACATACGTCACAATTCTAATTTTCCTTTCTGCTCCTAGTACAGTATCACCCTCCCAGTGACCAACTGTATCAATACGTGGTCGTTCATGAATTGAGCGTTTGTTGGCTTGATAGCGGCTCGGTATCCGCTTAGTACCATACCTCCGTCGGCGTTTGCCGTGACGACGAAGGTATCGTTTTAGAGAAGGGTTTCTATCTAGATAGCGATAGATAGAACTGACTGAAGATATGCCACAACGCTCCACTATCTGGTCGGGTGACCAATCTTGTTTGAGATGTGCGGTGATGGTTTCTTCTAGTTCGGGATTGGTATCAATAGATCGGTACGGTAGACGAGCATTTGCTCGCCTCTGTACTGCATATCGTTGTGCTTGATGTACCCGATACGTCTTTTGGTTGTTTCGTCTGACTTCGCGACTGATAGTGCTCGGATGGACTCCCAGTATTCTGGCTACCGCACTATATGAATAGTTGCTTCTAAGCAACGCAGCTATACAAGCTCTGTCTGATTGATTAAGATGTTGATGCATATTCCCCGTGTTACTGAATTGGTTTCTAACAAAACTATTCTGGCACGGGGTTGTGCGTTTGAGGTGGGGATTCAAGCCAGATACTTGACAAGCTAGTTTAGTAATGTTATATTTTTATAAGTTAACGCCGCGTTCCTGAGCGGCTTTGTTAACTTAGGCACCCAGTGCACAATCACTAATGACCGCCCACGCGTTTGAGCGGATTCGCGGTCAAACTATATCTAATCAATCAGGAGAAGAAGTTGGTGACAGAATATAAATTTCACGAGACTGAGGTCAGAACTGCAATAGCTGCCCACTTGAGCGAGTCCTTTTCAATCGCAAAAGAGTATCTAAAAAGCTTTCCATTTTCCAATGAAACGATTTTGGGGTATTACACCCCGAACATTTGTATTCGAAAAATACAGGATAAGACTTTCTTTACGCAGATCGAGGCGGCAGAAGCCATCAAAGGAATTAATGATGAAAAGTATTTTTGGGAGCTAATTTTACGGAAACGTACATTTAGTGAAGACAGAAACAGTCAGTTACACGAGGAGGTTCTGACCCGCGACGGCGATTATGTAGTTGTCGTCAGTTAGTAAATCAACGCCCGACAGATTGCAAGATCTCGTCGGGCGACTTTTTTAAGTAGCACATTTAAGTTTGGACTATGGAACTTATTTCAAAGTTATAGTAGCATCTTCACAAGTTGCTTACTATATTTCTTCACTACATTCGAAATCTAGTAAGCATCCGCGGATATCGCAGATTCTGTTCAGGATGTCAGTATTTTTCATATTTCAAAACACGAGGGAACCTCTTGCTAAGTGACGTTAAGTCACTTCTCACGCAGTTTGTTTTTTCTGATGCGCTCTTCATACTCTGGCGCTAAAGTGACACTCAAAGAAAAACCACGGACATATGTCCGTGGTTTTTCAGAATAATTTCTGAGGGAAATTATTTGAGTGTCACTTTAGCTCCAGCTTCTTCAAGCTTCTTCTTTAGTTCCTCAGCATCTTCTTTCTTAAGACCAGCCTTTACTTCAGCAGGAGCCCCGTCAACGAGTTCCTTTGCTTCTTTAAGTCCAAGTCCAAGAGCTTCTTTTACAGCCTTGATGACTGCAATCTTCTGTGCACCAGCTTCAGTAAGCTCAACAGTGAACTCTGACTGCTCTTCACCTGCGTCTCCTGCAGCTGCAGGACCCGCAACAGCAACTGCTGAAGCTGACACGCCAAATCGCTTCTCAAGCACCTTTACGAGCTCATGAAGTTCGAGTACTGACATTTTTTCAACTTGGTCAACGAGTGCCTGAAATTCCTTTGGAACCTCAACCGTTTCATCAACACCAGAAGCGTCTGCTGCAGGTGCTGCCTCCTCCTTCACTTCCTCAACAGCAGCTTCTGCAACTACTGCTTCTTCTTTTTTAGTTTCTTCAGCCATGATAATTTTATACGTTAATTGATTTTAATTTATTTTGTGGAGTTCTAACTTTAGAACAGAGACATTTTTAGTCACCATTCCTTACGCTGCCTTTTTTTCTGCAATAGCATTGAGTCCAAGAACAAGTCCTTGAATTGGAGAATTAATAACATTTACAAACATACCTCGAAGCACCTGTAGTGGTGGGATTGAAGCAATCTCTGTCATCTCCTCTCTATTCTTATATGTTCCTTGGAATACACCCCCCACAATCGCGAGTTGGTCTTTGTACTTCCCTGCAAATTCCTTAATGTTTTGAGCTGGCGCAATTGCGTCAGTTGAGTATGCAAGTGCAATTTCTCCATCAAGCTCTGGGATTTCACCTTCGAACACACCGTCAAACGCTCGTTTGATCAGCGTTTTCTTGGCAACAAAGAAACTGACACCCTCTTCTCGAAGCTTCATTCGCATTGCAGTACTATCCTGTACTGGAAGTGCGTTGAAGTTCACGAAAACAATAGAGTCAGACTCTTTCTTAATTCCGTCTAGTTTTGCAAGAATTTCTTGTTTTTTTGCTTTTGTAATTGCCATACGTTTTTTCAACTTTGGATAAACATTACAGGCCCAGAGAAACAAACGTTTCCTTAGGCTTCGACCTTCCAATATCAAAAAGATGTTAGATGGACCTCGGCCGGCAAACCAAACGATTTTTACGAGTGAGCCTTTTCGCTCTCCCACCAGCTGTCATGAGCCTGTTGCAAAATACTATAACAGAAAATATGAAAAAGAAAAGTGAAAAGTCACTCACGCAAAACAGCGAACTACTGGCCGGCAATACCAACAAGTAGCACGAGCCCTAAAGTCGCCGCAACAACAACCACAAAACTGAAGAGAAATTTATAAAAACTTTTATTGAACAGCTTCATATGTATATATTTACTAGTATACCAAAGAAAAAGAGCGGAGGCCTCTGGCCCCCGCTCTTTTTCTTTATACATTCAGATATTGTACAAAACAAAAAGCCCCCGAAGGGGCTTTTTGTGTAACTCCACTGAAAACTAATTTTCAATGATACGTTAATCAATTACGAGAATTGATTACGCGTCAATGTCAACGTAGTCAGTTTCGTAATCCCCAGTTGGAAGAACTAACTGATGAACATCTGCATTTCCAGTAGAACCAACCTTGTAGTTTACTGCGTGCAATTGTGCTCGGTAGAATCCGTCCGTCTTTGGAGTGAACGTGATTGTAAGAGTGAATGTTTCAGTCTCACCATCTCGTACCTTAAACCAAGTACTTGTCTTGTCAGCACTTGAAGTAACAACTGCTGTTGTAGATGCGCGAGCAGTGGCGTTAAGGAGGATTTGTGATCCGTCCTCGTCTTCAATTGCGTAAGAAACACCCTTAGTTGTAACAACTGCTGTTGTAGCTGTTGTAGCACCAGTTGGGATGTATAGATCATCACCAAATGCTGTTACGTCAAACTTAACAACGTACTGTCCTTGTTCTCCACCAGCTGTATCAGCTGTAGAGTCCTTAGTAGAAGCAGAATCACTACCACCTTCGTCAAATTCAATACCTGCAAGTCGCAGTGTATGAGTTTCACTAGTTTGTGTTGATCCACCAATTGTACCGATGTCATCAGCACCTTCTGCATCAATGTCAGCTGTTGTAGCTTGGATTGATGAAACGATACTTGCTGAACTAAATGCTGAAGTTACGTCGTTAAATTCAACATAAAGCATTGCAGTAACAACATCATCAGCTTCGATAGTTACATCCTTGTCGATGTCGAATTGTACGACAGCTGGAGAAGATGAACTTGTTTGAGTCCAACTTTCAGCGTCGAATGATTCACCGTCGATTTCGAGTCGGAAGTCCTTCACGAGTTCGTTTGGTGTGTCAAATGCAACTGTGTCACCTGATACCGTTACGTCAACGTAAAGGTTATCAAGATCAATGTCATTTTCACTATCTTCTGCAGATAGTTCAAATGCGAACACCATGTATTCCATGTTGTCGTCTACATCAAGCTCGAGTGTTGATTCGTCAGGATCTTCATCTGAAGATTCTAGATCTAGATCATCATTTGAACCTTCTGTAACAACATCGAATTCTGACTTGTCAGCTGCAGCTGATCCAGCACCAGTCTTGATGTCAAGACCGAGACCATCAACAAATCGCATTGCTGAGTCATCTACATAGATAACCCATTCATCGTTTGTTCCATCAACGTCTACGCTGCTAGCAGCACTAAGCGCGATAGTAACTTCGCCTGAATCATCCTCTCGGAAGATAGCGTCGATGCCTGTAAGTCGGAAAGAGTAAACTCCCGAAGTAACATCATCCCAGTCGTCTTCATCAGAAGTATCTTCTGAAGCAACCTTGTCTCCATCAACCCAGATAGAGATTTCGTCAAATGCATCCCATGGGTCATCCTCTCCTCCTGAACCAACACCTGTGTTGTCAAGAGTGATGTCCATTCGTTCAAGGCGAACGTCTCCGTCCTCTACATCGAATTCAATTCGTTGTACAGCTACGTCTTCGTCACCTTCAGCGATTTCATCTTCCTCATCCTTTGCAACAACTGAGTTCACGTCAGCTTCTCCACCCTTAAGTGAATCGTCTGAACTGTCGTCAGCGTCGTCAGAATCATCCGAGTCATCCATTGCTGAGCCAGAAACACAAAGTGCGTTTGCTTTAGCCCTTGATGAAGGACCGAAGTATCCTGTTGGATTTACAAGACCATTTGGTGTAAGGACCGAATCTCGGTACATAACCTGGAACTTAGAAACTGCAGCTGCTGTTGCAGGACCGTAGTATTCTGTTTCCGCTCCAACTGAACCTGCACCTGAAACTGCTACTCGTGTAGCAACGTCAGCGTTTAGGAACTGCTGTAGTTTCATAACGTCCGCGCCTGTTGAACCACTTGAAAGTGATCGTGTCCAAGCGTAAGGACAAACACCTGAAGCAACTGATGTACCACCTTGGCTCATCTGTCCTTGAAGTGCTGTGATTGTAGCCATAAGCTGATCAATCTGTGCTTGTAGCTCAGCCTCTGTTGCAGCTTGCGCTGGAGCAACGAGAGAAAGAGCCATTGCGATTGCTACAAAACTCACGAAGAGCTTTGAAGCAACTGTTTGCGTAATAGTCATAACTATAATTATTTGAAGGAGGCTTGCGCCCCCTGCTTTGAAGTGCGTGGGGTTAGAATAAAACTTTCATTTTATTTTTTCCACACAAACCAAAGTTAAGATTACTCTTAATATTACTTGATAATATGAATTAATTCATATTTGTAAACATCCAGATGGATGTTTACGAATATCACTAAGCCTACATATATATGTAATACATATGTAGGTTAGCTGCGTGTGTAGGTCTGTGTTTCTATCTTTATCTAAACATCGTCAGGTACAAGGTTATACAGCAAATTAAAGAACACGAATTTATATCGCGCAGTATCCATGCGCTTGTTGATTTTAAGACAATTAACGTATGTAAACGAAAAAGAGTGCACGACCGAAATAGAATTCCTTGTTCCAGTGACTTGCTCAAGTAAAGGAGCAAATCAAGAACTAAATTCAAAAATAGTCACTACGTTCTTTTTTTCATTTAATTTATCAACGAACAAATCACTCCTATCGAAGTACGCTTCAAAAAAGCGTGCCGCGAAGTGACACAACTATAGTATATCGGTTTGAAATTTTGTTGCTCTCCATGTTTGTGGATAGCTACATCAAATACGATATACGCTAGTTATTCCAAAGGAGAATACGTAGTTTGACTCACAAAGTCAAGCAAAATAACACTCCTTTGTGCTGGGTGTTATGACGAACTCACCATTTGCATCTTACATAAAAAAATGATCAAACAACAAAATATGAGAAAAGCAAGTGTCAGTACTACCCATTTACGGACATGCTTCATTTTCACTCAACTCAAGAAAACCAAATTATACTAAATGTCTTTTATCATGTCCGGAGCCGTATATATAAACGACACACTAGCGACCCCAAAAAAAATAAATCTAAGTTCTTGATGTCTATCAAAACAAAGAGTATCTGGACCAACGTCGCTCACCTTGTCTTTTAACAATATTGTCTTCAATCATGGCGTTAAGTTCTCTTTGCACTGTCTTTTCACTACAGTCTGTTACAATCTCAGAAATGTCCTTGATGGTCGCCTCACCTTTTGCTTCAAGAATGGTCTTTATCCGATCACGTCTATCTACTGTGGACTGCGCTGACGTTGCTGATTTATTCCCCGATTCATGCTGCTGTGTTGGCGACTGTGCCATTCGTTGAGTTGTTCGTTGTGGAGGAGTGTTTGACGAAGCACCAAGATTTGTAAAAAAAGATAAATCAGCTGAGTTTTCCTGAGTAATATATGACTGCAGTCCGCGGAGCACCGTATCTATCTCATTCACTAAAACGGTCAGAACTTCCCCCGTAATAACGCTACTCATTGCTGCTATCCGAAGCGTACTATCGAGGCCAATGAGAGCTTGGGCAAACTGCTCAAGCACTTCTTTTGAGGACGCAGGTTTTATCTCCAATGTGCGTAATGCATTTTCATGGACAAAGTGAGCCTTGCTCGCAATGTTACTTATATGTGTCTCTGACTTTTTTTCTATTTCAATATTATTCAATATATAAAAGACAACAGACACAATTTTCTCTGTCTTTTTAAAAATTTGTTTATAATAGTTATCGTTATGCAGTAGCTTGCGGAACTGCATGTCGTTTATATGTATGTCTTTTGTATTCATTAGTATGTCCTTAATTACAGTTTAAGTTTTTCTAGGACAGTCTGTTATGTACTATATACTTTTTAAAAGGACTTGCAAGCTTCTAAAAGGCTGGGATGTCTCTATTGTGAGCCGTAAATACGCATATTAGGCATGGTATGATTGCTGTGTACTAACATATAGTAGAACGTTATGGCACGACCTAAGAAGAAAGAAAAAAAACATTTTTTTGATGATCTCTCACCCCAAACTAAACAGGCAATTGGCGCGGTCTTGTTTGTTGCACTTGGCGTTTTTTTGGTTTTATCATTAATCCCTTCGGAAAATAACCTTGGTGGAGCGGTTGGTAGCTGGACCCACTTGGCACTTAATACACTTTTTGGAGCTGGCAGATACCTCTCACCGTTTGTATGTGCATTTTATGTGTACGCACTACTTAATCCCAAAGAAGACAGCCATGTAAGCACCTCAAAGATAATTGGTATAGCCATAATGTTTGTTGCAATACTCGGCTTATTTTCTTTTAAAGATGCCGGTGGCTACATCGGGCTTGCATTAGAATGGCCACTTGTCTGGCTTGTTAAAGAAATTGCTGCAGGGCTACTTATGAGTACTGTATTACTTATTGGTGTCTTTTTGACGTTCAACACTGGCCTCAGTTTTTCTTCTCTCTTTAAGAAAAAAGAATCACTTGAAAACGATGAGATGTTTGAGGATATAGAAAATATTGAGCTTCCCGAAACAGATGATACTGCAGAGGATGAAGATGACGTTGATGAGTCTGAAGAAACAGATGAACCTAAAAATAAGAAGAAGTCAGTTGTTCAAAAACTGGGACTTGGGAAAAATGCGGACTTTGTAGTTTCAAGCTTTGAAGGTACATATGCTGCGCCACCCCTCTCTCTTCTTTCAAAAGACAAAGGGAAGGCAAAGGTTGGTGACGTAAAAGCGAACGCTAACATCATCAAGCGCAAACTGAAAACATTCAAAATTGACGTCGAAGTTGAGGAAGTGACTATCGGTCCGACAGTCACGCGGTATGCATTAAAACCGTCTGAAGGAGTTCGTGTGTCAAAAATTGCAGGCTTGCAAAGCGACCTCGAGCTGGCACTGTCTGTATCTCCACTGCGTATTGAAGCACCAATCCCTGGAAAAGCACTTGTCGGTATCGAGGTACCAAATACTACAAAAGCAATAATTGGTCTTGCCTCTCTCCTTACCTCCCCTGAATACACCGATTCACCAAAGCCACTTCAAGTCGCTCTTGGTAAAGACATCACTGGAAAAGCTCACTTTGCAAACATCGCTAAAATGCCACATGCACTTATTGCTGGAACAACTGGCTCTGGTAAATCAGTGACGATACATAATCTCATCGTCTCCCTACTCTTCCGGAATTCCCCTGAACAACTTCGATTTATCATGGTCGACCCAAAGCGTGTTGAGCTCACTCTCTATAATGGAATTCCTCACCTCTTAACTGGCGTTATCACTGATGCAAAGAAAGCAATTCTTTCACTCAAATGGGCCATCAAGGAGATGGAGAGGCGCTACGATATCCTCCAGGCTGAAAAGGTTCGCGACTTAAGCTCGTACCACGAAAACATCTATCGCCCTGCAAAAGAAGCGTTTGTTAAAAATGGCTCACCTGAAGATGAAAAGGATGAGCTTCCAGAGCCACTTCCTTACATTGTCATTATTATGGACGAGCTGGCGGACCTTATGCAGGCATACCCGCGAGAACTTGAGGCTTCGATTGTGCGCCTCGCACAGATGAGTCGTGCTGTCGGTATCCACCTTATCCTTGCCACACAGCGCCCGTCAGTAAACGTCATTACGGGTACGATTAAAGCAAACATCCCTTGTCGTCTTGCACTTAATGTCGCGTCACAGATTGATTCACGAACTATCCTCGACCAAATCGGTGCTGAAAAGCTACTTGGTCAAGGGGACATGCTCTTCCTTTCTGGAGAACTCGCAAAACCAACACGTTTGCAGTCTGCTTATATTTCAGAAGACGAGCTGAAGAATGTCGTCGACTACCTTAAGAACCAGTCAGAAGCTCAGGAGCTCGACTCAATTGATTTAGAGGGAAAAAGTGACGGGGGTAATCCTGATGCATTCTACAGCTCTATGGTTGAAGACGAGGATGATGACGATCTCTACGAGGATGCCAAACAAGCTGTAATAGACGCCGGCAAAGCCTCAACTTCATATCTACAACGAAAGCTCCGCGTCGGCTATTCACGCGCAGCTCGTCTTATGGACATCCTTGAAGAACGCGGAGTGATCGGCGCTCAAGATGGTTCAAAACCTCGTGAAATCTTGGACGGAAATGACCAAGAAGATACAGCAGAGGAGGAAGAATAAAACTATACTATGTCTCCTTTTACTGCACCACAATTGACGCTACGTAATTTTCTAGGATACATAGGTATCATATCGCTTGTACTACTATTTACTGGGTATTCGCTCTTTCAGGCGCGTTTTCTCATAAAGGGACCTGGGATAGAGTTATTTACAGAGGCACATGTTGTTCAAGACAGTCGAATTGTGACCCTTGAGGGACGGGCGGACAACATAGCAGGAATGACGTTAAATGGTAGAGCAATCTATACTGATGAAAGTGGATATTTCAAGGAGACGGTTGTACTAGAAAACGGATATACTGTAACGACACTTCGAGCACAAGATAGATACGGTCGTACTACAACAAAAACACGCTCTTTTGTATACACCAACACGAAGATATCAGATAATTCATAACATATATTATATGGCACTTAAAAAAACGAAGAAGGTAGAGAAGGCAGAAGTTAAAAAGAGAGATCTTACAGAAGTTCGTGATGCAAAAAAAGACATCAGCGAAACTCTCCGTAGTCTTAAGACGAAATTTGGCGACGAAGCAATCATGACTCTCGACGAGACCAAACATGTTGACATTGATTCTGTACCAACTGGATCAATCGGACTTGATGTCGCACTTGGCATTGGAGGATTCCCTCGTGGGCGCATCATTGAAATATACGGGCCAGAGTCATCTGGAAAGACCACCCTTTCTCTCCACGCAATTGCAGAAGCTCAAAAAGCTGGAGGTATTTGTGCTTTTATAGATGCCGAACATGCAATGGATCCTGAGTACGCAAAGGCAATTGGCGTGAAACTTGATGAACTTCTTATTTCACAGCCAGACACAGGTGAACAAGCGCTTGAAATTGTTGAATCGCTTGTTAGGTCTGGGAAAATCGATGTCATTGTTATTGACTCTGTTGCAGCACTAACGCCCAAAGACGAAATCGAGGGAGAAATGGGGGCTCACCACGTAGGGAAACAGGCACGTCTTATGAGTCAAGCTCTCAGAAAACTCACAAGTATTGTTGCAAAAACAAAAACTTCAGTAATCTTCATAAACCAGATTCGCATGCAAATTGGTGTTATGTTTGGAAACCCAGAAACAACCCCTGGAGGTAAGGCGCTTAAATTCTACACATCAGTACGTCTCGATATACGTCGCATCGCTCAGATTAAAAAAGGTGACGAGGTTGTAGGCGGCCGACATAGAGTAAAAGTTGTGAAGAACAAAGTTGCAGCGCCATTCAAAACTACAGAATTTGACCTTATATATGGAGAAGGCATCTCACGCGAAGGAGAACTTCTTGCGCTTGGTGAGAAGTTTAATATGGTTCAAAAATCAGGATCTTCATATAGCTACACTCCTCCAGGAGGTGATGAATCGACAACCATAAAGCTCGGGCGCGGCTATGACGCTGCTCGAACGACACTTAAGGGAGACAAAAAACTTACAAACGAAATTTTGAAACACATCCAGAAGGCAATGAAGGACGAGAAATAAAAATACACCATATGGAAAAGCAAAACAGTCTGGGTCGAGCTTCATATGTATTGTTGCTAGCAATTGGCATTCCAGCGCTTACTGCATTTTACTATCGATTTGATTTAAATGCTGATGTGGACAAAGTATTCTTGTCGATATCAACTTTCCTCTTTTCGATATTTACTGGATTCTTTATTTCCCGGCAAGCTTCACGTTTCAATAAGGTTCGTGAAACTGTTACTGCTTTTGATGGCAAAATGTCGAGCATGTATCGATCTTGTGCACATCTCAACAACGAGCTACAGAATGCTTTTGGCGAAATAATCAAAGATCATTACAATAAAATTCAATCAAGTGGTAATTGGCACGTCCACTTTACTGAGAAGTCTACAACTATGAAAAGTCTGCACAATGCTCTAAAAGCATATGTTCAGGATGACGATGTAACAAAGATTGGGAATCAGTCCTTAGGAGCAATAGTAAAAGGTTTAGATTATTGTCAAGGTATGAGAAAACAAATGGTGGCACTCTATGCAGAGCGTATCCCCTACGAACAATGGATACTTATTCTCTTCTTTTCTACCATTCTAATTTCTACGGTGAGCGTATTTCCATCAGTTGATTTTCTGTTTGCTTCTCTCCTTAAGGCCGCATTTGTTGCCTCAATCTTTTCTGTACTGCTCACATTGTACAAACTTGATAAACTTATTTTCTCTGAGAAAATAATGGGCTCAAATTCTGCTCAGGACGTGCTGAGTATAATCAACAATACTAAATAACTAATACACTCAAGACTCGTCCAGCAATAATTAACAGAACAGCGGCCCCATTTGGGGCCGCTGTTCTGTTAATTATTGCTGACCTGTAACACTTCTCCCTTACACGAGTGCGCGAGTGTGCGTCTTTAGCACAAAAGTTTTTGCTACATGCCACGGCAATGAAAGAGCCACGAATACCATAACACCTACAGCAATAAGTGTAAGCACTTCCCCACGCATAAATGCATGCACAACTACATTAAAAATATAATATGGCACTTCACCCAGAGATGTGTTGAGCAGACTGTCTGCCACCTTACTCACATGCACTACCTTTGCGAAAACCAGCAGTGCCAACGCAAATAAAGATATCTCTATAGTAACCTTATGCCGAATAACTCGGAGTGAAAACGTATAGTAGACTCGCCGCATTATTTTTCGTTGCAATTTATTTGTTTTTGTATCCATATATATTATCAATATAAAGTACTCATTATTACACTAATGATGCAAAAAAGGTTTCACTGACAAGTTACGCACGTGTCCGAAATATTTTACTGAAGCAAGAGCTCTGTTTCTGAATCATCGCTTTCCTTACGGAATGCCCCCTTGGCTCTATGGATACGAGCTTTGATGGTACCGACAGTTTCTCCTGTTTCAGAAGCAATGTCTTGATGTGACCAACGTTCCAGATAGTGAAGACGTAAGACATATACAAAATGTCCTGGCATCCGCTCTAATACACGCTCAACAGCATCGCGCCGCTCTTCAAAACCTGAATGCTCTGCCTTTTCACCTATTAGTTGTTCGAATTCTGGGTCAATGTTAACCACTCGCTGCCCTTGCTTTACAAGCTTCTGATACCGCGTAAACGCAGTATTCATAAGGATACGATATCCCCACGAACTAAACTTCGCCCCCTCGCGTGGTTCAAACTTGTTTGCATTCATGTAAATCTTTGTAAACGTATCTTGCACAACCTCCTCTGCATCAAGCT
Source organism: uncultured Candidatus Saccharibacteria bacterium (assembly GCA_964649535.1). Lineage (GTDB taxonomy): Bacteria > Patescibacteriota > Minisyncoccia > Phycocordibacterales > UBA918 > OLB19. The sequence goes on along the minus strand of CAZYTF010000015.1, from coordinate 4,029 downwards.
CATTACGAACAATCGAACGTGCCTTCCGCATAAAAGCATCTTGATATCGTTCTAACAAAACTGCAAACATCCATGGGCGCGACTGAGAGCGAATGAGAATTTCCTCATCTGTTAGTTCCTTTGCGCTGTCATTTTCATTGGTTCCAAGAAGCATACTCGATAATACACTTATAGTAACACCAAATAGACTGAATTCCAGTTGCACATACTTTGCGTATACTGTGCAGTTCTGGTATAAACATATGCGTTAACAATATAACTTACGCGAGCAAGCTGAACTACGTTGTCCCAGCAATTTACTCAAAGAAAAGAGCAAATTGAAAACCAAATTCAGAATATTCACAGCGTTCATTTCTTCATTTAATGGCCATACTATCCTATAACGAAATACTCACTAAGAAAGTCATCGTTTTTGATGACGAACCATTTTTAGTACTTTCCCACCATGTTTTTCGCAAACAACAACGAAAGCCTGTTAATGTCACAAAACTCAAAAGTCTTATTTCTGGCCGTGTAGTCGAGAATACATTTCATGTAAACGAAAATGCCCCTGAAGCAGATCTCGAAACACAAGACATTACGTTTATTTATAGAAAAGGTGACGAATATTGGTTCCATAACGTTGGGAAGCCTGCCGAGCGCTTTTCCCTCACCACCAACCTTATTGGTGATCAAGCAAAATTTATTAAGGAACGGACTGACCTCCAGGCACTTGTGTACGATGAGCGAGTCATCGGTGTGAAAGTACCCATCAAAGTTGAACTTAAGGTTACCGAAGCAGCGCCAGCAGTAAAAGGAAATACCTCCTCTGGGGCAACGAAAGAAGTCATCCTTGAAACTGGCGCAACAATAATGGTACCGATGTTTATTAATGAAGGTGACATCATCAATATAAATACTGAAACTAGTTCGTACTCAGAACGGGCTGAAAAAGCGTAATGGAGATGTAAAAAGGCAGGGACAGAAGTCCCGGCCTTTTTGCACGCATTACTATTGTGCTTGCACAAATTCTCCAGGCTGCATAGTTATGGTAATATTCTCGATTTTCCCATCTTGCTCGTTTTTAGTAATTGACCAACTTGCCAAAGGAACCGAAATATTTGACCGTATACCGTCTGAATAAAGACTTGTATTCTGATCGCCAGTTTGTTTTGATGAAAGAACGTGCTTAGATGAAATCTGTGTCCCCTCTTCTTCGCCTAGTTTTTCAGCCATGGCATTAATAATAAGTTCATTTACATCAGCACCATCCTCTACCGATACTGTGACGGAGTAGCTTTCTCCACCAGAAATAATTTGGTTAGTAGTTTCATAGTCCATGCTATAGTAACAACCGAACCCACTATACCTATCAGCATTAGTATCAGTTCCTGACGAAGCCTCCTCAAGCATGCAGGACGATGAAAATACTCCTGCACCAAGCTCAGGTAGCTCACCAAAGTTACTACCACTATTTTCCAAGTGTTTTGTTGGATCTGTTGGATCTCCAGGATACAAATTTTGAGAAAAAACGTAACTTCTAAAATCTGTCATTTCATTCATCTTATCATCACGAAATTCGTTAAATTCAGCAACCGCATTCTTAATGTTTACCGACGAATCCTTCGACATAGCCTCTATCTGACCGATAAAGTTAGCAGTCCCCAGTATCTCTCGTGCATTTTCACCTGCCTCCGCATTCGCATTTGTAGAAAATAAACCTGCCAAAACACCAAGTGCCAACATTGTCTTTCGATGCGAAAATGGTGAACCTTGATACGCTTTTGCTACACTGTCAAGTGCTTCTTTGATTCCTTCTACACCTCCTCCTTTCTTACCTACTGACTCTATGCCCATATTATATAAGGTTATACTTATTTACTTTTTTATTATAACAAAAAGCGGCGGTCTTTTTCAGGACCGCCGCTTTTCAATCTCCTAATGACTCACGAACGGCAACAACGCCATGAATCGTGCTCGCTTTGTTGCTCGCGCAAATTCTCGTTGTCCCTTTGCAGAAAATCCAGTACGTCGTCGATTAAACATACGAGCGTGGGGATTTGTGTGTGTATTAAGACGAGTGATGTCTTTATAGTCAATATGTGTTGACTCGTTTATTGTTTGTTTTTCTTCCATGGTAACTTTGTAGTTTATACTATTTGAATTTCAACAGTTTTAGCGTTTGAAATAACTCACAAATGTAGATGAGTTGCGTTCATTCGTTAAAAAGGAATGTCTTCTGGGTTGATATCTTCATCCGGATAATCTGGAGCCTGCGGTGGAGCTTCGTTTCCTTTTTCAGGTGCTGCACTACTATTGTTTTGTGGAGCCGCGCTACCACCTCCTCCGTCTGAACGTGGACCAAACTGCACCCTGTCAGCAACAACTTCTGTCCGGTAATGTTTCTGTCCGTCTTTATCCCACGAACGTGTCTGCATACGCCCCTCAACATATGTGCCGCTGCCTTTTTTAAGGTACTTTGCACTTGTTTCAGCTTGTCTACCAAACACTACGACGTTGTGATAATCAGCTTGTTCCTGTCGCTTCCCATCACGGTCATTAAACACGCGATTAGTAGCAAGAGAAAATGAACATACTTGCATCCCACTTGGGAGAGACTTAAGCTCTGGGTCCCGTGTAAGATTTCCATAAATCATTGCTTTGTTAAGGTACATACGAATTTGATTATTCTACTAGACGTCACTCTTTTCTGGAGTTTCCTCATCTTCTGTATCATCTGTTTTTTCTACTTCTTTTTCAACTGTTTCTTTTTTTTCTTTTGACTCAACAGCTGGAGCTTCTTCTCCATCTGCATCCATCTTTTGATTTTCCAATGCTTCGTGAAAACGAAATACATTTGCTTCTTCAGATTTTGTAAGCTTAATAAGAAGATAACGAAGTATATCGGTATTTTCTTCAACTGCTTCAGTAATTGCTTCAATTGTATCAGCAGCTACTTTAAAACGAATCCATCCGAAATATGCGCTTGTGAAACGTCGATTCTTCCCTTCCATATGCTTTACAATCTCATATGCGAGATCGAAACGCTCTGGAGCTTCTGAATCAAATATGTCACCACCTGTTTTGATAATATGTGCTTTGAGTGACTCAAATACATTTGGAACTTCCCCTTCAGCAACCGTTGGAAGTACGTGGAAAGCGAGTTCGTAACTACTACGTTCATCCGTAGTAGCAACAACCGCTTCGGCTGCTGGCATTTTTGTTTCTGTCATGTTTTTGACATTAACCTGATAACGGGCCTAAATTACCACAAATATGCGTCTATATCAAGGCATCAATTCATCTGAAGTGCTACAATACTGTCTATGCACTCTGGATTTGCCACTAGTACCACACATATCCTCATTGGATTGCTTACTATTTCTTTACTTGCGAATGGGTATCTTACCTATTCTCTATTATCCGGAAAAAATGCTCTCGAAGCTGAGAAATCAACTACTACCAAGCTCCAGTCTGAACTGGCTCTTGCCACCGACGCACTGTCAAGCGCAACAGGAGAAATTACAATGCTCACTGACACTCTCACTGATGTAACCGATGAACTCGATGATACTGAGAGTGATCTCCGGACAGAAAAAAATAAAAACGATACATTCGAAGATCAGATTAAAAAAATCACCGGTACCGTCGGTGATCTCGATAAACTTTCGAAAACAGACGAGGAGCTACTCCAAAAATATTCAAAAGTGTACTTTTTGAATGAAAACTACGTCCCTTCTGATATCAAACAAATAGACAAAGATTATATCCTTGCGGGCAAGAACGCTCAATTCTTTCATGGCGACGCATTACCATTTCTTGAAGACATGATTGAAGAAGCCGAAGACGACGATATCGATCTTAAAGTTATCTCAGCATATCGTTCATTTGACCACCAGACCGAACTTAAAGGTCAGTATACGCAAACATACGGCTCCGGAGCAAACACATTTTCTGCAGACCAAGGTTACTCAGAACACCAATTAGGTACCACACTCGATATCACTGACCCTGCAACAGGTGGCACGTACGTAAGTTTTGCTCAAACAG
>CAZYTF010000014.1:347-22097 GCA_964649535.1 uncultured Candidatus Saccharibacteria bacterium | reverse complement strand
TTACTATTTCTTTGTCTATAGCAAGAGTTTCAGCTAGTCGAACTTCTCCGCCACCTATCGCTACTATTTTCATATTGCCAGTATACCAGTTCGAACGTCTCGGTAGGGTATCAAAAATAACATTATAAAACCTACTTCAAAATGCTGGGCGACGTCGTAGAGTGAGAAAGTACCTAAGCACTTTCGCAAGAGGTTGTCAGCTCGTTAGAGCGACAACCTGAACAGTCTCTGTATAGAAATGTTCAAACTGTATTCGAACAGAAAGGGGACACACCCATCTTTATTCCAATGTTTGTATAAAAATACGGCGGCGCATGGTGCGCCGCCGCTTGGGCCGTTCAGTACAGCCGTTGGTTGTAGGTTTCGAGAACAAGCTTTCCGTCCTTGCCATCGTCCGGCTTCCCGACATACTCAGTCACGCCGCAGTTAACTGGTTTGCCCGTCTGGTCGAGCTTGATGAACTCTTCAGGAGTGAGACGTTCCAGAGTTGCACGGATGCTGAGAATGGTCAGATGGTGGGTGACCATGAGCACACGCTGCCCACTGTACTCACGAACGAGGGTGGTGAGCATGCTCCTGACACGGCCCCGAACGTCAGCAACCGATTCACCTTGCGGGTACTGGTACCAGTAGTCACCTTGCAGCTTTTTCAATTCTCGCTGCTCGGGGTGGAAGGTATGGAAGACGCGCCAGTCGTTATACACGACAGCGAGCCCATGCTCCTGTTCGCGAATTCGGTCATCTTCGACCCTCGGAACCATCTCCAGCTGCCCCCAGCCTTGAGTCAAGAAGTCCATCGTTTCCCTCGTTCTCAGGTACGGGGAGTAGATAATGACGTCAGGAAGCGCGGTGCCTGCCTCAAGGAGCTTGGTGCCAGTGATGGCCGCCTGTACTTCTCCTTCAGGAGTAAGTGGTGTTTCATAGTCACCAACTCCAAGCGCATATTTTTCCTTGATTCGTTGCGCCAGTTTCCTGGCTTTTTCATCGACGAGTCTTTGTCTGTATATTTCTTGAAACTCGCTGTAGAGTGGGTCTTGCTGCTTTTTCGCTCGCAAGGCATTGTACGCGGACTGGCCATGGCGAATCAGCGTGAGAGAGGTGGGCCACTTCATGGGCTACTCCTTCTGGTTGGATTTGTTTGACGGATATGACTATCCGTTGCAACTATGCAATAAATATACGAAAAGCACAATGTCAGTTCAAGCCTCTCACTAGAGTAGCTGTGAGAGCACTATAAATAAGCTTCAAAATGCTGGGTACCTACTGTCCCTAGGGTGGAACTAGTTTGAGAGATGACAGTTGGGTGGTTGAAGGAGGCGAGGGTGGTGCTTGTATAGAAAAAGGTGCCCGACGTATCGGACACCTAAGTTATTATGCGTTGTTACAAAAAGCGGTTGCATACCACCAGCCTTCATCAGTTGGTACAAATCGTGCAACTGGGGATGTGTGTTTGGCGGAATCACAGAAGTGAGGGTCAAGGGAGGAGATTTTTTTAATGTCTCCCAATGCAAGAGTTTTGAAGACCAAAATCTTTTTTCCTTCGAAGTTCATGCAATCAGGATACTCAACCAGCATGATAGTGAATTGCTTCACCCTCTCCAGTTTTTGTATTTCGAAGTTGCCAGGATTTGGATTTCCTGGAGCTGTAACTTCCTCACGGATGTAAACAGGCGATGTATAAGAATTTCTGTGAGAATCATCAGAACACCGTGAACCAAACATATAAATACCCATTGCATTCTCCTTTAGGTTTGGGTTATTAGGACGAGGATGTAGAGACTCCCGAGATGGAAAGTCTGATCCAGCGTTACATAAATGATTGCCCCAAAAGCTGCCTTGTTTGGGTCTTCATTCGGGATGAGGTCACCTCGTCCGATCAACTGCATCCATTTGTGTGCAATGGAAAATCTGTCGGCAATCCAGGGGGGAATTGCTATACCGAGCAGAAATATTGGCGAGAAGTTACTCGCACATATAGCGACTGTTACGGTGTAAACAAGAACATGTAATGAACACCATCCTGCAGCAGCCCATCCAGGTAGATATTTATTGTCTGCCATCAATTTGTGTTGAAGAAAAAAGTCTCCAACAAAATGACCAAAGATTATATTGATTACTAGACTGTCCATTACCTTATCCTTCGTGTAATCAAAGAACTACTAAGTGCATAATAGGGAAGTTGTTACATATGTTCAATTATGTATAATAGCGACTATACAACTATGAATAAAAAAGAGATTACAACTGTTCTCGAGGATATTGGGTTGTCACCAGCTGAGATAGTGGTCTATGTAGCATTGCTCGATGGGGCACAGTCTGTTCAGGAGGTCATAAAGGTAACTGACGAAAAAAGACCCACTGTTTACTATTCGCTCAACTCTCTTGAGAAAAGAGGTTTGGTGAGCAAGACAGGTAAGGACTATGGTAATAAGTTTCAGGTTGAACCTTTGGATAAATTGCTTGAGTTGGTGCAGAAGAATATTAGGACTCAGAATGAGTTGTTAGAAAAAACTAAAAAATTGAAGGATTACTATCCAGAAAACAAAGATACTGAAAAGACGCTAGTTTCCTATTTTGATAGTCTTGAAACAATTAAAGCGACTATTTTTTATAGTTTATATAGTAAAGATAAGATTATTCGAACGATAGTGCCCGCAAAAAACTTTTTTCACGAAATAGGGGCAGATTTTGTTGAAGAATATGTGAAAGAAAAGACAAAAAGAAAAATCCAGACAATTGCACTGTGGGAGGATATTCCTAGTAAAAGTGTTATTGATGAGTTTTATCTCAATGCAGACATAAAACAACTGCCGATCGATATGCACAACAGTTTTGACACTACAATTTTTATTTATGATGATAAAACTTTGTATGTGTCACCAAAAAAGGAAAAATATGCAGTCCTTATACAATCACAGGCACACTCAAAAATGATGCGGTCTATGTTTGATAATATCTGGGGAAACTCTGTAGATTTAAAATAAACACTACCTAGTAGAACCAAAAAACTATTTAAACAAAGAGTTTAAATAACCTTTTGACTTTTGGGCACGTACTGTCCTTAGGGTGGAACCAGTTTGAGGAAATGACAGTGGATTGGTTGGAAGAGGCGAGAATGGTGTTTGTATAAAAATAACCCGCCCCCAGTCATGTAGAAGGGGGCGGGCGGTAGTTTCTGGTTATCAGACGTCTTTCCATTTAGATACAAGGCTTTTGAATCCAAATGGACTCGGATTCTTGTCTAGTCGGAATACAATGAAGTGCAGGTGGTCTCGGTCAGTGATTTCGTTCTTCCCAACAATACCAATCACTTGTCCTTCTTTCACTGCTGCGCCCACACATATACCAGCGTCTCGAGCAGAGTTTTTCATTACGTGGCAATACTGCGAGTATTCAGTGGGGGTGTGTTGAACAGTGATGTAGTTTAGTTTGTCACGGAATGCGACATCATCACCCCATTCATCCGAATGTTCCTGTGTCTCAACCACCATACCTGAGCTGGCTGCCAAAATAGGTGTCCCATCAAGTACCAGGAAGTCGATGGCGTGCTTAAAGGCTGAACGGTAAGTCATCGGGCTCATTGCGCAGTAGTAGTGAGCTGTTTGATATAGCTCATCTTCAGGTACGCCAACACCCAGTTTCTTTCCTTGATCAATTGCTTCCTTGGTTGTTAGAGCAAGGGGTAGATTGTAGAACTCACGGCTTACTTCGTCGTCCCACATCGGGTCTTTTTCCCAGCGGTCTATATCATCCATTTCGATACTCCTAAATTGTCCTCGTTTAGTGTCCATAGTCTGTATAAAATAACAAAGAGAGCTTGTATTTAGTTACTTTTGTATAAAGCAATACCTCTATTAGCGAAATGATTCTTGAACTCCTTTATGTTTAGGGTGTGGTTATGATGTGTGTTTCGACTAACAAAACCAGATGGGTTTTGGAGAGTAATAGTTTTATCTTCACTATCATATCCAGTCACAAGAACTAAGTGTCCGCCAATTTGCTTTTCTGGGGCAGTTATATAGCCACGTATATTAGGATTTACTGAAGCAATAACCAAACCACCTTCAGAAAGAATATGCTCGATACCTTCAGTGGTTAGTCGGGAATACAATGTTGCATATAAACCATAGTTAGTAACCCAGTCCACATACTCTTTGTATCTCATGCTTGAGAGTTCTTTAGAGTGTTTTTGATAGACACCATACTCCAGCGCATCTTTCGCTAGTTCTATGGTTTTGTGTTCATCTTTACAAAAAAATGCTGCCGCCATAACAGTGCAAGCCATGCCACATATGGTCGTAACCCATTTTTCATATTCCTCCACAGTAACAGCCCCTGATTCCTGCCAGTTTGGGTCACTAGTTTTCAGTTGCCCATCTTTTAGGATTTTCTCAGACCAGTCAGGATTGGCAAATTGGCTAGTGTATGGAACTTGATTGCTAACTTGGCTTTTTGATTGAAATAGTGCTGACGCTAACATCAGCCACAAGTTGCGGTGTTCTTCCTGTATTTTTCTAAATACTTGAGTCATATTTTGAACTTATTTTTTTGTTCCTTCTTAATAAAATAATCAAGACAAACAAGGCGTTTGCAAAGCCCCAGGCTACAGGGAATAACCAAGTCACCACTGTGTACTCACTAAGAGCAAAAACACTTAGTCCATGTCGAGCAGCGTTGATCGCGTAGGTCGACAAAGTCTCACTATGCGGTTTGTTCCAGGACTTTCTAAGTGTAGGTAGAAAACCGAGTATGCCCACCGTTACTAACAAAGTAATTGAAACAATTGGTTGTCCCGCAACTAACCAAAGAACCAAAGCCGCCAGGGCAGCTATGAAAAATGCTGTATCTGAAGTCGTGATGTCTTTGTCTCCACGCTTCAAACCAAGCAGGAATATTAAGAAAGACAAGATTCCTGCCACTAAAGTAACCCATGCACCAGCTCCAGCTTCGTCACTTATTTGTAGGGCGAAGACAATAAACGCCACGAGACTCCAGACAAACCAAGTATATACATGAGGTTTAGTTTTACCCGCAACCGTATCTTTTAGATATGGAATATATCCTATTACTCCTAGAACGACTGTGATGATGCCAATGATTTCTTTGATGTCCAACATTTGTGTTTAGTGTAACAGTAAGTTTGTCGTGTAAGTTCCACTTTGGACAGTAGGCACTGAAAAATACCCTCATAATACGTTGTGAAATCTAGCTTCTTAAAATGGGCGACGTCGTAGAGGATGTTCGAACTATGTTTGAGGAGAGGAATGATGTGACTTTGTTTATTCCAAGTTTATTCCAACAAGTAACCTGCATATAAAAAGAAAGACCGCCCGTAGGAGGTCTCTCCAGTGGGGGCGGCCGTCGAAACGTCCTATTCTTCAGATTCAGTACCGAACCCAGGCTCATTCCAGACGCCGAAGACGATTTTCTGAACGTCGAGAGCGGTGACCATGATGAACGGGTCGGGGTCGGGGACTGCGTAGTCGCTGACGAAGAACAGAACCTTGTGGCTGAACTTGTCCTGAATCTTCTTGACCTGCCGTAGGATGCGAATCGGAACGGCTTTGTCGTACGGGCGATAATTCCATTCGTCCTTGTAGCTACCATGGCCACGGCCATAGGTTTCGCCGAGCGCTTTCGTGTCACGGCCTTCCCAGGACCAACCGCCGGGCTTGTCTTGTTCCCGAAGCGGCCGCCAAATCCACCCTTTGTCCTGCTCTTCGGCAAGTGCTGCCATGTAAGCGTCGACCTTAACGTAGTCGTAGGTCGGAATGCGTTCATCGTTCATAAAACGGAGCAGCTGCTCTTGAAGCAGTTGGGCGGGTTGAAAACCCAGCTCGTCGGCCAGAGTCTCGTAGGTACCGAGAGGTTCGGTCCCGTGGTTGGCTGGCATAGGTACTGGTTTTTCAGGTGGTGTAAAGACAGAGGCAGGAGTCTCCTCTTCACGTTTCTTGAGTCCAAACATAAGGACCTCCTATAGTCGGTTGATTCAAGGACGGGTTTGTCCGAGGTTGATTTAATCACTGTATATGTAATATGTCAAGTTTGTTCTGTAATCTACCCCACCCCTGAATACACTATTTTGTGCTAGGTGAGTTCTAAATTCCCATTAGGGTCAGTTCGAGCTAAATTAAAATATATAGGAATGCCAACGTGAAATGCGTGTCATTCTCACTAGGGCGGCTACCGGGGTAATCTTTCTCTACGAGAACGGTACAGTCTTCATATCTCACTTCGCCAAAGGCTCGTTGCGACATATTCAGACTCTTCGATTCTCGGACAGAAGCAAAACAGTTTGCTTCTTTAGTCGCCTAAATGCAAAAAACTCCCGAAGGAGTTTCTATATTTGGGCGACGTCATAGAGGATGTTAGAACTGTGTTTGAGAGATTGGGGGATGAAACTATCTATATTCCCTCGTTATTAGGAGAGTTATCCCTAGTTCCGAGGGCATCATAGACTCTCTGTTTGTGTGGTGCGTGAGGGTCAGGATTTTCAAAACGCTCATTTTGCAATGAGTCAAACATTCTATAAGTTTCTAAGTTGAATGTAGGTACATTAACACCGTTCAGTTCGCCGCTTGACGCTATCTCATCAGACTCTAAGTCGATACCGACCACTCCTGCATTTTGTAGAAACTCTTGGACTTTCGATGCAGGCATATATTCAAGTTCGACGCCAACTTCTCCATGGTTAAAAACGACAGTTCCTGACTCTTTGATACTATTGTGGTTAAATCCAAGTTTAGTTACAACTTCACGAAAACTTTCTTCACTATCGTCAAAGACAACAAAATCGTAATCTTTATGATTTCTGGTCAGAGAGCCATACAAAGCGTCCAAACCATAACCACCAGCAATAGCAAAACGCACACCTTTTTTTTGAAGTGACGTAATCACAGACTGAAGCAGCTCCAGTTTTTCTTTTTGTTCTTGTGAAGGTATGTATTCAAACCCGCTTTCTGATTGGTGGCTCTCGTCGGTCATACATACGAGTATACCAAAAGTTCCTAATTCTTATTAGGGGTCTGAAATGTCAGAACTAAAAAGTGTATGTATATCTTCATAAAATAAAGATATTTTCATTGGGGCGACGTCATAGAGGATGTTCGAACTGTGTTTGAGAAAATGAATGATATCAGTATTTTCATACCGACGTTTCTGTATAATGTGTAGATGTTTAATATAAAGAGCAAGAAGCCATTTGGGGCAACGTTAGTTATTACAGCTTCTTTGTTCTATGCAAGTTACGGTATATGGACTGTTTTAATGGGAGATTTCTTTGGTGGTTACACAGCCTCGGCTCTAAGGAGTGTTCTAGTAGTTGGTATATTACTTTTGTTTACCTTCCATCTTAAAAAGTTTGAACCCTTACAGTTAGACAGGAATTGGAAGAAGTTGCTCGGGATGGTAGTTGCATCAACTTTAGTTTGGGGTTTACTTTATTATTCTGTATTGGAAGTTGGTATTAGCTTAGCTCTCTCTATTGATTACTCAGCAATTGTTATCGGGCTTTTATTTTTTGGATGGCTGCTGGCAGACGAAAGATTAACACCAGTAAAAATTGTTTCTACGATTCTAGGAATCGTTGGACTATGTTTCGTTTTCATTCCTACCTTTACAGGTGTAGTCGCATTTCTCCCGCTCATTGCTGCAGTAGTAAGTGGCTTGGCTGTAGCGGTAAACATGATTTTAGCAAAACAATTAACATATAATACTACCCAAGCCACGCTTTTTCTATGGATTACTTCTGTAATTGCTAACACCCCTCTAGCGTTTATTCTGAATGAGCCGATGCCTATACTTGAGTGGAGATTAGAATGGCTGTATTTAGTGTTTTTTGCTCTTGCTTCAGTGGTAGCGTCTTGGCTTTTATTGGCAGGGATGAAATATATTGATGCAGGGACGGCAGGTATTCTTGGTCTGTCAGAGATTGTGTTCGGTGTAGCGTTTGGGTACTTACTATTTAACGAAAGACTCGAAGGAGTGGCAGCGTTCGGAATTGTACTCATTGTGTTTGCCGCAGGATATCCATATATAAAATCTAGGACAGAGTCGTAAATTCCTTCAGTTCGAACGTCTCACTAGGGTATCTAGAAAACCCTTATAAAACCTACTTCAAAATGCTGGGCGACTACCGGGGTAATCTTTCTCTACGAGAACGGTACAGATGTCGTATCATACTTCGCTTCGCTCGTGCGATAAACTCCATCTCTTCGATTCCTGGACGAAAGCAAAGCAGTTTGCTTTCTTAGCCGCCTAAAACGCAGAAAACTCCCGAAGGAGTTTCTGTATTCTGGGCGACGTCGTAGAGGATGTTCGAACTGTGTTTGAGGAGAGGAATGATACAACAATTTATATACCCCTACTCTCTATTTTGGTGCCAAGTTAATTTATTGACACTCTATATTTTTATGGTACGATGCGCTTTGTATTGTCCTTTGACTACATAACTTGAATCGTCTGTAAAAAAGAGAAGGAGACAGACATGAATACCCTGACTAAACCAAGAACTGTTACAACCAAAGATCGGTCAGATCACAACTCTCCAATGCCCGTAGCAGCAGATATTGCTGTTCACATACCTGACTTAAGTCATGGTGTTCCGGGTTCGGATTTGAGCGTCTGGGCATACCGTGAACAGGTTGACGCGGATTGGCAGCCTGGTCCGGATTATCCAGGTATCGCTGCTGAACCATTGCCATGTCGCCGAGGCAATCTTGGCGAACTGTCGATACTAACCGCACTTAAGCGGAACAAGTTTTCGACTGACGAACCGATTGTCCAAGCTCTGGCTCGTACTGAGTCGGTTGATATGCGTAAATGGTATACCACTGAATGGAGCAACAGTGACCAAAAACAAGTGTCGCTACCGCCGGAAAAACACTATCCATCTGGTGGAGTGCCTGGGGGTTTGTTTCTGAATACGGTGCACAACTGCTTTGATCGACACTTCCCGCTGGGCATTCGTCCTGAAGCACTGATGTGGATGATTCTGCATGAAGTTGGCGTCACTGTTCGTCAGAATCCTGATGATTATCGTGACTTCTTCACAGCGTCGGCTGAGAATGAACACATCGAGGTCTGTAACGACGATCTTCGTTTGGACCGATTTGATCAGTCCATGGAATGGGCGACAGGTATCGGTGATATGTACGAGGAGCTACGAGAGCGTATACCCTCTGACATTATCGAAGATATGATGCCGACCATATCGACACATGACTTTGACAGCCAAGTTGCTTCAATGGTCGCAGTGCTTGATGCTGCATCGCCGTACTATTCCTATGGTATGGGTACTATGTGTGGTATCCCTCGGATTCGTCTGTTCGGCGAATCGCAGGACTACGACAGTGTGGTGGCTTCGGCTACGATGCTGTCGGAGAAGTTTGCTGGTCATCTGAGTCAGTACTTTCAGTATCTGTTGCCGGTTCTTAAGGAGATCGCCGACACAGCGACTGGTCGTAAGCAGCCAGATAACGATTTCTGGTCGAGTATCTACAAGCACTATTCAGGATCCGGGACTGACGACATGGACGGATGGATTACAGCGTTTATGAACTACATTAACGTTGGCGATGGTTACCAGCCGAAGTCATCGAATATGTATGACTGGGCAGCTAATCTCGAACTGAATGATGGAAGATCGTTTGGAAGAGGCATCAAACGTTCACATCTGCCGCAGCACCTGAGCATGGTCCCGTTTGAATGGACATATGCTGTTGATCCTGCTGCAATGACGAAGTTTGACTGTCGTCTTGTCGGAGGCTTCCTCGGTGTTGATGATGTCGCTGGTTTCGCTACTCCAGCATTGAGTTATGCTGTGTTGCGGGGTGATCAAGTCACAACGTAACGAACAAAAAACTGCAATCCGCCGAATCGAAAGATTTGGCGGATTTTTATTTTCAGTTCGAACGTCTCGCTAGGGTATCTAGAAAACCCTTATAAAACCTGCTTCAAAATGCTGGGCGACTACCGGGAATCGTCCTGACGGTCACAAATTCGCTTACGCTCATAAGTGCCGCGGGACACGGCTCACTCATTTTTCTTCTTGGAAAAGAAGAAAAGACATCGCTCCGCCGTTCGATTCCCGACGCAAGTAAAACTATTTACTTGCTGTAGTCGCCCAAAACACAAAAACTCCCGAAGGAGTTTCTGAATTTTGGGCGACTACCGGGAATCGAACCCGAACTGCCGGTACCACAAACCGGTGCACTAACCGTTATACTATAGTCGCCATGTTACGGTGAGGTTGCTCGTAGCATTTCCTCACGTGGGCATAGTTATACCTATTTTTGATGAAAATGTAAATTGGCTGTGCTACAGTTTTTGTATGATTCACTGGATGTACTTCATACTCATCATTTCGCTCATGTATATTTGCATTGCAACTATTGGGCGAATTACGGGTGGAGAGAGTCTTAGTGCTGTTGCAAGTGTTCGACAACTCTTTACTCCGCTACTCATTTTTGTGATGATACTTGCCAACACCCTGTTTGCAGTCGGCATTTATTATGGGTTTATTGTGAGTAGTAATGCGCTCCCCGTTTCAGTAGTAATTGGTATTGTTGTAACGTTTATATATTCAGTATTAGTTATGGGTGTTTCGGTCACTGCTGCAAAAATACTTGGCATCGCATTTGTATTAGTTGGTATTTATTTATTACGTTGATTATGGATAAAGAAGCAATGCAAACAGCAATTTTTTTCACTTTTCTCTTTGGCGGGGGGGTTGGATTTTATCTTGCGAAGCTATTGCTTTAGTTGTATTAAATCGAATTGACAACGCATCCCATTTTCAGCTACATGAAATATATTTATCTAGGACATGTATACTTTATGCAATTTTAAATAATTAAATATTTTATGAAATCATTTATAGATGAGTTTAAGGCCTTTGCAATGAAGGGGAACGTAATCGATCTTGCTGTTGCAGTTGTCATTGGTGCAGCGTTTGGCAAAATTGTTTCTTCGCTGGTAAATAACATCATCATGCCACTTATTGGAGTGTTGCTAGGTGGTATCGATTTTTCAGGGATGGCAGCACAAATAGGGGATGTGAGTATTACCTACGGTGTTTTTCTCCAGAGCGTTATAGACTTTATCATTGTTGCCTTTGTTATTTTCCTTGTTGTAAAAGCTATTAATAAAGCACAAGAGCTTGGTCAAGAAGAAGATGGTGTTGTCGAAGAGAAGGTAGTTGAACCATCTGAAGAAGTGAAATTACTACGAGAAATTCGTGATACGTTGCGACGGTAAAAGCACGTAGAAAAGAGAAGGTCGGAAACAGATAGTGCTTTTCAAGCAGCACCATGCACAGGCGGTCGTGTTAGATGGTAGAAAATAAAAGTATGTGTACGCGTTTACAGCTTTTTTGTATAAAAAACCGTTGCAACCGAAGTTGCAACGGGTGAGTATTTTACATACCCCCTTTGAGTTTTGTGGGTCTCGGAAGGTGGTATCCATTTCCACGAGATGCAAGGATAATTTCTCCTGCGTTGCGAAGTTTCTTTCGCATTTTGCATACTAGTGATTGGACCTGGTTTCCTTTGTCAGCATTTCCGTAGAGTTTTTTTGCAATTTTTTGTAAAGACACTATATTGCCGTTATTTTCTGCGAGCAAAAAGAGGAGATCCTTTTCTTTTTTTGTCAGCCTCATTGCTGGGCTGTTGCCGACGGTCACTTCTTTTTTGTCTGTGTCAATTTTTAAAACGGTTGTGCCGTTAGTAAAGAATTTTGCAGATTTATTTTGTTCTGAAGAATCGCCAGCCTCAGCGCCCGCGTTTGAACGTCCGCTCTCTCTTTTAGCATCTGATATAAGAGTTGTTTTTTTAACAAAAAACAATCCCGTTTCTGTTTCTAGAAATGTGAGTGCTTCAGAGGAGTCCTTTTCCAGTATTGCCGACACTTCGCCTGTAAGTTTCCTCAAGGCGTCTTTATAGAGTTCTGCCCCCGAATAATTCAAACGAGTTTTGCTAAATTCTAGATATCGCAAGTCTCGAACAACAGCGGCAATCTTATAGATGTCACCAGTGGCTAGCCGCTCTACGTATACATTGTTTCGCTTCATCCATTTGCCCGTTGAATTTTGTTGTGGTTTTTTTAATATAGAAAAAACCTTTTTAAGACTGCTCTTTGGCATGATTTCACGCAGTACTTTGCCAGCTGTCGCTACGGGGACTTTTACGATAAGCTTCAATTCTTGTATTGAAACAACATAAAAAATCTGCTTGAAGCCAGCCATTACCTCTTCGTCGATGCTAAGGACAGTCCCGACACCATGGCTAATGTGAACGACAGGTTGTTTTTTCTCAAAGGTCGGTGGTCTTGACCTCGTTGTCATGGCAATCTCCTTTTATGTGTAATGTGCGATGTCTCTAAATGAAATATGCGTTGTTTTTTACAGCTTCGCAACCCATATTTTAATCAGAACACAGATTAAAGTCCTTGCGCAACCCTTACTTCAATTGCTATCCACAGGTTCATTTTTAGAGAGGCCATATAGGGGCTTCCAAAAGAACCCTATTTTGCAATGTATTATAACTTTGTCAGTAAAGTGATATGCATAAGAAGCCTATTTCAGGCTGTATTTTGAAAATTAGAGATGCTGTTCTACTATCTATATATCACTCGTTGACTCCATCTCGAGTGTGTCGGAGGAGGGCACGCACGGTGGGTGTGGGAACACCAAGTAGAGCCATGTATATTACATGGTAGTGTCTCTAACTCTCAAAATTCTGAGATCTTTCTTAAAAATGATTGAACAGTTTCCTTTTGTCGAGGAGCTGAATACATCACACCAACAATTATTTTTGTGAGAGATTTCAAAAACACATTCTGGCTTATTTGCTAGAGGTGATTTATTAGCCCTCAAAAAGTAAAATTATGTTTACCGAAATTACAAAGCGAAATGGCGATAAGGTGCCGTTTGACCTGTCAAAAATTGTTGTGGCAATGCGAAAGGCATTTTCCCAAGAAAATACACCTGTTTCTGACGAAAGTTTGCAGCAGATGGCAGATAGGGTAGGTGCAAAGCTTGAAGGAATATGTGAAGCAGTTGCCGAGGGACCATGCCCAACTGTTGAGCAGGTTCAAGATCTTGTTGAAGAAACGCTCATGGAGCGCGGGTACTTCATAGTTGCGAAGCACTACATTCTTTACCGTTTTAAACAAACAGAAGATAGAAAACAGGAAGTGGTAAAAGAAATTGCGGAGAATCGCTTGATGGTTAAGACAGAAGGTGGTGAAGAGCAGTTCTCTCGAAGTGAGATGCGTGATTATGTGGAGCAGTTCACAACAGGCATTGAATCAGATATTGATACTGACGATATTGTTAATCAAATTGAGCGGGAAGTGTATGACGGCATCTCTACAAGAGAGCTTGCTAAACTAGTCACGTTGGTACTTCGCGCAAAGATTGAGCTTGACCCCGTGTACTCACAGATTGCTGCTCGACAGCTTTGTGGGAGGCTCTACGAAGAGGCGATTGCGCCAGACATCCGTCGTAAGGGAGACGATTTTGTAAAGCGGTATCGAGATGCGTTTGAGAGAAACATAAAAATTGGTGTGACCGACAAAAAATTGGCAGAGGGTATGCTTGATTTTAATTTCACTAAGTTGGCAGATGCAATTGATCCTGCACGTGATGATTTGTTTCGATATCTTGGAGTCGAGACACTCAATGATCGATACTTCATTCGCGCTGCCGATGGGCATGTAATTGAAACTCCTCAGTTTATGTGGATGCGTGTTGCTATGGGACTTGCGCTTAATGAGGAAAATAAAGAAGAGAAAGCAGTTGAGTTTTATGGACTCATGTCGACGTTACGCTTTGTGCCGTCGACGCCGACACTTTTTCACGCAGGTACTCCACATCCGCAACTTTCATCGTGTTATCTAAACGTAGTTGAAGATGACCTCAACCACATTTTTAAAGTTTTTGGCGACAATGCGCAGCTTTCAAAGTGGGCGGGAGGCATAGGGACAGCATGGAGTAAGCTCCGTGCTACAGGGGCAGTAATAGGGAGTACAGGCATCACTTCGCAAGGGACCGTCCCATTTTTGAAGATTGCGAATGATGTTACGGTCGCTATTAACCGTTCGGGCCGCCGACGTGGCGCAACGTGTGTATACATGGAGAACTGGCACTACGATTTCCCTGATTTTCTTGAACTTAAGAAAAACACTGGTGATGAACGAAGAAGGACGCACGACATGAATACTGCATCATGGATTTCTGATTTGTTTATGAAGAGAGTCAAAGAGGGTGGTAACTGGACACTCTTTTCTCCAGACGAAGCGGTTGACCTCACAGAAACATATGGAAAAGAATTTGAAGATTTGTACATAAAATATGAAGAAATGGCAGATCGTGGAGAGATAAAACTCTTCAAGAAAATGAAAGCGGCAGATTTGTGGAAGAAACATATTGGTGCACTTTTTGAGACAGGCCATCCTTGGATTACATTTAAAGATCCTTCAAACATCCGATCTCCACAGGACCATGTTGGTGTGGTGCATAATTCAAACCTTTGTACTGAAATTACATTGAATACGTCTGCTGAAGAAACAGCGGTGTGTAACTTGGGTTCTGTGAATTTCAGTAAGCATATCACTGCAGGTGCATTTGACGACAAGAAGGTGAACGAGACTGTGGCGATTGCAATGCGCATGCTCGATAATGTTATCGATCTAAACTTCTACCCAACCAAAGAGGCTCGACACTCCAACATGAAGCATCGCCCAGTCGGACTTGGAGTGATGGGGTTCCAGGATGCCCTCTACGAACTTAACATTGGCTTTGGTTCAGATGCGTGTGTTGCATTTGCTGACATGTCGATGGAGGTTGTATCTCGAGCTGCAATCATTGCTTCAAGTAATCTTGCTCGTGAGCGTGGTTCGTATGAAAGTTTTCCGGGGAGCAAGTGGGATAGGGGCATCTTCCCAGTCGATACGATCAAACTCTTGGAAGAAAATCGAGGAATCAGTACAGGTATCGATGCAAACGAGTCACTTGACTGGTCAGAAGTGCGAGACTCGGTGAAGAAGTATGGTATGCGCAACAGTAACTGTATGGCAATTGCGCCAACTGCAACCATTGCAAACATTGCGGGAGCAATTCCAGGTATTGAGCCAATCTATAAGAACATCTATGTGAAATCAAACATTTCTGGCGATTTCATTATTGTAAACAACGCACTTGTTGCTGAGTTGAAGGCACAAGGTCTTTGGAGTAAAGAAATGCTCGACACACTTAAGTACAATGATGGTTCAATCGTTGATATTGCAGAGATTCCACAGAGTATTAAAGATAAGTATAAAGAAACATTTGAGATTGATATGAAGTGGCTTGTTAAGGCTGCGGCAGCGCGAGGGAAGTGGATTGATCAATCGCAGTCACTAAACATCTTCTATGGGGGGACTTCAGGAAAAGAAATTAGCGACTTGTATCTCTATGCATGGGAGGTCGGTGTAAAAACCACGTATTATCTTCGGTCACTTGGTGCTTCACAGGTTGAAAAATCTAGTATCAATGCATCAGGAACACAGCTTCGCAAGAAGCAAGATGTAGATAACAAGGATGACGTAACCGACACTCCTCCTGTTGTTGATGAGGCAGTTGTGTCGCCGTTGGCAACACCGTCACCGATTCAAAAAGAACAAGTTGACGCTGAGAAGGTGATTCAATCTTCCTCAGCAAGACCAGTAAGAGAGATTCGCTTGCACAAAGCACCTGAGTCACTCTGCGAGGCTTGTGAGTAAGTCAAAAGAGCAAGCTGGCATGAGAAATCTTAAAAGATTTCGTAGACTATAGTGAGAAGTCTAGAAGGGAGGCGTGTGGCATGGATTGTCTGAAGTCTATACAGTCTGTACCGCATGCCTCTTTTTGACCCTTCTTGAGAACTTGAGCATCTTCGCACAGAGCGGTACAATACCGCCACACATTACCAACCTACAATGTAAGCAACTAAGTACTATGGAAAAGAAAGGAATCATCAATAACTCATCAACAGATCCAAACAAAATTTTGCCGATGCAATATAAATGGGCTCGAGAACATTATAAGTCAGGAGTTGCTAACAACTGGACTCCAGAAGAAATTTCGATGCAACTCGATATTGAATTATGGAAGAAAGATGGCCCTGACGGTCTGTCTGAAGAAGAGCGGCGAATGATCCTGTGGAATCTTGGCTTTTTCTCTACTGCAGAAAGTCTTACAGCCAACAACTTGGTGCTTGCAGTATACAATCACGTAACTAATCCGGAGGCGCGCCAGTATCTTCTCCGACAAGCATATGAAGAGGCTGTTCATACTGATACGTTTATTTATTGTTGTGATTCACTCGGTCTCGATCCGGATGAAATCTATAACATGTATGAAAAGATTCCGTCTATTAAAGCAAAAGACGACTTTGTTGTTGATTTTACTAAGTCAGTGTTTGATCCAAATTTTAAAACAGACACATCAGAGAATATCCAAAAGTTCGTACACGATCTCATTGGCTTTTACGTCATCATGGAAGGGATTTTCTTTTATGCAGGTTTTGCGATGATGCTTGCGATGAAGCGACAGAACAAGATGGTTGGAGTAGGGGATCAATTTCAGTATATTTTGCGGGATGAGTCTATTCACCTTGCATTTGGCATCGATCTCATCAACACCATCAAAGAAGAAAATCCTGAAATTTGGACAGAAGAATTTAAAGCTGACATCATTGAGAAAATGAAAGAATCAGTTGAACTTGAAAAGGCGTATGTAGATGATGCTATGCCAAAAGGCATCCTTGGACTCAATCCAACAAGTGTGAAAGAATATGTTGAGTACATTGCGGACCGACGCTTCGAGCGAATCGGATTGCCGCTGCAATACAACACAAAGACTCCGTTCCCATGGATGGCAGAAGTAATCGACATGCCAAAGGAAAAAAACTTCTTTGAGACGAAGGTTACTGAGTATAAGACTGGTGGAAGTTTGGAGTGGTGAATGAAGCACAGAGCATAGCGACAATGCTGAATTTATGTCCGAATCTCCTCCTCTCCTAGAGGAGATTCCTGGACGAAATTTCCTTTAAAATCACCTAATCTGCTTTGTATCTCTGATACAAATCACGCTCACTCGAAAATACCGACAACTGCTTGCAGTTGTCGGTATTTTGTTCGCTCACTCATTTGTCAGACTCTGAGAAAAGAGACCCTCGCCAACAGGACAGAGGTTTTTGTATGCCTGCAAGAAATCTCTGATTTTGTTGACGGAGATTTAGATACTAGTATAGTTACCAAAGTTGTTTTTTGGAGGTGGAGATGTACGAAAATAGCGAAATTGTTTGGAAGCCGTTGCTTAACAAAAAGGGTTTGCCGATGGGTGTCATTCTTGACTCAGCCTTTGCAGCCCGTTGTGTCGCAGTGTCAGTGAGCAGTCAAAAGTTGTGCGAGCTCACTGAGCATCTGTGGGAGCTTGTTAAGCCAGAAGGTCGACAGCTCTCCTATGTTCCGAATGATATTTTTGCAATGTATGAGAAAAGTCTGCTCCCGCAAGTTATTTATAATCGCTTTGACGGAAGTGGCGATTGGCTAGAAACGAGCGATAGACTCATGCGAAATGTTGGAACTGATCAAGCGCTTATATACAGTTTTCATCATACCGAGCCGCACGACTTGCGACCAAATCTGTGGCTGTTGGCAATGTTCGATATGTGGTCACGGTGTGCACATGCACAACTTATGTAGGTACACACCAAAAATAAAACGCCGGCATAAGTCGGCGTTTTTTATCTTTTGGCTGTAAGGAAGACTAAGATTCCTTGCAAAGAACAGTGCCGCTTGCTTCCCCGAAACTCACCCCTGTGACCCTCTCGAATCCGCCTTCTGAGTAGGCCATTTGCCACTGGCAAGGGAAGTCTTTTGGACTAGCAGAGCCTTCTCCTTTATTCAATGATTGCTCCAGAGCTTTAAAATAGCTCGGCCAACCAGATGACACTGCCAAAACGTAGGGGTTTGTGAGTGTCGCGTAAAAATTGCTGAAAGCTTTAGCAATTTTAAACTTGAAGTACTCAGTTTCAGTGATTTCAATTTTCATTACACCCTCCTTTTTAATGAGCTGAATTTACCACTATACATATGGGGGCTTGATTTGCAAGAGAAGTACAATTCTTTGCCTGTATATAAAAGCCAGAGGTTTTGGTATAATTAAAGATATGAGAAGCAGTCTCTCAGTATTGTGTATTGCCACTATCCTTTTTGGGGGAGGGTATTTTTATTACATTGCGGAGGCTGTGTGCCCTACGCCATTTACATATCGTATTGGTGAGATTGATGAGGGATTTGATATTACGCCCGACGAGGCAAAGGTGGCCGTAACAGCTGCTGCTGAAGTGTGGGAAGAAGCCACCAAAAAGAATTTATTTGCGTATGATGCAGACTCAGATTTCACCATAAACTTTATCTTTGATGAGCGTCAAGCTTTTGCAAAAGCCGAAGACACCTTTAAAGAAAAGTTGGATGCTGCAGAAAATATCAATGATGCAATCGGAGATACCTATGCAACACTTGTATCGCAATACAGTGATTTGAAGTCGTCGTATACTAAACGGATTGAAGAGTACGAGCGACGCCTCAATACCTATAACGAAACAGTCGCAAAGTATAATGACGAAGGAGGGGCCCCAAAAGACGTGTATGATGATCTTGAGAATGAAAAGAAAGCTCTTGACAAAGAGCGGAACATTCTCAACACGACCTCAACACAATTGAATATATTGGTTGATGAGATAAATAACATAGGTGAGAAAGGGAATTCTCTCGTACAGACTTATAATGAAGGTGTGTATACGTACAATGAGAAATTTGGTGAGTCACATGAATTCACTCAAGGAGACTATCAGCGAGACCGCATTAATATCTATACGTACGAAAATCAGAGAGAGTTGGAGTTGGTACTTGCTCATGAACTTGGGCATTCACTCTCTCTCAACCATGTAACCGGCTCTTCTTCAGTTATGTTTTATCTCATCGGAGAACAGCTGCCGGGGCTCACATTGTCTGAAGCAGACTTAGGTGAGTTCAATAAAGTTTGCGGTTCGATGAGTGTATGGGATAAAATTAGATTACAATTTAACATTTAAAAATAAATATGGAAGCAAAATCATTTTTTTCAAAAGGGTATGTACAGGTTTTAATTACTATTATTTTGTTGGGTGTCATTTTGGCGCTTACTGCATACGCTCAATTGACGTTGCGGCAGGCGAAAGGGATGTACACGGGGGATACAGCAATTTCAGTAAATGGCAAGGGTGAAGTGCTTGCACGGCCTGATATTGGAGAGTTCTCATTTAGCGTACGCGCAGAAGGCGCTGATGCAGCGTCGGCACAAGAATTGTCAGCAGACTCAGTGAATACAATTTTAGCGTACCTCGAAGGAGAAGGAGTTGAAGATAAAGATATAAAAACACAGTATTACAATCTCAATCCAAAGTATCGATACGAGGAACGCGTATGTTCGTCCAACTCATATTGCCCTCCAGGAGAACCGGTTATTGACGGCTATGAGGTGAGTCAGACGGTTACGGTAAAGGTGCGAGATCTCGACACTGCAGGAGACCTTATTTCAGGAGCTGGAGAACGAGGTGCGACAAATATTAGCAGTCTTCAATTTACTATTGATGACGAAACAGTATTGAAAGCTGAAGCTCGAAAGAAGGCAATTGCTGATGCTAAAGAAAAAGCAAGTGAACTAGCTGAAGACTTAGGAGTGCATATCACCCGTATGGTTGGTTTCTATGAAAATGAAGATGGACAGTATCCAATGTATAATGCTGGATATGGTGGAGATATGGCAATGAACGAATCATTTGACATGAAATCTGCTCCAGCGATGCCTAGAGGAGAAAACAGTATCACAAGTAATGTGACGATTACGTACGAAGTTAAGTAAGCAAAGGAGCACAGCGACTATTGCGAACTTATGTCAGAATTTGTTCTGCCCTTGGGCAAATTCTGACGAAGTGAAAGAATCAGTGTATAGCGACTGTAATTTACTTACATCCTAAATTCCACATGGATATAGGTGGATGAATCATAAAAGGCCGGCGCTCCAGCGCCGGCCTTTTGTAGTCACTTTACATTTAAAAAAAGAGGAGTATAATCTAAGCATAGCCGCCCGAGAGGGTGTTTTATTATACTTCACACATTATATTTATGAGCCGACTAGGAAATTATTTTCGTGATACCGCTGCCGAAATGAAGCATGTGTCATGGCCAACTCAAACGCAGGCAATGGTATACACTGTCCTGGTTATTGCTGTTTCTGGAATCGTGGCGTTATTCCTTGGTGCGTTTGATTATTTGTTTACACAGATTCTCAACAAAATTATTGGTCTTTAATCCACAATACTATGGCAAAACAACAAACAGATGGAGAACGACATTGGTACGCAATCCATACATATTCTGGATATGAGAATGCCGTTGCGCGAAACTTGCGACAACGTATTGATTCTCTTGGTATGCAAAACCAGATTTTTGATGTGGTTGTTCCAACTGAAAAAAAGATTCGTGTGAAAGGTGGGAAACGGACAACTGAAGAAGAACGTATCTACCCAGGTTATGTGCTCGTGGAAATGATTGTAAATGATGAGAGTTGGTATATCGTCCGAAATACACCACGCGTGACAGGATTCGTAGGAAGTGGAACGCAGCCAGTGCCACTCACTGAAGCTGAGTACCAATCACTCATGAAGCAGATGAGCGACGAAACAGTGAAGCATAAAGTTGATCTTGCTCCTGATGATATTGTGACTATTGTAGATGGACCGTTCAAGGAGCTTGAAGGGAAGGTAGGTGAAGTTGATGAAGCAAGCGGAAAGATTAAGGTTCTTGTTTCAATGTTCGGACGCGAAACTCCTGTTGAACTCGATTTCTTACAAGTTAAGAAAATCTAACGAGCGTAGCGACTTTAGATTTATTATGTCGGAATTTGTTCTGCCCTGGGCAAATTCTGACTAAGAAAATCTAAAAACAACAAAGTAGTGACTAATATTTTCTTATGTCGACACTTCACTAAACCACCACCGGCTTGAGCCGGTGGTGGTTTAGTGAGGGATGGTGTTAAGAGCATAAAGAAGTTTGACACCTTGCCAAAACTGCTTATTTTATGTACGATAGCGACGCTTCAATGTGTAGTGATTGGCTATGGAACAATCGGTGCACTACAAAATATTAAATATTACATATGGCTAAAAAGATTTTAAAGAAAGTAAAAGTACAGGCAATCGGAGGTAAGGCTACGCCCGCTCCACCGCTAGGTCCGGTACTGGGACAGGCTGGTATTAATATCGGTGAGTTCGTGAACCAGTTCAACGAGCAGACTCGTGAACGAATGGGTGAAGTGGTCCCTACAGAGATTACGGTTTACGATGATAGAAGTTTTACCTTTATCGTCAAGACTTCGCCAGCGTCACGCCTTATCTTGAAGGCAATCGGCAAGGATAAGGGTTCTGGAAAGAATCTCGTTTCAAAAGCGGGGTCAATCACTCAAGCGCAAATTAAGGAAATTGCTGAGATTAAAATGCCAGATCTTAATGCAGCTTCAGTCGAGGCAGCTATGAGAATTATTGAGGGCACATGTCGCTCAATGGGGGTAGAAGTAAAGGGGTAGTTCACTTTTTGCATGTGGATGCACAAAAAGCCGGAACGCAAAGCATTCCGGCTTTTTGTATGTTATTCTTCTGCCAATTATGGAATATATTCCCGTTAAAA
>CAZYTF010000014.1:0-337 GCA_964649535.1 uncultured Candidatus Saccharibacteria bacterium | reverse complement strand
TCTGTGCTCGATGAGTATCTTACTGATGTTCAGGAGGGAGACGTGATTGCTATTTCTTCAAAAATTGTTGCGATAGATGAAGGCTCGTGTCTACTTACAGAGGGGACTGATAAAACGAAGCTTGTTGTGGAAGAAGCAGACCTCATCATCCCTCGGTCGTATTGGCCGTCACCACTGACTATTATAAAAGGTGCTTTTATTGGGACATCAGGTATTGATGAGAGTAACGCAAATGAGCACTATGTACTTTTGCCGAAAGACCCGTTCGTAAGTGCCCAAACACTTTATGCATATCTAAAAGAACGGCATGGTGTAGAACACATTGGGGTCATTATTA
>CAZYTF010000013.1:12475-23027 GCA_964649535.1 uncultured Candidatus Saccharibacteria bacterium | reverse complement strand
TGGACGATAAAGTACTGCAAAAGTCAGTACTTAAAGACTATGGAGAGACAGTAGTAACTGCCAACTCTAGCACTAGCTATACTATAGATTTGACTGAGGGTAATGTCTTCGACATTACCCTAACAGGGAACTGTGCTTTCACCTTTGCTAACCCGCCAGCTTCTGGAGTGGCGGGGAGTTTTACTCTTCTCTTGAAGCAAGACGCTACAGGAAGTCGTACAGCCACTTGGCCATCAGCTGTTGCATGGCTTGGTGGGTCGGAGCCGACGCTTTCCACAACTGGGTCTCAGATGGATATTCTTACTTTTACTACTGTAGATGAAGGAAGTACTTGGTATGGAGCGGTTGTTGCTCAAGGTTACGTCTTGCCTAGTGGAAGGTACATTGCTGTAGTAAATACTACTAGTTCTCCATTCTTTACCCTCCTCGACCATACCACCCCAGGTGCAATATCACTTGCCACAACATATACATTGGCGGGTTCTGGCTATGGCACCGCATTTTCCCCCGATGGAAATTACATCGCGGTAGGACATGCTGTCAATTCTAGATTTACCCTCCTCGACCATACTACCCCAGGTGCAGTATCACTTGCGACAACATATACGTTGTCAGGAACTGCTTATACTACTTCGTTTTCTCCCGATGGAAACTACATCGCGGTAGGACATGCTGTCAATTCTAGATTTACCCTCCTCGACCATACTACCCCAGGTGCAATATCACTTGCGACAACATACACGTTGCCAGGAAATGCTTACGCTACTCCGTTTTCCCCCGATGGTAATTACATAGCAGTAGGACACGCTGGTAGCCCTTACTTCACCCTCCTCGACCACACTACTCCAGGCTCTGTTTCTCTCGCGACAACATATACGTTGGTGAATACAGTTAACGGAATTTCATTTTCCCCCGATGGTAATTATATTGCAACTGTGTACTCTAGCAGCCCTTACTTCACCCTCCTCGACCACACTACTCCAGGCTCTGTTTCTCTCGCGACAACATATATTTTGCCGAATACGGGCAGAGGTGTTGCATTTTCTCCCGATGGTAATTACATTGCTACAGGACATACTGGTAGTCCATATTTTGGCCTCCTCGACCACACCACTCCTGGTTCAGTGTCACTCGTTGCATCGTATACGTTGTCGAGTACTAGCTACAACATTGAATTTTCCCCCGATGGTAATTACATAGCAGTAGGACACGCTGGTAGCCCTTACTTCACCCTCCTCGACCACACTACTCCAGGTGCAATATCACTTGCGGCTACATATACTATAAATAATACTGGTCGCGGAGTATCATTTTCCCCAAATTAGTCTTCCTGGCCTTAATTTTTTGGTTTAACAGTGTCATTTTGGTATAGTGAATAAATATGAAAGTTGCTATTACTGCTATTGCGAAGAATGAGATTGATAATGTGGCAGGCTTCGTAGAAGCCTGCCACGAGGCAGATGTCATTGGTGTGCTTGATACTGGCTCAACAGATGGAACAAGAGAAAAATTGGATGCATTAGGAGCGTTAATTGGGACTGCGGAAATAACCCCATTTCGTTTTGATGAAGCCCGCAACCAGGCACTTGATGCATTACCTGTTGATATTGACGTTGTAATTTCTATCGACCTCGACGAGCGATTACAGCCTGGCTGGCGGGAGGCACTTGAGCAAGCTTGGTCAGATAAATATGACTCACTTTCATATTGGTATGTAGCAGAATGGCAAGACGAAGCAATGACAATTCCGGCTGTGCAAAGTTGGCGCAGTAAAATATTTAAGCGACAGGGAATGAAATGGTTTCGACAGGTACACGAAGTTCCACTAAAAACAGATGG
Organism: uncultured Candidatus Saccharibacteria bacterium; assembly: GCA_964649535.1. GTDB lineage: Bacteria > Patescibacteriota > Minisyncoccia > Phycocordibacterales > UBA918 > OLB19. The sequence continues at coordinate 21,188 of CAZYTF010000013.1, read as the reverse complement.
TAGCGATCCAACGCTTGGTTTTTGTAAGGAGATTATCGTTCATCATTACCAAACTGGCGAGCGAAACTATGAGCCGCTACTTTCAGCGCTGATTGCAGAAAGTCCAGATAAAATAGAAGCTTATGTGCAGAGAGCAGTTGAATGGGGGAAGTTAGGTGAATTTGAAAAATGTATTGCGGATTACCAAACATATATAAAACTAACTGTAGAATACGAATATACAGACCGTAGTTGTACTAAGTATCAACATATTGATGGTCAGCGCGCTTATGCGCATATTGGAATTGCTCAAGCACGACACAAGCTTGGGCAGAATGCACAATTAATTATTGATGAACTTTTGCAGTCAGTAGCAGCGTGCCCGAATCTTCGTGAAGCGTGGGTGTACTTAGCGGATGGATTTAGCTCTGTTGGCAATTATCCAATGGCATATGGAGCGGCAATGACTGCTTTAAATATCACTAGCAACGGCATCCACTCAATGGACGCACGGTGCTGGGGGGAATACCCAAAAGACTTAGCTGACAATGCTTTCGTAAAAATCTTGGCGGGTGAAGGGAATGGTGGCGTAGGTTTGGGTGGGGCGCCTGCGGCGCCCCACCCAAACTCCACCCAACAGGTAGTACGGTCACAAGTTCCTCAGGTACCACCGCGCGCTGCACAAACACCGCATCGTCTTGGACAAAGCATTCCTGATGGGGCTCTCAAACAATACTTTGTAGAACTGGTCAGTCTTGTCAAAGATGTACCCGGAAATATCGTCGAGTGTGGCGTTTGTCACGGATACAGCTTTACACAAATTGCTTTGGCTGTGTATCAAAGTGGAGAAGACAGAATTCTGTATGGACTTGATGTCTGGGACATAATGCCAAAACCAACCAAAGAAGATACTAGCGTGCTACGTGAACAGGGCATTAGTGAGAGTTTGGCTCGGTTTGAACCAGAGGGGTCGCAGGGCACTCCTCAAGAAGTAAAACAACGACTTCTTGATTCTGGTCTGCCCGCTGATTGGGTAGAGAAACATGTAGTACTTATTAAAGGTCGTATTGAAAAAACCCTCGATACACTAAAAGATGAGCAGTTAGCACTCGTTCATTTAGATGTCGACCTCTACAAAGCGTACCAGTATGCATTACCTAGAACGTGGCCACTTCTACAAAAAGGAGGCATTCTGGCACTAGATGAGTACACCGATCTCTGGTGGCCTGGGGGGCGAAAAGCAGTTGATGAATACTTCGTAGATAAGCGTAATGAATGTAAATTTGATATGCGACCAGTAGGAGAGGCAACCCGTTGTTTTGTGCAAAAACTGATTTAATATACTATATAAGATAATAAAAATATGGCAGTAGTATTTGGAGAAAAACAAAAAGATGGATGGTTAAAAGTCACGATGATTCAGTGGCAGCTTGATAAGCACCCGAATGGCCACACGGTTAAGGCAGAAAAAATACCCCCGTACCCAGAGCGTGTGCCGGGAATTGGACATATACAGATGTTTAACCCGAAGACAAAGAAGTGGCGCTATGATGTGGAAAAAGTACCGCTTACGCAAGACGAAGTTTTAGCCGATATCGCAATGGCGATTCGTGAACTCGCCACAGAAGTGCGTGCGCTGCGGGGAGTGGAGGTAGGTAAGAAGGATAAAGCGACTTCTACTAAAAGTAAAAAGAAAGTCATAAAAAATAAACCTAGCAACCCTAAAAATAATTAATAAGTACAACACAAAAATATGGACATCCGATGTCCATATTTCGAGAGAATTTTGAAACCTAGGGTTGAGAAACCAGTGAAGTGTTATAATTTTGGAAACCGTTATGACAATGCGTGTATCAAAAGACCGAATAGACATGGACGATAAAGTACTGCAAAAGTCAGTACTTAAAGACTATGGAGAGACAGTAGTCACAGCCAACTCCAGTACTAGCTATACCATCGATCTCACAGAGGGTAATGTCTTTGACATTACCCTTACCGGCAATTGCGCTTTCACCTTTGCTAATCCACCAGCTTCTGGAGTGGCGGGGAGCTTTACTTTGTACTTAACGCAAGATGGAACAGGAGGGAGGACAGTTACTTGGCCTACTGCTGTGAAATGGCCAAGTGGAAGTGAGCCGACTATCTTGACAGAAGCTGATGACTTAAATTTATTTAGTTTTTTTACCATTGATGGCGGCGCGACTTGGTATGGCAGCAATCTCAATCCAGATTTACTCACAGGTACTAATGGCAATGATTCTTACACAAAGTTGTTGTTGCATATGGCAGGTGCTGATGCGTCTACGACTTTTATTGATTCCTCACCTTCATCTAAAAGCATTTCAGTTGCTGGAAATACTCAGGTTGATACAGCACAAAGTAAGTTTGGTGGTACTAGTGCTTACTTTGATGGTACGGGTGACTTGCTTGAGTTTGCTAATGATCTTGCTTTAGATTCGTCTGATTTTACAATCGACTGGTGGCAACGACAAAATACTCGTACGTCATCGCAGTATGATGGAGCTTTTATTTACGATGATAATGCCACTAATTCAATGTACATTACAATTGGTGCCGGAGCCTCGGGGCATTCATTTTTGGTGAGAAATTCTGGGAATACTGGTTGGGCGGTGCAAATATCATTAGGTTCTCTTCCTTCTTTAGATACCTGGCATCACTATGCGGTTGTTCGCAACAGTAATACCTGGACGGTCTATATTAACGGGTCATCAGCTGGATCAGCTTCATACTCCGGATCTATTAATTCGGCAACTGGAAATTTCAATATTGGCTGGGGTGGTACCTCTGATTCCTACTTTGACGGGCGGATCGATGAGTTTAGAATTTCTAAAGGTATCGCACGTTGGACAACTGCTTTTACTCCACCAACTGAATCGTATTATTAATATAGGCTATAGTAGCTAAGGTATAATTTATTTATGTTGAACCATAGAATGTTTACAGCAGCAGCGTCCTATTCTGATGCGTATTCAGGCCCGACTGGTCTGACCTCGTCTCTTTTACAAGTTTCTGGGGAAACTGGCATATGGACAGAGCAAACTGGAGTTACTATATCTGATTATGCAGGAGCAACCGCAAGACTTGTTTTTAAGAGTGTTTCGGGTTCAGATTATAGTGGAGATTTTCAACTCGACGATATAAATTTTGACAGCAATTCCTATACATTTGAAAGTGATAATGAGAGTTGGCAGAGAAGTGACACTTCTGATGTTGGGTCATACGAAAGTGTGACTTGGGAATCTATATCAAATGGTGTTGGTGGCACAACTGACGCTGGCTTTTGGGTAAGGTATTCTGGAAATACTCCATCTGGAGGGACTGGAGATATAGGTGCTCACGGCGGATCGTGGCATATATACTATGAAGCATCTTCTGGGGGTGCCCCGTCTATCACTGCCTGGGTACGGAGCCCAGAAATAGTATTAAGTGCCACACCGACATTAAGTTTTTGGGAAGGTCGTGATGGAACTACAATGGGGACACTCGATGTATATTTAGATATTTTATAGTCACGAAAAACTTAATTAAATTTTACACAAGTTATGACAATGCGCGTATCATCATCAAGAATAGACATGGACGATAAAGTACTGCAGAAAGCAGTACTTAAAGACTATGGGGAAACAGTTTTGACTGCCAGTGCTGGAGACGGAGGCTACGCTCTAGATTTTGATGGTACAAGTGATTATGTGACCATTAGTGCTGATACAGACTTAAATAATGACGATTTTTCTTTAGCTATGTGGGTAAAACCTGACCAGCTAAGGGTTCAGGGAATAATAGATAAAACAACCTTTTCAAACTCGTGGCGGATATTTATGAACGGTGGTTCAGGCACTATTGAATTTGATGCACGTAGTGATGCCGATAATCATTCAACATCAGCGACTCTGTCGACCGATACTTGGTATCATGTAGTACTTACTTATGACAAGAGTGCAACCACGTCAACTTTTTACATAAATGGTTCTTTTGAGAGTGAGAACACTTCGTTTTCAAATGCTGGGAATGACCAGAACAATAATATTAGACTGGCGCCTACTCACTCGGCTCGTTTTGACGGCTCGATAGACGATGTTCGAATATTTAATCGAGCCCTGTCTTCCGGTGAGGTAAGTACTATCTATTCTGGAGGCTCTGTTACGAGCGGGTTGTATGTGCACCTGCCGATGAATGAAGGTTCAGGTACTACAGCATCTGATGCAAGTGGTAATGGCAACGACGGTACTCTTACAGGCACACCGAGTTGGGTCGCAGGTGGTTTGTTCGATGACTACACTCTTGATTTGGTAAATGGCAATGTTTTTAACATTACCCTCACCGGTAATTGCGCTTTCACTTTTGCAAATCCGCCTTCCTCTGGAATATCAGGAACTTTCACGCTTTTACTTTCTCAAGATAGCACTGGCAGTTGGTTGGCTGGATGGCCTAGTGCTGTTACGTGGTTGGGTGGAAGTGCACCGACGCTTTCTACAGCTGCAAACTCTGTGAATATATTAACTTTTTCTACGATTGATGGAGGGACTACTTGGTATGGGGCGTATTCAGGAAGTACAGGATCAGAAATAAAATATGGTTTTGATAGTGGGGTTGATGGTTTTCTTGGCAATAACGCAACAGTCACTGCGTCTGGTGGTAAGTTGATTGTAGATTCTACTGCCGGTAATCCTCAAGTTTATAATTACTCAGTTTCTATAGATGGTTCGGTATATACGCAAATTGAAGTTAGTGTTAAACGCACAGCGGGGACTACCGGGTGGGATGGGAGTGTTTTCTTTGGCAACGCGGGCCATGGCTTTTCAGGATCGTATAAATTTTCAATGACCCAGCCGACGTGGGATGGTACTTTTAAGACTATAACACTGGATGGAAATAGCCTTGCTGCTGGTGGCGATGACTGGGTAACAAACACAAACACCTCTATACGTTTTGACTTTGGTGCCGATGCCTCGGATGATTTTGAGGTGGATTATATTAAATTCACTACGGGGTAGATGCTTTCGCATCAGAAGCCATATTACCTACATATATTTGAGAGCTGTGTCCTAACATTGCATGCCCAGATGTGTGTATGGTGATATACAAATAGAACACGAGGTTGACTTTAAAAGGGGATACTTGCGAGCGAGTCACAATACGGTTGGTGTTATAATAAACATATGCGGAGATTCGTGAGATTTTTAATTTATAATAATGCGGTCCCTATAACCGTATCTTTTTTGTTGCTCGGCGCAGCTAGTACGTATGCAGCCACGAATCCGGAGATAATTATTGATACACAAGAGTCTGTTATTTCAATAGATAATACCTATATAGCAGATGTAAATTTTAAAAAGTATTCTCCAACAATAAAAATACTTTCAGTGTCAGAGGATGATCTGTTTTATTCAGTTACGTATGAGTTTTCCACTATCTCGTTAGTTGACCATGTGTGGCAAGATGTTAAAACAACTGAAGTTATGGAGATTTCTAAAAAATCGCTTGGTGCGTATCGTGATTTGGGATTGTATGTGACAGAAGAGCTGAAAGAAAAACTTGATGCTGAAATAAAAAGATTAAAGGAAACACAAGTGTTTGAGAAAAAACAAATTAGCGCAAAGAAAGTAGCGACAAAGTACAAGGGTATTGTTGGTGGATTTTTATCTGAGAATGTGACGACTCTCGATACATATAAGCCGGTAGTAAAACAACCTAAGCCGGAAGCTGAGGTGCAAACTTTTGCGCGACCTGATCCAAATGCAAAGGTAAAAACAGTTCCTAAAATACAACCTAAAAAAGTTGTCGTAGTTCCGGAAGAAGAGAATGATGAAAACAGTGCGACTTCAAGTGAAGAAGTTGATCTTGTAGAGAATGAAAACACTACCAGTAGTAGTACTGAAGAAGAAATACAGAATGATGCCCCGACACTCACGATACTCGGAAACAATCCAGTGCGTATTGCTGTAGGCAATCAATATGTTGATCTTGGTGCTGCGGTGACAGATGATCATGACACCGATTTGACTGTCGACGTTTATGTCGATGGTGAAGCAGTTACTCAAGTGAATTTGGATACTTCAACCAGAACCTCTTACAGTATTGTGTACGAGTCGTTTGATAGCGCTGGGAAGCTTGCGCAGGAAGAGCGTGTTGTTGAGGTGTATAATCCAGCTGAAGAAAATTCTGGCGGTTCTGGCGGTTCTGGCGGTTCTGGCGGTTCTGGCGGTTCTGGCGGAGGTGCTGAGGAGGAGGTATCTACCACTACTGATGAGGTTGTAGAGGAGGAAACTGTTTCGACTTCGACGGAAGAGTCCACTGAAGATACTGAAGTCGTCGAGGATACAGAAAATACGTCAGAGGATACGAATGCCGACGATGAATCTTCAGAAGAAGAACATGAAACTTCATCAATTGAAATTGAGCCTGAAGAGTCAACTGAAAATCCTGAGCCCCACAATACATCGGACATCTCCACAGAAGAAATTACGCAAACTGAGCTAACTCCATAATACATTTACGTGCTCATGAACGTTCTTAAAAATAAACATACAAGAATACTTTTTGCACTTGTAGCGGTGTCGGTTATTTTATATGTTTTTTATTTCCTAAACGAAAATATTGATACAGTTAAGGCCGAGGTGATTACTGCTTCATTCACTGTATCTGCAAGTACAACCTGGACTGTGCCAGAGGGTGTAACTTCTGTTGAAGTGTATGCTTGGGGTGCGGGTGGGGCAGGCGGCGGCGGCGGAACTTCAGGTGCGGGTGGGGCAGGCGGCGGCGGCGGATTTGCAAGTGGTACGATTTCTGTAACGGGCGGTGAGTCTTTAAATCTGCGAATAGGAGGCACAGGAAGTCCTGGTGCTACTATTGTAAATAGTGGTTCCGGCGGCGGAAGCGGCGGTTATACAGGAATTTTGCGTGGAGGTGATGTATTAATATTGGCTTCCGGCGGCGGCGGCGGCGGCGGCGGCGATAATTCGTCAGCAACTGCTGGGGGTGCTGGCGGTGCAGGCGGCGGGACAACAGGCACAGCAGGGGGTACTTCTTTAAGCGCGGGCGGCGGCGGCGGCGGCACTTCAGGCGCAGGTGGTGTGGGTGGCTCTGGAGGTGGGAATTCAGGTACTGCTGGCTCCTCGCTTGCAGGTGGGGAAGGAGCTGATGGAAGAAGTGCTGCTGGTGTCGACGGTAGCGGTCCTGCAGGAGGAAGTGTGGGAGGTGCAGCGGGAGGAACTGAGGTTAATAGGGGGTTTGCCGGCGGCGGCGGCGGCGGCGGCGGTTATTATGGTGGTGGTGGTGGTAGTGGTTCACTGACTGGTAATGCCGGCGGCGGCGGCGGCGGTGGTGGTTCTAGTTTTGCCACTTCTTCAGCTACAGCAACAACGATTGAATCTGGTAGTGGCGCAGTCCCGGGCAATGATGGTGGTGCGCTACATAATGGCACTGCTGGAGATGGTGGTTCTGGTGGTGCTGCAAATAATTCAGGAACTGCTGGCATTGATGGTCAAATTGTTTTGCGTTATATAAGTCCGGCGACTACCTGGAATGCGTTAGACTGGACTAAAAGGGTCGGGATAACTATAGATGCTGACAATATTGACTCTGCCCTCACCGACTTTCCTGTGTATGTAAATTTGGCCGATATGCCTGATCTGTTCTGGAGTAGTGTCCGTAGTGATTGCGGAGACATACGCATCATGAACAGCGCGCTCACTGTTGAAATGCCTCGTGAAATTGTGTCGTGTAGTGTAGGGTCAAAAACAGGGGAACTCCATTTTAAGGCAAATAGTATATCCAGCAGTGCCGACACTACGTTTTATATCTACTATGGCAACACTGGTGACTATCCGTACGAAAATGATCACACTTATGGCGCTGAAAATGTATGGACCAGTGATTATGTAGCTGTATGGCACTTAGGTGAAGGGGACGATACAAGTACTGGATTTTACAAAGATTCTACGTCAAATGGATATGATGGGACATTGACGGATGCGGATGGGGATACTGCAACATCGACAGGGGTGCTTGGAGGAGGGCTCCATTTAAATGGAGATGCTGATTTTGTGGATATCGCTCTAAATGCGACAGAGCTTGGCATCAACGGTGCAACTGATAGATCAATATCTGCATGGACATATACAGATACATATACTGATGCAGGGCCGTTCAGTATGGGCTCTCGAAGTGATGCACAGGATTTTTCCTTGAGAATGGTTGCGGCTACAACATATCGAGCTCAGTTTTGGGGTGGTTCTGATTTGGATTTTGCATATACTTCTGTAGGTAATTGGGTGAATTTTATATTAGATTATGATGGAACGACAGCTACTGCATATGCAAACGGGACTTCTGTAGCAAGTAAGAATGTATCTCTTAATACAACAGATACCTATGATTTGCGTTTAGGAACGTGGCATACTAGCCCTTTTCTTGACGGCATACTTGATGAGGTTAGAGTTTCAGACGTTGTCCGGTCAACAAGTTGGATTTCTGCAGAGTACACTAATCAGTCAGACACTTCTAGTTTTTATACAATCATTGTAGATGACACAGCCCCAGCCCCAGACCCGATGACGTTTGCAATGTCTCCAGACAATGACGAACTTTTTGTTGTTCCAACTGCTAGCTATGTCGATAGTTTTTCAATTGTGTCAGAAGATGGCGGGGGAGTCGGATTAGCCTTCTCCAGTGATGGCTACAAAATGTTTGTGTTAGGAGATGCAGGGGACGA
>CAZYTF010000013.1:0-12375 GCA_964649535.1 uncultured Candidatus Saccharibacteria bacterium | reverse complement strand
CGACGTCTCCACCGCCAGCTTCGTCGACAGCTTTTCAGTTGCAGCCCAAGAAACAGATCCAAATGGCCTAGCCTTCTCCAGTGATGGCTACAAAATGTTTGTGTTAGGAGATGCAGGGGACGACGTCAACGAATACACTCTAAGTACCGCATTCGACGTCTCCACCGCCAGCTTCGTCGACAGCTTTTCAGTTGCAGCCCAAGAAACAAACCCGGTAGGTTTAGCGTTTTCTGCTGATGGTACGAAGATGTTTATTTCAGGATTTGCAAATGACAGTGTAAATGAGTACAGTCTTTTGCAAGGTGCAAAAATTTCAATGGTCGCTACAACTGCTGCCGACGACAATACAGTCGAATACTACTTCAGCGCCGTGACCGGTTCTTGCGGTAGTGACATTGGAACCGGTGGCACCGATTCTGGTTGGCAAAGTGGTATTTCATACGCAGATGTGGGTATACAAAACAATAAGTGTTACGCGTATACGGTAACCGCTCGTGACAGCCTTGGAAACTATGGGGCAACCTCTACTGCCTCGAGTACCTACAGTGCAGCGGCAACACCAGGAGTTCTTAGTTTTTCAAATGTTACGGATGACACTGTTGACCTCACTAATGACGCTAACGGAAATTCTTCAACGAACCCTGTAACAACGTTTGCTGTGCTAGTTTCCACCACCTCGCCAGCCGATGCAACTTGGGATGCAAAATATGTTGATGCATCAGGTGATCCTTCTGCCTCAGCGGTCTGGCTTACCGATGCACAGATTGACGCTCTGACAGTGAGTGGTTTGAATGAAGTTACGCAATACACATTTCAAGCAAAAGCTCGTAATGATGATGGGGACGAGACGCCATTTGGTGCAATTGCATCAACAACAACGCTTGACGGTACTCCTCCAACCCCTAGTCCAATAACTTTCTCGACTCCACCAGCTGACGCGAGCGTATCCTCAGTTTCGATGACCGCTACTACTGCTACCGACGATAGTGCAGTCGAATACTACTTCAGTGCCGTGACCGGTTCTTGCGGTAGTGACATTGGAACCGGTGGCACCGATTCTGGTTGGCAGAGTAGTGCCGCATACACAGATACTGGTCTGCAGACAAACCAGTGCTATGCGTATACCGCAACCGCTCGTGACAGCACTGGTAATTACGGAGCAACCTCTACTGCCTCGAGTGTCTATACCACAGCAGCGACGCCAGGAACTCCAGTTATTGTTAGTCAGACAAATTCAACAATTACCATTACAAACACCGAAAATGGCAACCCAGCTTCAAACCCAGCAACAGCTTTTGCGCTCATTGTTTCAAACTCCGCACCAACAGACGCAACTTGGAATGGGAAGTATGTCGATGCATCAGGTGACCCTTCAGTTTCTGCTGTTTGGCTTACTGATGCTCAGCTTGATAATTTAGTTATTACAGGACTTACGGATTTTACAGAATATACACTGAAAACAAAGGCTCGCAATGGTGATGGAGATGAAACTCCCTTTGGTGCTTCCACATCAGAATCGACACTCATAATTGAAAACTCAAGGAAAATCCGTTTGCAAGGCGGTACCAAATTAAACTCGGGAGTTATTTTGCAGTAATTTATTTGAGTTTCAACAAGTTGCTAGATGAAATAAGGACTCGGATTTCTCAGTTTTACACAGGAACTTTATATTACTTCATACTATTAGAAGGATAAGCGTGCTTAGTACGCATTCTTATTTAAAAATTTTATAGTGCATTTAATATTGTAATCAATGTTATCACTAAAGAATATTTCGATAGAATGGGAAAATAAAATCGTAATGTTTCGGTTGAAGTGAGCAGTGATTGTTATACTAAATCAGCTTAGGGGACATTTTTTACGCGGATGAGCAAGGTTCTAGTGATGTGTGCTACAAAAATTGCGTGAGTATAGACATACTGTTATTGAGTCAAAGACGCGAGTGGCACTTTGTGATTGTATTGAATAATCAATAGTGCAGGGGTGATGAATGTGTTATTCGTTTATAAAACTAAGAGTAGTTACCAAGGATTTATTAAATTTCCCCACCTTTTTCACGGACAGATGTGTAGAAAAGTTCGTCAACGGTAAGTTTTTTCTGAAGGTATGATGCGAGATCATCTATTGACCAGGTTGTGTGTAAAGTATCATGGTAGCTAATAAATTTAAGTTCTTGGACGTTTTTCATTTCGTAAGATTCTAGTAGGTTAATCGGCTTATTAAAAAGTGAGCTGTTCGCTGTCTGGAATAAAGCAGATATATAGGAGCGGGAGAAAAAAATGTCTATGACGCCCATTTGGTCATATGTTAAGACTGAAATACTGGTGTTAATAAGGTATGTATGCAGGTTGATATCCTCTGTTTGATATGCACTTTGTGTTTTCCATATCAGTCTCATTGCCATCAGTTGCTTGAATTTTTCAGGAGTAAGAAATGATGCAATTTTTTGTTCGCCATGTTTCTCTAGTAATTTTTCGACTTCGCTGAAGTATTGTGCGATGAGTGAAGCGTGCATGACGGCATCATTCGTTACTATTTTTTGTTCTAGTTTATGTGCAGTCTCAAAAATGTCAGAAGAGTCTGTGTTAACGAAGATTGGATTTGTGTGTAACTGTGTGTATGCGTAATGAGTATTTCTCGCAAGACTACTGTCTTGTCCTTCATCAATGCACATGTAGGAATTGATTGGTTGAACTTCATACTGCAAGCCTTGGTCAAATCGAGCTTTATAATAACCGTGTGTTTCACTCATTATTTCTAAATCCCAAAGTAAAATATCGTTTACTAACAATGATCGTACGATGTTAGTTTTTGAATTTTCGTTATTCCACCAGATTCGTAGATATGCAGGTTTTGCACTTGGGAGACAGGGTGAGTTTGCTACAGCGATAAGTGAGGGAGCAGGTTCGGTTACATTGGTTGGGTGGTAACTGTTGGCATATACTTCAGCAAACATGGGTATGTAGTTGGGCATTTGTGTGTCCGAAGTGTCTTGTAGGGCGTCTAGATACGTTTTATTACCAAATACTTTTGCTGATTCGCAATTAAGAATCTGACTTGTGATACAGTCAAATCTTCTTTGGTTTTGCACTTGTGCTGAATCTGCTTGTGTAGTTATGGAAGTTAGTTGTTTTGCAATATGCAGAGCATTTGTGTCTCCACCTACAAATTTGATTACATTATTGATTGCTTCGGGGCGCGTATACAGTCCAGATATATTGTCGTTAAATACACTGGCCAACGCTTCCGCTGAATGCTCATACATTGTCAGGGTTGTGTTGAGTGCATTGGTGTAGTTTTCAGCATTTTTAAATGTTGGATTTTCAACAAACATACGTCGAAGCCTCTCGGTCTCACTTTGGGTCGCTAGGAACTGTAGAGGGTAGAGATGTTCATGTATTAGTTTGTATTCATAATCTGTGTAGTATGGTTTATATTTTGTTACTGATGCGGCCAACTCATCTACAGCATGTTGGTAGTCGTCAATGTGTATTGCGGGTATTGCGAAAAGTGGGTCGTATTTAGTTTGGATCCAGTAACGGTACAGCTTTAGTGTTTTTAAACTAAGTATTGATGAGTTTGCTGAAGGCAGTAGATAATTTCTGAGCTCGTGCTGAATTTTAATGTAGGTTACAACATGTATCGTAAGTATCAGTGCCGGAACAATAAGTATGACACCAATGCAAATGGTGCGTATCTTCTTGAGAGTCTTTCTTGTAATCATGCGATTTATTATAAACCGTGTTCGCGCATACGGCTATTGGAATCATTTTGTTGAATATTTGCTATACTCAAAGATATTATATGGAAGTGCGAATCTATCCAGAACCAGATGAGGTGATACAGTCTGCTTTGGCAAAAAGGTATGATTCAGTGCCTGATGGCCCAGACAGCTTTAAGACTCTTGCACAAAGAGTGCGAGTCGAGTCACAAAAATTTAATCGACCAATCATTAATTATGTTCCAACTCAGTTTGTAGTAAATGAGCATGATATGGGACCAGGCCTTCCTCAATATCAGTATCCTGAACTTGGTTATATAGCAAAGACTTGGGATTTTTTTGGAAGCACTGGCGGAGTTCTCATCACAGTGCCAATTGTCTGGCAACTCAACTATAGATTTCATCAAATAGCTCGAGAGAGCGGGTTGTATGTCGCAAGTGGTGATATCAGAAATACTCCGCTTAGTATTGAGATTCTGCGACAGACCAAGTTGCGTTGCGTGGTTACAGACACTGTGGGTGCCTTGGCACTTAAGGCTGGTTTGGAGAAATCTGTTGTTCCACATTCTTTGAATTTAATAATTATAATGCGCGATGTGCGTGAGGAGGTGTCTGACCAAGCCGTGTACGCTATTCCAGGAGTTACGATTCTATGGGAGTTACAAATAATTCCTGGACACACAATCGCGTATCAGTCGCTTTCGTTGGCGGGGGAGCCTGCACTGTATCACCTTTCTAAAGAATATCAGTGGAAGTTAGAAGAAACACATACCTCCATAACTGGAATGGATGCCAGTGTGCTTCCGTGGTGGCAGTATCACTTACCAATAATGTGTCACAAGGAATCTTCGTCTGCAATTGAAACTGTTTTTTCTGTTACATATGTCTAACTATATTCAAAAATTAAATCGCATGTTTCAGTATGCATACCATAATGAGTTTACTAATTTCTATCCAGATTTATACGGCAAAAAAATTCCTACAAACTTTACAATAGATTCGCTGATTGATTGGCGCTCGTTACCTTTTGTTACTAAAGATGCTCTTATGGCTGTGCCACTGCTTGAACGTACCTTTACTGAAGTTTCAGATGCGAGTATTTTACGAACCTCATCGGGCACTTCGGGGCGAGGTGTCTTAATGACATTGCGCAACCATGACTGGCGTTATACAGAAGCTTTTCAAAAATATGTACCCACAGGAGGATTGTTAATCGGGGATATCTCATATGCGACTGAAGATGCATTTCGATCTGTCTATCCAAATGTTTCTTTTACACAAGGAGATGTTAGTACGATGGAAGCTTCGATTTCCTTGGTTGCTGGTTCTCAGATTAATACGTTTGGGTGTTGGTTATATGGGTATGATATTGCTATTCCACTTTTGCAAAAGTATGGACTGTGTGAACAAATAGAAATGATTATTACTTTTGGTGAGAGAGTAACCTCAGCACATTATCATAAGCTCCAGGCAGTATTCCCGAACGCGTTCATCTACACTCGCTACGGAGCGACAGAGATACATGATTCTGAATTGGGCACTTCTGCAGGAAATTTTGATTCTAGGTGGGGAACGATTTTTAATACGACAACTGAAATTTATATGGAGCTGGTTGATGTTGAGACTGATCAGGTCATCGAAGAAATAGATCGAGAAGGAGAGATTGTGGTTACTATGCTTTGGTCAGAAAAAAATCCGTCACCGTTGTTAAGATACAGGATGGGAGATGTGGCTTTTTATACAAAGTATGATGGGGACCCATGGAAACGACAGTACACCATATGCGGACGAGCAATGTTGGACAAAATTTCAGTACCTGGAGGTTTTCTACAAACTCCGGAATGGGAACGAGTTTTTGCTCTGTATGCGGATATTGTTGAGAATGATTTTGAGTTGCATTACACAACACCTAAAGATTCCTCTCAGCAGGCGAGGTATGAATTATGGGTTATACAAAAAAAGGATTTCGATGAAACAAGTTTTGCACAAGCATTTATGCATCAGGTTCGCATTTCACCTGAGCGTACTTTTGCCGATGCAGTAGCAAAAGGTTTGCTCGGCGCCATTACGGTAAAGAAAGTTGATGCTCTAAGTCGGTCGGGGCAGAAGCGGCTACGTTTTATTGAACATTAAAAGACCCCTCCCTAAAAATTTCTAGGGAGGGGTGAGTCTTGTATTGGGCTGGCGAGTCTTTTTTGTCGACTCTTCCACCCTTTTTCTATTCCCCATACTACATACCATGTCACTCCTGACGTACATGCAAGTATGAATGAAAACGAAAGCATTCTGTCGATATTGTTCTGGTTGGCTGATTTTAAAATCTGTCCGCCCAGTCCATTGACGTTGGCTGACACTGCAAGTTCCGCAAAGGAAACTGCAGTAAAAACACTAATGGACAGTACTTGCAGGCAGTGAATTTGGTTGCCTGCTAGATGCGGTCGCATTATACGCCAGTACCGTTGCCATGCATTTGCACCCAGACCTTGGGCTGCTTGCAACAGTGGCCTGCCCATTTCTTTGTCACGAATCATGCTGTGTCCAGCCAAATAGCCGAAAAACATCATCATTATAAAAGCAGTCCATGTAGTAATCAGCAACACCGCACCTTCGTTGTAACCTCGAAATTCTAATATCATGTAGATGACATCGATTTTCGGTACTGCATATACAACGAGAATTGACATTCCGACTAATTGGCCGGGCCAACCAAAATTTGTCATAGCCGATCCTAAGGGGTAGGCAACAAAAAATGCGAGTAATAATGCGTACACAACACGATATAGCGTTGCGGTGAGGTGCCATCTCACATTGAGATAAAAATTCTCAGTGAGGGATTCCCACACTAGGCTT
Organism: uncultured Candidatus Saccharibacteria bacterium; assembly: GCA_964649535.1. Classification (GTDB taxonomy): domain Bacteria; phylum Patescibacteriota; class Minisyncoccia; order Phycocordibacterales; family UBA918; genus OLB19. The sequence continues at coordinate 5,804 of CAZYTF010000013.1, read as the reverse complement.
GGCGCTGAATAATTTATAGCAAATCCATCAACAGTTTCAGCATAAAATTGCCACACTGTAAGCAGTACTGCCAAAATCATAAGCACGAACAGTGCTACGGCAACTCTAGTAAGTTCTTTTCCCACTAGAGTGTCGTGCTTTTTTTTCCAAATCATCACAACCTCCTTTTTTCTGGGACAATCTAAGGTGAAGCATACTGTATCGACTGCAAAAAAACAAATAAATAAAGCCGAACCAAACTGGTTCGGCTAAAGGATGGAACGTGCCTTCCAGATGAAAAATTATCTGGTGCATAAGGGCTTTGCAAAACCCTTCTTCAGAACATCATTAATTTTGTACCATCTCCATATTGTATGTAAGCCATCTGGGCTTACATCAGTGTCTAAAGTCCAGACTTTTGCCCTCAACACCTCCATCGCTTTGGCGATGGAGGTGTTGGTAGCTTCTTCGTCTATGGAAGTGCCATCCATGACGACTAACCTTCGCCTGATGTAGTTATTGTCTTGTTTTAGAACGGCTGTTTTGAAAGCGTTGAATGCTTTCTCTCCAGCTTTGTCCATTTTGATTTTCCCATCTTTGACGTTGAGGCTCCCTTGAAGAAGGAGCTCCGTTGCTTGTCTGTGAGATTTTTCCATCCCACAGATGAGCTTTTTATTCATTTCTGCAACTTTTGGGTAGGCAAAGATGCCGGCCGCCAGAAAACCTTTTTCTCCAGTGTTTTCACCCCATATTTTTATCTCAGGGTTTTCGCGGTTGGCCGACTCGAAGTCAGTCACCCATCCAGTCGCAGCTGCGTAGTCACGGCTGAGTAGTTGGGCCACCCGCACTTTCGAGCCATTGCCCTCCTCTATATAAATAGCGTTCTGATAGAGTGGGCGTAGCTCCGGATTGGAAAGAAATTGTGAACCACAGATGAGTTTGGTGTCTTCTGGCAAGTCACCTCGCTCCTTTGCGCCCCTCAGTACTTCGAGAATGATTGAAGTACCCGTGTTCGGGGTATTCACTTCGTACTTCTCGTCGTCCCGCTCGGTCACGTCAACCCAGTTTCCGCCATTTTCATGGAGTGTTGTATCTGGACATCGCTGTGTTCCCAGCACTTTCCCCGGAAGGTTTTTAACTTCAATGTCTCCGAAGACCATAAAATGGTCGTAGGAAATTCCGCTTACCATTGCTGGCAGTGGCACTCCTTCCGGCCAAGCTCCCTGCGAAGCTTTAATCAGTGCTCCGAATACTGCTTCGGGAGTGACTGACCCCGTGTATGATTTGTCAGTCAGGGTTGCTTCCAAGGCATTGATGTCAGGTTGGTACGCGAATTCAGGATTCACACAGTTTTGTGCGTAGAATCTTTCCTGCTTTGCAATGAAGGTCGGCACCAGTCGGCCTACCATGCCCCACGTGGCAAATTTGCCAGTCGGGATGCCATCGATGCAGTTGTTGGCTTCAGCAGCTTGTGCTGAAACACCAAATGTCACCATGCTGATAAGCAGTAAGGTGGAAAGAAGATGCTTTCTGGTCTTCATTTACTTTACCTTTCCAATTTTTGTAACGACACACACTGTGTCGTTTGTGAGTCAGCGTAGCATTTTGTTTTTTTTTCAGCAACTTACACGGCACGTATTCTTTTATACTACATTCAGCTATGCCTAACGTGTGCGACATCAATTGATTCTCAAGTTATAATACAGATATAGTATGGATTTTTTGGTGCGTAAAAAAAAGCAGCTTCTTCTTGGGATGGTGTTGGCATTGGCTACAGTCTCTGTGCTGCTGTACGTAGCTCATTATGCTAAACCTACTGCAACACCTGATGCTTTAGCCAAAGAAGTGATGTCTTTGTGTAAAACTGCACCAGTTAAGCAAGTTTGTTACGGTCGTGAGATACCGCTCTTGATGGATAGGGGATTGTCGATGGAAGAAGCTTTTAAAGTAACTCGAATTGCCTTAGAGACTGATCCTGATTTTAACTTTTGTCACTTGCTCTCCCATACACTAGCGGAAAAAGAGGTTGCTAAAGATCCGCTTCTTTGGAAAGAGGTTGCGGCGCGAAGTCCTAATATGTGTTCAAATGGCGGAATACATGGTGCTTTTTTGGCACGATTTAAAACCGAGTCAATGGCTAGCAGCAGTAATGAATCTATTTTTTCACAGCTAGAAGGGATCTGTGAAAGTCCAGAGGAAAAAAAATTGGACGGGTTGAGTCAGGCGAGTTGCTATCACTCTCTTGGTCATTTACTGATGTATCTCACGCTTGGGGATGTTGATCGTTCAATGACAGTATGTGACTTGCTTGTGGACGCTTCGATGGGTGAGAGTAACCGTATTATGTGTTATGACGGTTCACATATGCAACTGCATGAACCTTTTGAGCCTGAAGACTTTGCATTAATCGCGGGTAAGGAAATTACCACACCAGAAGAACTTTATGATTTATGTAGCCAATATGTAGACGCGAAGCGACAAGTTTGTTTTTCTTGGGCGTGGGTACTATATCAAGATGAACTATATAACCCATCTACATCTCGCATAATATGTGAACCACTGCGTGAGTATGGTGATGAATATGACTTTTGCTTGACGTATGTATTTAACATGGCTCTTATATTAGTTTCAAACTATGATGTGTATAAAATAAACACATATTGTAGCGAGGTCCCCTTAGATATCAGAGGTAATTGTTATGCGAATGCGGCTAGTAGATTTATGACGACTGACCGTGCTTTTATTGATAGAAGTTTTAAGCTCTGTGGATTGGCTGATTCTGTTGAAAATGAGAATATTTGTTACGAGCGGATGAGAGGTTATGCCAGCTTTGTGTTTGTTCCAGACTCTCAAGAGCATACATTATTTTGTCAGCGCCTAGCAGAAGAGTCGGGAACTGGATGTTAGTTAGGAAAGTAACTGCTATACAAGTAATTTTGTTACCGTCGATATAAAATCATATGGTCAAATTCAAGCTAAACAAAACATTCATAAATTTACTGACGTGCGTATTTTTTGCGCCACTTGCGCTTTTGTTCTTTTGGTACACAGTTGAAACTTCGTTAGCGCATTCATACAGCAAGACTATCGAGAAAAATGTTATGGGTCATGTAGTAGATATTGGCTATTCTCCTGAGGTGCTATACGTTGACACCTCCGCTCTCTTCGATTTTTTACTCTTTGATGAAGCCTCAAATCAAAGGAAGGATTTTTCTGATATTTGGTTGCGGATAGAGCATGATGGAATCGTAGTGTTTGCTGGTGCTTTGGCTAAGCCATATTTTAGTGAAGCTGGTCTCTTATACCGATTTTCTGAATCAGGTACGTACACAGGTTTTATCCGCTACCAAGATGGAGATTTAGTATTGGCAAGTACAGACTTTGAATTTGTAGTTGAACCAAAAGTTGTAAGTTGGAAGGATTCAAAATTTGATTTTTATGATGTTAGTGGTGTTTTTTTATTGGGATTTTTTTTGGCTTGCCTTATTTTTTTTGGAAAAATATATAATACAGAAGATACGAAGTAGCTTTTTAAAAAATAAGAACCTCTGTGAGTATTATTTATATCCTCAGAAAAATAATCCTCGTATATTTTTGTATCTATAAAAAAAATCGTTGCAATACAAAATTTACTCCTGACATACTTGCTTGAGTTGGAAAAGGCTATTGATACAAAATTGAATCAATAAAAAGGGAGATTAGAAAAAACCTCCGCAGCCAACAAAGAAAACTTCATTATTTTTTTCTGCTTCAGTAGGGGTGTCATCTGTGTTTTTTAGATTGTCAGTTTCGCACCAGGGTTGGTAGGAGAGTGATACTGCCTTTTCCTTAATTGCGAACCATGCGAGTGTGGCTGCAACAACCAGTCCAAAAAGTAGTCCGGTAACAAGATATAAAACATTCGTTGAAGAAATGTGTAGATTCTTATGCATACGTATATTTTATAGTACCCAGCTAAAAAAGTATAGCTGTGTTGTGACAAACTGTGCCGGTGCTTTCGTCTTTCTGGTAGTATGTATGTAGTACGTCATGTGGTCACTTGAGTGCTATTATGTATGCAAACATCGTTTCTTTTTCATGATATTAAAAATTAGCAGTATTAGCGCAGCAATCTTCTTTATTTTTTTGCCGCTTCTTGCGTTTGGGCAAACTAATACTGCTTTTCCTGTTGCCATGACACTTCGTGTTGCAGATGCGATTCCTGAAGGCGGGGAAATTGTGGCACACGATGAAGTAAATGAATCGTACGTACTTTCTACTGCTGCACGTGAGGGGCAAGTGTATGGGGTGACTGCGTATCGGCCCGCATTAGTTTTTGCCACAGGGTCTGGGACGGTTCCTGTGGTGACGTCTGGTGCAACACAAGTCCGTGTCACTCTTTCAAACGGCGATATCGCACGCGGTGACTTGCTTGTGAGTTCGGACATTCGTGGTGTTGCGATGCATGCAGACATTTCAGATGATGAAGTATTTGCTATTGCACTTGAAGATTTTAGGGATGTTGGTGATGAGATTGGAATTGTCATTGCTGAAGTCGGGGTTGAAGGTGCTAGAGCGCTTCAAGAAAAGCGCCGGCAAATAGAAAAGCAAAATCCAATTTCTGGCACTCTTACTAAAGATATCAAAGATGGAGGAGGTACAGTTTCATTTATTCGAGCTGGCATCGCAACTATTATTGCGGTAGGGGGACTCTTTTTTATACTGTATAGCTTCAGGTCAACCGTCGCTAAGGGTGTCGTTTCGATTGGCCGTAACCCTCGCGCTCGGACATCCATTATGGCATTGGCATTTGGCAATATAATTTTTGCACTGGTTTTGTGTGCGGTCGCGATTTTTGTAGCGATAGGTGTTTTGATTTTACCGCTATAGTTTAGTCAATGTTGTTCATATGTGCGCTTGCCGCACGTATACAGTCACGTTACGATATTAGTTATATGAGCACTTTTTTTCTAACCATTATGTTAGCGGTGGCGATAGTTGTAATGATTATTGCCATGATTACGATGTTGCTAATGCAGATGAGAAGTTCAGCTCGTGTTAACAAACTTACCTACCCCGCATACGAATATGTGATGCGGCAGACTGAAGCGAAGGCAGAAAAAATGTTGCAGAAAGCCCAAGAAGAAGCGCGACACATCGTTGCTGCTGCAGAAAAAACAGGACAGAAGACAATACAAGAGTATACAAAAAGTGCGACTGAGACACACGGTGTGTATTTGAAGACTGTAGAAAAATTTACGAATCAGCTTAGTGAAAAACTCGAAGAAAGTTCGCACGCAAGCAGCGCACAGCTTGAAAAGCTCGCAGACGAGGCTATTGCCTCTATGTCTTCGCAGCAAAAAGTAGTGCAAGAAAAATTTTCTTCAGCGCTTGAGAGTGTAGAAAAAACCTCGTTGCAATTAGAAGGAGAGACAACTGAAGCAATTGGTGAGTTAAAAAGACACGTCACTGAAGCAAGTACGCGGCTTATTGAAAAACTTAATGCAGAAGGGAAGCAGCATACGCAGTATATCCATGAGCACTTAGAGAAGGCGGCTTCTTCTGCAGAGGAACAGATTACTGAATATCAAAAAGCACGCACTGCATTACTTGATACGCACATTGAACGATTGGTTGAAGACATAACCGCACGGGTGCTCCATAAGGAGCTGACACTTACTGATCACGCTGAGCTTGCACGGGCCGCTTTGGCGGACGCTAAAGAACATAATCTCCTCTAATGTCATGCCGGCAGTATTAGAACAAATTAGTAAAAATACCTACACTAAAATCGACTTACATCGGCGGCTAGGTTTATTGCAAGAATGCCTAGAGGAAATTTTATA
>CAZYTF010000012.1:15197-23411 GCA_964649535.1 uncultured Candidatus Saccharibacteria bacterium | reverse complement strand
GGTTGTTATGTTCAGTAAGAGCTAAATTCGCTACAATTGGAATTGCATGTAGGCTTTAATTAGTGTCTCCGGATGTAGGTTCAATTGGAGGGATTGTTGTTTGTTGGTTTGTTGGTTGATTTGGTTTGGGGTTTTTTTCAGTCACCTACTATGCCAGCAGTTATCAATAAGCTTAAAAAAGAAAGTGAACTCCTCCCGTCACTTGTCGTGTACTTTCCTGTTCAGTTTGATGCTGAGGCAACAAAAATTGTGAGCGTCTGGTGTAGGGAAAAAATACATCCCCTTCTGCTACTGGAAACATATGTGGATCCGTCAGTGATTGGTGGCTGTGCCTTTGTGTCCAAAGATACTCATCATGATTATTCAATCCGTCATGCGATGAAAGATAACAAAGGTGTTGTTAGTGAATTATTGGCTTCGTATGTCTAGCGTCCACAAGGAAGGCGAAGTAGGTTTTGTTGTGAAGGCGAAACGATATCTCTTAGCAATTGAGGGATTGCCTTCAGCGCGTATCAACGACATGCTTGTAGACGAACAGGGGAACAAAGCGATTGTGCGTTCGCTCGCTGACGATCATGTCTCAGTATTGGCTCTTGCGGGAAATGCTCGTCCTGGCGATAGGTATACATATCTTGAAGGCGGACACACGTATTCGTGTGGTGACCATTTGTATGGTCGCATTATTGATGCGCTAGGTACTCCAGTTGACGATAAGGGCTCGCTACCTCCTGGGAATGTCCCACTTTCGCTCGAAGTAGATGCACCAGGTATTGAGTCGCGTGTGCCTATTCATGAACAGCTTCGCACAGGGATTACGCTCGTCGACACTTTGATACCTATTGCCAAAGGACAACGTCAATTAGTATTTGGTCCTATGCATAGTGGAAAAAGTACCTTTCTCACTGAAACAATTTTAGCTCAGCAAGCTCAGGGTACTGTATGTATCTACGCAGTGATTGGCAAACCGATAGCAGGTTTGCGGAAAATTACTGACACCATTTTGGCAGATGGTGTTGATAGTAAGACGATAATTATTGCAGCTTTATCCGATGAGCCTGCGTCAGTTATTTCGCTCGCTCCTTCTGTGGCTTTTTTACTTGCTGAATATTACCAGTCACTTGGTGAGCATGTTTTGGTTGTGCTTGATGATTTAGATTCGCATGCTAAGTATTTGCGTGAGATTGCTCTTCTTGAAGGGCGGCTACCGAGTACCGAATCATACCCTGGAGATATTTTCTATCAGCACGCACACTTGATGGAACGGTCAGGACACTTTGCTGAGAGTATAGGTGGCGGTTCAATAACTGCGCTGCCGGTAATTCAAACAGACTTTAAAAATTTCTCTGATCTGATCCCGACGAACCTTATGGCATGTACTGATGGGCACTTATCTTTCATGCCGACCTTGCGTGCAGAGGGCCTCTACCCGTCTATTAGTTTGGAGCAGTCGGTTACGAGAGTGGGTCGACATTCACAGCACTCTCTTCAAAAAAAGCTGACTACCAAAATCCAAATTTTGCTTGGCTCGTATCGACAACAAAAAGAATACGCACAGTTTAGTGCAGAGCTGAGTGCACAAACAAAAGAAGTCCTTCGTCGGGGAAAAATTATTGAGACACTCTTGTTGCAGAATCCTTATGAAGGTATCCCAACAGATGTGCAGGTTGCGTTATTAGGGCTGGCATTTACAAATTTCTTCGATGGCCGAGATGGTGATTTTATAAAAGAACATCGATCAGCTTTGGCGGATGCATTGAGTGATAATCCAGAACTTACCCACTTGCGAGCGAAAGCATTTGATACTATAGAGTTAGACGCCTATCTTAAGGAGTTGGAAAAAGCACATGATATTTTAACTACAATATGTCAGCAATAAATGAATTAAGAGAAACACTCGTTCAAACACAGACAGCTTCATTTGTAACCACAATGTTGCGTGATATTAGTGCTACAAAATTGCAGTCTATTAGAGCAGAGTTTGATGCAAATCACGCGTATTTTCTTGAGCTGCATGAACTTATGGCGTTGGTCCAATCATACAGTAGACAGTATCAGAATGAACAAGGTACGACTGAAGAGAAAAAAGCGATTTACATTGCGCTTACTTCAAACAAACGATTTTACGGAACACTCAACCACCAAATTATTCACATGCTAAATGTGACACTTACAAAAAATGCTTCTGCGGATAGCATGATAATAGGACAAACAGGTAAGCAGATTGTGGAAACGTCTGAACTCACTATCGCTCCAACCTATGTTCTTTTTGAGAATGATGAGCCAACGGAAGAGGAGATGTTTAAAATCATTGGGCAGTTAGTAGACTATACCGAAATTTTCATCATACATCCAACATTTGTAAGTTCATTTATTCAGCACGCAAAAAGTACTGACCTTACTCATACTCCAGACATAGAGCCAACTCCACAAGAGCGCACCCTCGATTATCTTTTTGAACCGGAGATACCGAAGATTATTGAATTTTTTCGAACGCAGATTAGACTGGTACTCTTTAGTCGAGTTATGCTTGAAGCCAGGCTAGCTCTTACAGGTGCACGGCTGATGAAAATGCAGCGCGCACGTGAACGTGCTGAAGAATTACTTAAGGTGCAGCGAAGGACTATTCATAAAGAAATAAGTACGGTACAAAGTATGCGCCTGCTAGAAGCTTTTGCTGGGTTTCGCTCAAAAGATACATTATGAAAAATCCTGATACTAAAAAAACTTATCAACCAGTTGGTCGAGTGCGAGGTGTTCTCGGACAGATTGTCCGTGTCGACTGTGATGGTGCGTATAAGCCAGCACTTAAAGAGTTGCTTGTCGCTGCTGATGATCATACGATTAGACTTGAGGCATATGCGTATGAAGATCCAAACACACTCTTTTGTTTACTGCTTTCTGAAGTAGATTCACTGGCGCGCAATACCAAAATTCTTGGAACTGGAGATCAAATTAGAGTTCCTGTGGGGAAGGCAGTGTTGGGTAGGGTGATAGATTTGTATGGTGAGCAGATTGATGGTGGTGAACTCCTAAACCTAGACACCACCCACAGCATTTATCGAGATCAGCAGGAGACTGTAGGAAGTAAAGTGGTGCGGCCAACTGAGGTTTTGGAAACTGGCATTAAAACTATAGATTTTTTCGCACCACTATTGCGTGGAGGCAAAATGGCTTTAGTCGGTGGTGCCGGGGTTGGAAAGACCACGCTCCAAGAAGAAATTTTACGCAACGTAGTGTACGGAGGAACTGGAGTCTCAGTTTTTGCTGGAATCGGTGAGCGTATTCGTGAAGGTCATGCGCTCTGGCTTTCGCTTGCTGAACATAATGTTCTTGACAGAACAGCGTTAGTTTTTGGACATATTAATAAAAACGCCGCTGTGAGAGCTCTCACAGCGGCAACTGCGGCAACACTAGTAGAATACTTCCGTGATGAAGAAAAAAAAGATGTTCTATTTTTTGTCGATAACGTATTTCGTTTTCTGCAAGCAGGAAGTGAACTTTCAACGTTGACCGGAGAAATTCCATCAGAGTTTGGGTACCAACCAACGTTGCAGTCCGAAATTGCTCAGTTTGAAAATCGTCTATATTCAACTGAAGATGCTTCAGTAACCTCGGTGCAAACGGTATATGTTCCTGCTGATGAGTTTGGTAATCCTGCAGTGTCAGTAACCATGCCACATATGGATGCCGTGGTGATTCTTTCTCGAGATCTTACGTATGAAGGACATTATCCTGCCGTTGACCCATTTCGTTCGATGTCGTTGGCACTTAATCCAAAAGTGGTCGGGAAAGAGCACTACGAAACTGCGATTGAAGCTGTTGAGGTATTGAATAGTTATAAACAATTGGCCCGCATTGTGTCCATTGTTGGGGAAGAAGAATTGTCGGCAGACAATCAAAAACGATACCAGAGAGCCAAAAAAATTATTAATTACGTTACACAGTCGTTCATCACTACTGAAGTTGAGACTGGAAAGCCGGGAGTAACAGTTCCAAGAGAGCTTGTGGTCAGTGACATTAGAGCGATTCTTGATGGTAAGCTCGACGAGGCCAAAGCTGACAGCTTTCTTTACATTGCTGACTTAAAGACGGCTGGTTTGTTATGAGTAAAAAAATAGAACCCACAATTGCAGTCACTATTATGTCTCCTGAATCTGTGGTGTGGAAAGGAGATGCGCTTTCCCTCTCTTCTACAAATAGCGAGGGTAATTTTGACATTATTCCTGATCATGCGCGGTTCATGACGCTCGTCGAAGATGTCCCTATTATTGTTCGTGAAATTGGAGGGGAAGACACTTCATTTAAATTTGATAATGCAGTCCTTTTTTTTCAAGATAATAGTGCAAAAATTTATGTACATAAAGCATCATAAGTTGTCATTTTTTTATACTATTTAGTGCCATTTCACAAAAGACCCCGTGATATAATTTGATGGTGAACCGCTAAAATAGCAGGGAAGTTGTCTGTATTTGCGTGTGCTCACAAGCTGTAGATACATATGCGTATCGGGATAACTATTTTTAATTTCATTCTATCGGCAGGAATCATACTGGCGCTCTTTTTGGTATTCTCACTGCACGTATCCATGTCTGAAAAAGGACATGTGTCGTTGTTTCCCGTCGCACTTGCTGCCGAGCCTTCTCCGTCGCAGTCACCTTCTCTTTTTGAAAAAATTTTTAACCAAATGCAAGGCGTCTTTTCTTTCACTGCACAGGCGATACAGGCGGTTCTCGAAGTCGACCCAAAAACTTTTGTAAATGACATTGGTCCAGCAATCCAGGATCCTGTTGTTACATTGGGCGGCGATTTTGGGATTTCAGGAAATGTTTTTGTGCCGCAAAAACCTGACCTCACAACAGGCTCACTCATCATGAATGTGCCCTTCATGTCTACAAATAATTTTATGATTGAAGGGAGTACCAGACTTGAAGAAACAACCGTTAACCAATTGTTGACGGTTGTAGGCAGGGCTGACCTTTCCAGTCTGCGCGTCAAAAATAATACACAACTTCAAACACTTGATGTTGCAGGCAAATCATTGCTCTCATCTGTAGAGATTTCAAATACTGCGACTGTAGGGGGCTCCCTCTCTGCTTTTGGGGGGATTGTGACTGATGGTGCAGATATAGATTTAGGTGAAGGTAACGTGTTCGCCTCAAATGTTGTAAATGAGCTAGTCGCCGGAAAAAATATTACGATAACCGGCACCCCTAACGCGCCAATAATTTCTGCAAAAGTAAGTGGCGGTGGCGGAAGTAATGACACACTTGCTTCAGCTCGAGCTCGTGCAGGGTGTGCTGAGTGTGTCACTGATTCAGATATTGTGTCGACACTTACCATTTCCGGAGGTCTTATAAATAATACTTCCATAGGGTTGACCACTGCAGCCGCCGCCGCATTTACTAATGTCTCCATTGGGACGTCACTGGCCACTAGTACACTGACAGTAAATGGAACCATTGACTTAAATGGGCAGCTTGCTGTCACTGGCGGTGCGACTTCAACTTTTGATGGAAATATTAATGTAACGAATGGATGTGTGGCGGTTAATGGGATTTGTCTCGGAGGAGGTGTGTCATCACTTAATGATCTGAGTGATGTTACTTTGGGGACAACGACTGATGGAGATTTGCTTGTTTTTAATGGAACAAGGTGGGTGAATAGTTCAACCACGGGATTGGGTCTCAGTACTGCAACATTCTTGGGTCTTACTGACACACCTTCAACATTTGCAACCAGTGCAATTCCCTATGTAAATACAGGTTCTACAGCCCTTGTACAGTCAACTGACTTTGTTTTTGATGGTACAAACCTAGGAATTGGCACAAGTACCCCATCGGCACGTTTGACTGTGGATGGATCAACAAAACTCGATGGCACACTTTCGTTACTTGGAAATGCACTTTTTTCTCAACAGCTTGAAGTGACTGGAACTTCAACTTTAACAGGGCTTCTTTCAGTGACAAATGCAGCTACATTTTCAAGCTCTCTTAATGTGACGGGAAGCACAACCCTTTCTGGAGGACTTTCAACAGCTGGTGATGCGGCATTTGCAAATAATCTTTCTGTAAGTGGAAACACAACCTTGGGTAACAACTTGAGTGTTGACGGTGTTGCGAGTGTGCTTAATGGTTCAGCAGTACGTTGGTATGATGCGGACAGTAGTAACTACGTTGCCCTCAAAGCATCTACAACACTTACTGGAAATATCACGTGGACATTACCTACTGCAGATGGTGGTTCTGACGAGGTGTTAGTTACTGATGGTTCGGGGAGGCTTCGTTTCGAGCCAGTAAGTGCGCTTGGAGGTAGCATAACTAAATATATAGATTTAGATGATACTCCTTCATCTTTTGCAGCAGGTACTATCCCGTTTGTAAATGCATCGGGCACAGCATTGTTGCACTCTTCGTTGCTTAAGTATGACGGTAGCTATTTCGGCATTGGTTCAACAGTAGCAACCGCTGAGCTTTCGGTGGATGGTTCAGTTAACTTTGTGGCTGGCGATGGCTCAATAGATTTTGTGTTTGATGATACTTCAAAATTTATAGGTATAGGTACAGATAGTCCGACTTCCAAACTTACTCTAATGCAAGGATCTCTTGTCCAGATCGGTGGTTCAGCAAGTGATTTATACAGTCCGTCACTTCTTAAAACTACGACAGTAGATGATCGTGCGACTGCTGTCGAAGTATATGGAAAATACGCGTATGTCACAAGTAAAAGTGTCGGCGATGATTTTCAAATTTTTGATATAACTAGTCCGACAAATCCTTCTGAAGTTGGTGCAGTCAACCTCCCAGATAATGCAAATGGGATGGCCATTGATGGACACTATGCATACGTCGTGACTGCGTTTTCAGGCAATGATTTCCATGTTATCGATATATCCGACCCGGCAAATCCAGTCGAAGTTGATTCCTTAAATTTTTCAGCATCTGCAAACGCAGTTGTTGTTGATGGAAAGTATGCGTATGTAGGAACTGATGCGGGCTCTGAAAATGTACAAATTATTGATGTTTCAGATCCGACAGCGGTTACGGTAATCGGCTCTTCAACGCTCCCTTCTAGCGTACGTGATATTACCGTTAAGGATGGCTATGCTTATGCTGTTACCGAAATATCTGGCGATGATTTCCATGTTATCGATATATCCGACCCGGCAAATCCATCTATTGTAGATTCTCTCAATTTGTCTGATACTGCGGATGCTGTAGAAATTGCAGGTGTGTATGCATATGTTGGAACGTATTCTTCTGGTAATGATATACATGTTATTGACATTAGTGATCCATCGAATATAAGTGAATCAACGAGTATCGATTTGGGGACTGGTGTAAGTGTTACAGACATTCATATTTCGGGTAGCTTGATGTATGTGGTGAGTTTAAGTGCAGGGCAAGATATTCAGGTGATTGATATATCTTCCCCTGCAAGTCCTGTAAATATTGGTGGCGTCGATCTTGGTAGTGGTGACGTCCTCGGGGTTTCTATGGTAGGTAAAAATGCCTATGTTGTCTCAGCTGCAGGGATGGGAATTGTAGATGTTTCAGGTGCATCATTGCAGTCAGTCTACACAAATTCATTACAAACTGGAGATTTGATGGTTACTGGTGATACAAATTTCATGAAAAGAGTCGCGGTAGCAGGAGAGATGTTTGCAGCCTCGGGAATTCGAAGTGGTGGACTACTGCGGGTTTACGGTGATGGTAATTCTTATATAACAAATACGCTAAGTGTTGGCACCACCTCTTCTTCCTCAGCAGCATTAACTGTGGACGGAGTTATACAGTCCACCGATTTACTGGGTGGTCCAGTTAATCTTACGACGGATGCAAATGGAAATATTATCCGGGAGCCTTCTGATGTCCGACTGAAGGAAAATGTTGTAACCATAGAGGATGCGCTTGCTAGTGTCCTTCAACTTCGTGGCGTTCGTTACGAATGGAAAGATAAGGAACGTTTTGGTTCGGAAGCTGAAATTGGTTTTATTGCTCAAGAAGTGGACATGGTACTTCCTGAGATTGTTCGTAAAGGTGGTGATTATTGGTCAATTAACACGAGAAATATTCTTGCAGTTGTTGTTGAAGGAATGAAGGAGATGTGGGCAATATTGCAGGGTACACAGGCTGACATTGATACATTGCGTCTTCAGGTTGAGGAGCTTGAATATTTGCGAGAGCGTGTAGATACGCTCGAGTTACAATTTACCGA
>CAZYTF010000012.1:2374-15097 GCA_964649535.1 uncultured Candidatus Saccharibacteria bacterium | reverse complement strand
CACTACCGACACTACCGACACTACCGACACTACCGACACTACCGACACTACCGACACTACCGACGACGGACAGATCATGGACTTAAGTGTAGGAACTGATGGGTCAGATGAAACGGCGACTTCATCAGACTTAGTACAGGATGATCAAAATACTGAGATGTCTGAGATAGTAGATGAAAATGAAATCCCCCTGGAAACTTCAGACGATGGAGCAACTCAAGAAGATAAAACTGATGGTGAGGAAGAAATTGTGGGTAATGAAGGTGTGTTGAATTAAAGTCTCCAAATCTTTATCCCCAAGTATAAACATTATAAAGCAAACTTAGGTGGCACTGAAGGGTATAATTTACTAACACTTATATAAATAAAGTAAGAATAAAACATGTACGACTTAACAAAACAAAATCCAATAATCTCAGCTGTTGCTGCGACACTGGTGACAACTATTATGGCATCGGTAATGTATTTACTCTTTGAGCCAACATCAATCTTTGCGGCAGATGATACAAACACCTTCACTGTTACACAAAATATAGGTGCCGAAATTGCATTCTCTACCAGTCAAAATGATCTGACTATGAGTAACTCCATCGGAGGTGCTACAGGTGGTGAAGCGTCATCAACTGCGTTAGTCGCAGTGACTTCAAACGATTCTACAGGTTATACTATCCAGATAAAATTTTCAGAGGCTGTGGCAATGAATCATTCAGGAGGTCTTGATACAATTGAAAATTACGGAACTACCACGCCAGATGCAACTATGAATCTGGGATCAAATCTTAGTGGCTTTGCATACTCAGTATCTTCAACAAATGCTGTGAGTGCATTCGATAGTTGTGGAGGAGGAGACAGTGTTGATGAATGTTTCATGATGCATGGTACCCCTACAAGTGATTACACCATCGTAGACAGCACCGCGGTTGCAGTAGCCGAAAAAACTCGTGTTGGCTTTAAAGTTATTGTTGCGCCAGACTCAGGTCTTGTAAATGGTGATTACATAGCTACAACTACATTAACCGCTTCAACTAAAGTCTAATATTGAAGAACGTACATCTCCAATAATTATTCTTAGACCCAATAATCCTTCTGATCGTCAGCGCTTAGTTGCATATACCAACATTAGTTGTGTATACTGTAAAAACTAATGTTGTTCTAATCAATATGCTTAATCGAACACTACAAAACGCACTATCAGGATTTATTGCAATAATACTCATCGTATTTCCGGTGAGTGTTTTTGCGCAGTCAGCCTCGTCTACAACAGAGGGTGATGTTATTGCGGAGGAATCTGTTGAGGATGTAGAGACAACTTCAGCGGATATAGAAAATATTGTAATCGAGCCAGCCAAAGTAGTGGGCATCTATGACAATTATAAGCGCGAGAAATTACCTGATTCCAACAAAGAGTTTAATGACTTTGTTGTTGGGCCTGGATATTTTGCTCTTCAAGTGTCTCCTGGTGAAAGTAAGACGGTACTGCTGAAAATTTCAAATCGTATCGGTGACCGCAAATTATTTCAGCTCACTACTGAAGACATCACTAATGAAGGTTCTTCAGGTGGCGTAAGCTTCCTGGGTGACGATATTGGACCGTATACGCTTAAGGACTACATTTCTGTTCCGTATGAGCGTTTTTATTTGGACAACAATAAGCGTGTAGTCGTTCCCGTCACGATTTCAATTCCTCCTGATGCGGAGCCCGGTGGATTCTACGGATCAATTTTGACTCAGATTGTAACCGAATCTCAAGAAAAAGGAGGTACAGACGTCGCGCCAACTGCTCCTTTGATAAGTAGAATCGGAACACTTTTCTTTGTAACTACTTCTGGAGAGATTGAACGTTCTGGTTCTCTTGTTGATTTCACAACAATTCCTGACAAGTCAATATATTTTAATGGACCAATAGATATGGGGATTGTTTTCGAAAACACTGGTTCCGTCCACTTTAACCCTTATGGAACAATCACTATTACTAATATTTTAGGTGGAAACGTTGGTCAGGTAGAGCTCGACCCTTGGTTTGTTATGCCAAATTCGTTGCGTACAAAAGAGCTGTCATGGAATCGTGAGTTTTTGTTTGGACGTTACTCTGTCGATGCTGAAATTTATCTCGGATATGATGACGTTGTGGAAACGAGAACACTTGTCTTCTGGGTCCTCCCCTGGAAGTTGATAACGGTTGTATTTGCTGGACTTTTTATTTTCTTTCTCGTAATTCGTTTCTTCGTTACACGTTTTGAGTTTAAGCGTAAATAAGGATCTGTTATGTATGGATATCTGTCCACCCCATTTGTACTTTCGGTCCTTCTAACTCCTCTGTTGTTGCTTTCAATAGATTTGGCGACTGCACAAGTGATGACAAGTAATAGTTATCAAATACAAACCGACAGCGTTAATGTCGGTGGTGGTTTGTCATCGTCTCCAAATTATTCACTAGAGTCTACGGCTGGAGAAATTGCAAGTGGAATTTCAAGTAGTGATTCGTACACAGTCCGTGCTGGATATCAACAAATGCTTGATTCCTATATCGCCTTGTCAGCAAGTGGTGATGTTTCTTTGTCTCCGTCAATTCCGGGTGTTTCAGGTGGTATTGCAACAGGAACTGCGGCCGTTACAGTTATAACTGATAATTCCGGAGGTTATCAGCTTACTATTCAGTCTGAAACTAGTCCTGCCATGCAAAGTGGAGCTTATACAATTTCTGACTATACACCAGCAGGCGCAAACCCAGATTTCAATTTTACAACTTCTGCCGCCGACGCCCATTTTGGCTTTTCTCCTGAAGGAGCTGATGTTTCAAAGCGTTATCTTGATTCTGGGGGTAGCTGTAATCATTTGGCTGGCTCTGATACAGTAGATTCATGTTGGGATGGACTTTCTACGTCGCCAAAAACTATAGCAAATAGTTCGGCTTCAAATCACCCTTTTGGGACGGGTACTAATATTAAGTTCCGTGTAGGTGTTGGAGGTTCTGTAGTGCAACCAGCTGGCGATTATGTTGCCACTACCACCATTACTGTGTCCACACTATGATTGCACTTTGTAGGCGTTATCATATATTGGGCATAATTATACTTTTTTTCCTAGCACCGCTTTTGGCTAGTGCACAATCGGGTAGTAATTCTTTTACGGTGAAGCAATTAATTGGAAACGACACAACACCGCCATCTGTTCCGTCACTTTTGTCTGCTATTCCGATCGCACAAACACAAATTGATATTTCGTGGAGTGCTTCTACTGACAATTACATCTTGAGTGGGTATAAAGTGTTTCGTGACACTATCCAAATCGCAACGACAACACTTACGACATATTCCGATTCGAGTTTGACAGCAAGTACGACGTACTCGTATTTCGTACAGGCATTCGATATTTCATTTAACATCTCTACTTCCTCAAATATAATTGCAACTACTAAATTTCCAATAACACCGACCTCTACACCAACAACAACCCCGTCAGCGCCCTCCACGTCAGTTGGTGGCAATAATCCGCGTATAGACCTTATATCATTTTCAATCACTCCTTCGATGCATAGTGCTGAGATAAGTTGGGAGACATCACGCTATGCGCAGTTTGATATGCATTGGGGCAGGTCTACTTCGTACGAGCTTGGTTTCGTTACTACTAATGTATTTAAGCGTGAAAATATTACCGCCATCTCAGATTTACAGCCAGGAACCGTGTATGAGTACCAACTTGTCGCACACGATAGAAATGGCAAATCATTTGTGCTTAAAGAGGGATACTTCACCACACTTGATGCTCCAGACACAAAAGCTCCTGCAAACGTATCAAATCTGAAAGCTGAAGCCATTGGAGATGATGTGCGTCTTACGTGGGACAATCCTGCGGATAGTGACTTTGCCTATGTGCGTGTCGTTCGGAATTATCTTTTTTATCCGACTGGTGTATACGACGGTTATCCAGTGTATCAAAATGGTGGAACATCGTTTTTTGATACAGGTATATTAGGAGATAAGAATACTCAATATTATACGGTCTTTAGTTATGATGCCAATGGAAATATTTCATCAGGCGCCATTGTGAAGGTTCAAAAAAATACTCTACCGACTGGGGACGTTTTGGTTCCAAGTGCTTCATCTACGTTGGATATGGATTTTAGTGAAGTTGAGTTGATTCAAAATGATGTGCGCGTCGAGCCAACAGCAGTGAGTAATGATGCTCCTGTTACATTCAGAGTTGCGTATGATAAATTGCCAGAACATCTGAAAGCGATAATTGTAACCCTCCAACACCCTGAAGATATTACTCTTTCATTTTCTTTTTTACTTAAAGTTAATAAAGATAAAACATATTATGAAGCAGTTGTTGATTCGTTAAGGGTAGTAGGTCGCTATCAGTCAACTTTTTCAGTTTTTGATTATCAAACCCAAGAATTGTTTAGCTTATTTGGCGCTATTGATGTACACCAGAAACAACCAACTAAAAATCTGCTTGGAATACCACTTTTGATGGGTGGCGAGCCGTCCCTCCCATATACTTTCTTCTTTAGTATTTCTTTGCTACTCCTCTTGCTTCTGTATTTAATTTATCGAGCATGTAAGTATCATATCTTTAGCAAAGATTATTTCACTGCACATCCTAAAGCCAGAAAAATAACTTCGTTGCTATTATTTATTTTTGTTGGGAGTGTGTGGCTGCGTTTATTGTATGCACTTGCCTATGTTTGGTTTGTAACCAAGAAACCTTTCAATACCTCGCTGTTCTCTGCACTTGTTGATTCGGGCCATCTAACATTAGTAGCTGCTGTTATTTTTGCAGTATGTGTCATTGTGAGTACGTACATTATCTTTTTTATTAAGGAAAAATAAATTCAATTGAGGATAAACTCCTGTACGGTTCTTCAAACAAATCGTATAGTGTACGTAGTTTTACTCATAATGTATTTTTCACATGGCAAGAGTTGCAATTAATGGCTTCGGTAGAATTGGACGTACTTTCTTTAAAATGGCACATGGTCATCCAGATTTTGATATTGTAGCGATAAATGATTTGGGTGACATTAACAATCTGGCATACCTACTTAAATATGACACTGCATATGGGAGGGGGTCAGAAAATATTGAAGTGAAGGAAGGGGTGCTTGTGGTGGATGGGAAGCAAATTGATTTTGTGCAGGAACGTGATCCAAAAGCACTTCCGTGGGGAGAGAAGGGAATTGATATAGTGATTGAGGCAACAGGCTTTTTTGCAAGCTATGAGTTGTCAAAACAACATCTTGATGCTGGCGCAAAGCGCGTCATTATTTCCGGTCCCGTAAAGGATGATCCTTCTAAAGCGGGAGTCACTGGTGCAACGGTTTTGATGGGAGTTAATGACGCAGCACTCTCAAGTTGTAACATTAGTTCAAATGCCTCGTGTACAACCAATGCCACAAGTCCACTTATCGCGATTCTTAAAGAGGCGATTGGTATAGATAAAGCAATCCTAAATACGGTACATGCATATACCTCAACGCAGTCTCTCGTGGATGGTCCAAGTAAAGATTTTAGAAAGGGAAGAGCAGCAGCGCAAAACATCATCCCCACATCAACAGGTGCTGCAGTAGCGACAACTATGGCACACACAGAACTCTCTGGTAAATTTGATGGCATCTCAATTCGTGTACCAGTTCCTGTAGGTTCTATTGTGGATGTTACTTTTATCGCTTCACGAGACACGACAGTTGAGGAGGTTAATGAAGCACTTACAAATGCAGTCGCTACGGATACATGGAAGAACTTATTTGCAGTGACTGAAGAGCCTCTCGTGTCCTCTGACATAATTGGTGCACGCTATGCAGGTATTGCGGATCTTTCTTTGACACGTGTAGTTGATGGAAATCTCGTTAAGGTTCTTGCCTGGTATGACAATGAAACAAGTTACACACATACACTCGTTGAACACACTGCCGCAGTAGCGCGTTTCTTTAATGCTAAAACATAAATTACTATGACCATTCATCTTGCAACAGATCATGCTGGGTTCGAGCTTAAGAACTCAGTTAGTGAGTGGTTGAAGAGTGAAGGGTATACAGTTGTAGATCACGGAAGTCATGTTTATGATAAGCATGACGATTTTCCTGATTTTATTTATCTGGCTGTTCGTGCGGTAGCAGTAAAACCAAAACATGACCTCGGGATAATTTTTGGTGGTTCAGGACAAGGAGAAGCGATGCTTGCAAATAGATTTTCAGGCATTCGAGCTGCTGTGTATTATGGAGGTCCAGAAGAAATCGTAACGCTTTCACGTGAACATAATGACGCAAATGTACTTTCTATAGGCGCCCGATTTGTTGATGAAAAAAATGCTAAAAAAATGATCTGGAAGTGGCTGCATACTGAAGTTCGTGCTGAAAAAAAATATGCACGAAGGAATACAAAAATTAGTGATATTACTAAAAAAGTATCAGATTTTTTTGCAAAAGATATTCGATGATTATATGAAGTACTCTTTGCTCCCATCACTCCCGGCTACGTCATTCCAACAGATTTTAGACTTAACTGAAAAATTAAAAGATACGATTAGTGCTTTTCAAGTTGATATTGTTGATGGAGTATTTGCGCCCCACAGAGCATGGCCGTTTACAGAATCTGATGTTTTGTCTGAATGGCAAAAGCTGTCTGAACTCGTTGCGCACTTTGAAATTGAAATTGATTGCATGGTCCAAAAACCTGAGCAGTATCTTGATATTTTTTCTTCGCTTAAAGTATCACGAGTTATCATTCATATTGGGAGCACTGATTGTTATGGTCACTGCATACGACATGCACGAGCACACGGATATAAAGTTGGATTTGCATTTACAAATGATGTCCCACTAAGCTTTATGTATCCGTACATAGAATTGATTGATTTCGTACAAATTATGGGGATTAAAAATATCGGGCAACAAGGCCAACCGTTCGATGAACAAACACTGGTAACAGCCAAAAAATTGCGTGATGCGTATCCTAATCTTGAGATTGCAGTCGATGGAGGAGTGAATGAAGAAACTATAATTCATCTCAAAAAAGCAGGAGTAAATCGATTTGCCCCAGGTTCAGTAATTAGTGGAGCCGCCGACCCCGTGGTTGCCTATAAACATCTAGTTTCTCTCATTACGTAAGTAACACGGTATACTACGTACAGTATGCATTATCTTTCGACTGAAGAAATACGAAAACTCGAAAAAAAAGCGAATGAAATTCGTCAGAGCATTATTGAGATGCTTGTTGCGGCTGGGAGTGGACATACTGCTGGACCACTAGACATGGCTGATGTTTTCACGCTTTTGTATTTTAGTGTGATGCAGCATGATCCAAAAAATCCAGACTGGATGGATAGAGACAGACTCGTTCTTTCTGCTGGTCACATATGTCCAGTGCTTTATGCCACGTTAGCTCATGTTGGATACTTTGAGATTGAGGAGCTTCTGACACTCAGAAAGTTTGGTTCTCGTCTTCAAGGTCATCCACACCGTGGCACGCTTCCAGGAATCGAAACTAGTTCCGGGCCTCTCGGCAGTGGACTTTCGCAGGCTGTCGGCATGGCTATCGCAGAGCGCATGAATAATCCGTACACTTCAAAATTTATATACTGTATTACGGGTGACGGTGAACTTCAGGAGGGGCAAATCTGGGAAGCCGCAATGCATGCAGGGAAAGAGGAGTTGCATAACTTAATCGTGATAGTTGACCGCAATGGTATTCAGATTGATGGAGATACAAAAGATGTAATGCCACTTGAGCCGTTGCGCGACAAGTTTGAAGCTTTTAATTTCGACGTACAAGAAGTTGATGGACACAATATGCGTAGCATCAATGATGCGATAGGGAAGGCTCAGTCAGTGTATGGTCAACCGTCGGTCATTATTGCTCACACCATCGCATCTAAAGGTGTTGATGTGTTTGAGCGTGATTTCAGGTGGCATGGTAATCCTCCAGGTAAAGGTCCCGAAGATCGGGTTCCTAAAACTGAACAAGCAAAGGTTGCACTTGAAAAACTTAGGACACTTAATGGCATGATAACTCCATCTGATACATAAGTATGTTTGCAGAACACTTAGACAAAAAAATATGCACATCAGAGGTTGACTTGGTGCCGAATCGAAACGGATACGGAGACGGTCTTAAAAACGCTGGTGAAATAAATGAAGCGGTTGTTGCGCTGTCGGCTGATCTCGTTGGTTCAACGCGTACTGACACATTTGCAAATGCCTTCCCAGAAAGGTTCGTACAAGTTGGCGTCGCTGAGCAGTCGATGGTGTCAGTTGCGTCTGGGATGGCTGCTATGGGTAAAATTCCATTTTGTGCATCGTATGCAATGTTTAGTCCGGGACGTAGCTGGGAACAGGTTCGAACAACAATTGCGTATAACAATGCAAATGTCAAAATTATTGGCGCTCATGCTGGAGTATCAGTTGGGCCAGACGGGGCGACACATCAAGCTATTGAAGATATCGCTATTATGCGTGTTGTTCCAAATATGGTAGTTATCGCACCTGCTGATGTACATCAAGCAAAAAAAGCTGTGTTGGCTGCCGCAGAGTATGTGGGTCCAGTGTACATTCGAATTGCGCGTGAAAAAACTGCGGTAGTTACGACTGAAGATTCTCCATTTGAAATTGGGAAAGCTTACACATATCTCTATAAAGATAACGCACATAAAAAAACAGTAGGAATAATTGTCACCGGGACGCTTGTGCATGCAGCACTTGAGGCTGGAAAGTATTTAAATGAAAATGGCATTGGTGTCTCAGTACTCTGCATGCCGACAATCAAGCCACTAGATACTGCTGCCCTCGATACATTTGGCACTGAACACGATGTCATTGTGACGCTTGAGGAGCATCAGGTCGCTGGTGGCCTTGGCGGAGCTATCGCAGAGTATTACGGTGAGACAAATCCAAAGCACGTTGTGCGCATGGGTATACAGGATGTGTTTGGCCAGTCTGGGGAACCAGATGAGCTTATTGCGTATTACGGATTAGATACAAAAGCTGTTATTTCAAAAATTGAATCTCTGACTGATTTGTAGGAATGAAAAAGTACGATGTCTGAAGAAGTAAATAAATTTTATAAAACCATCGAAGTTACTCGATGGTTTTTATGATACGTGTGGAGAGAGTTGGCAGTGCTTTGTGTAAAATATATTTTATATCTTCATTGCTTTGTATTCTTCTGGAGCATCTTCAAAAAACTTCACAAGCTGCTCTCTCGTAAGTAGTCCTTTTTGTGCACCGATGTGTTGTACCACAGACATTGAGTTGATTGGTCCCCACGAAAGTGCTTCAGCAGGTGTCATTCCTAAAGCTATTGCTGTAGTAAATGTTGATGAGAAGGAGTCCCCAGCTCCTGTTCGATCTACTGGGGGTGCTGGGTCTGGATACATAGGCATGTGCCACGCTTGGTCGTCTCCATCAACAACATACGCACCATACGGACCGTCAGTTATAACCGGCATTTTTGGTCCGAGCTCTTTGAACTTACGGATGAGTGTGGGTATGTCTTGTTCGGTCGTATTGAGGATTTTTTGAGCTTCTTCTTTGTTGCAGAAAAATATTTCAGTAACTTCGTAGAGTTCTTTTAGTTTTTCCGCTCCAAGATTAATTTGGAATGTTCCTGGTTGGAATACAAGTTTTGTCTCTGGGTTCTGTGTTACATATTTTGCAATTTCAAAATGAAAATCAAGACCGTGTTCACCGATTGATGAGAAGTAGATAAAGCGTGGTGGTACTTCAAAATTTGGAAGTACATACGGATACTTTTCGTGATTTATAAGAATTGTTCGTTCAGGGCCGTATCTCAACACATAGTGGTAATTTGTTTTTTTACCTTCATGCACTTTTACAAAATCGGTATGCACACCTTCAGTTCGTAGGGCAGCAAGACAGTCTGAACCATTTCGGTCGTGTCCGACATTGGTTACTAGTGCTGTTTCCAGACCCAGTCTGTGAGCTGATACAGCAGCGTTTGGAGAGTTCCCTACGGCGTAGACAACGGTAACGTCATCGTAGGGTAATTTACTACCAAATGGCATCTGTAGTGTTTTGCGTCCTGTATCAAGATCGACCGATACATCAGCCTGGTCTTTATTTAACTCAATAAAAGCGTCAACGACGATATCTCCTATAGCGACAAAATCATATTGTTGTGACATGTGCTAATAGTATACCTTAGATGCCCTCCTCAGTTTAGTGAGTCTTGAGGATTGAGATTTATAAAGTTTATGCTATAGTCTTGCCCATATGATAGTAAAACTAGAAGTTAAAAAAAGAGAACAGTCAGCAGCTGTAGTACGTGAAGGTGGTCGTATCCCAGCAGTGGTATATGGTCCTAAGCAGGAACCTGTTTCGATTACACTTGATGGACTAACATTTGAGAAAACATTGCATACAGCAGGTGAGTCAACGATTCTTACACTTGTAGGTCTTGATGAAGAGATTGAGGCGCTTATACAAGACGTTGCGTTTAATGCAGCGAAAGGTGGTGTCGATCACGTTGATTTTTATGCAATTGAAAGAGGTAAAGAGCTTACGACAGATGTAGCAATTGAATTTATTGGTGAGGCACCAGTTACGAAATCAGGAGCATCTGTCACAAAGGCAGTTCATGAGCTTGAAGTGACTTGTCGTCCGTCAGATTTGCCTGCACATATCGCTGTCGACATCTCAGTACTTGTGGATGAAGCATCACAGATTAAGTTGTCTGATATTTCGGTACCAAACGGAGTTACATTTACGGCAGACCTAGAGACCGTTATTGCTACAGTTTCAGCTGCGCGTGAAGAGGAGCCTGAAGAAACGCCTGAAGAGTCATCTGAAGCTGCAGACATAAGCAGTATTGAGGTTGAAAAGAAAGGTAAGGCAGAAGAGGAGTCAGAAAAGGAATAATATCAATCGTCATAAAAAATACATGCAGCATCAAGGCTGCATGTATTTTTTTATCACATGGTATAATCGAGGGAACATGCGAACAGGTACAGTTTTTTTTATGTTCATTTTGCTTTTGGCGCCGGTTTTCCTGCATGCTGAGACGGATGAAGAAAGAAAAAAAAGGATTGAGGGTATGCTTATGCAAGTAGAGAAGCAGATTTTTCAATCAAAAATTCTTGTAGAGAACAAACAGCAAGAGCGTCAGTCTCTTGAGCGAGATTTAGATATCATCGACGAGGAAATTAACAAAGCGCAACTTGGAATCCAAGCTCGCTCACTTGCTATTGAGCAATTGAATGATCAGATTGGTGATAAGGAAGAAGTCATCATTATTCTCATCAGTCGTCTTGAAAAACAACGTAAGTCACTTGCAGAGCTTATTAGACAAACACAAGCAGTCGACGACTATTCTCTTGTCGAGGTTATGTTAAGTAATCAAAATTTTTCTGAATTCTTTACAGATGTAGAAAGTTTTCGAGCGGTCAAACAGTCGTTAACTGACTCACTTGAAATTCTGACTGAAATAAAAAACGACACGCACATGCAGAAAATGACACTTGAGGAAAAACAAGTTTCGGAGGCGAGACTCAAAGAATTGCAAGAGTTGGAAAAGAAAGAGATTCAAATTAAAGAAGCACAAAAAGCAAACATCCTTGATGTCACCAAAGGTGAGGAGGCTATTTATAAAGAACTTCTTGATTCACAACAAAAAACTGCATCCCAACTTCGTAATCAATTATTCCAACTGCTTGGAGGAAGTACTGCAATTCAGTTTACTGAGGCCGTTCAGTTGGCGCAGTTTGCAGGATCAAAGACGGGTGTGAGTCCAGCATTGATACTTGCGATCCTAGAACAGGAGTCAAATTTTGGAAATCATATAGGCTCATGTCTTGTTGGGGATATCCGGGCAGGTAAGTCAGTGATGCACCCTGATCGCGATGCACCTGTGTTCATGGCGATTGCAGAAGTTTTGGGATTTGACGCTGCTACACAGAAGGTGTCATGTCCAATTCTTCGGGCTGACGGTTCTCGAATCGGATGGGGAGGAGCTATGGGTCCTCTCCAGTTTATTCCGTCGACATGGGCTATCTACGGCGGCATTGTAAAGAATGGAGCTGGGTACACATACATACAGTCCAATGATGCGATTCGTAGTTTGACGGGTGGTTCAGCTCCTGCGAACCCTTTCAATAAGCAGGATGCGTTCATGGCTTCCGCATTGTTGCTTCGTGACAACGGTGCAAGTGGCTCCTTTACTGCAGATCGACTTGCGGCACTTAGGTATTATGCTGGATGGGGAGGTGCCCTTAGGGTTGAAAATCAGTTTTATGGAGATCAAGTTATGACCCGCAAAGCACGGCTTGAAAATGAGATTAAGATTCTTCAGGCAGGTTAATGTGATTGGTCACTTGTCAAACAAGTAAATTTTGTTATAGTACTGCGCATGAAAACAGACACACATCCAGAAAATCACCGTCAAGTGATATTTCATGATAACTCCAGTGGAGCACGGTTTTTGGTGTATTCTACGATTGACACTGAGAACACAGACAAGTGGGAAGATGGAAAAGAATATCCAATTACCCACGTAGATGTTTCAAGTGCTTCACATCCGTTTTACACAGGACAAGAGAAAGTGATGGACACTGCAGGACGAGTAGAACGATTCAAAGCGCGAGCAGGAAAAGTATCTGACAGAAAGAAGAAGGTGTAACTACTGAAACTGCCATACTGCTACCTCGAGGGGTACGGTATGGCAGTTTTCTGTTATCCTGTATATACCTATGGAACAAAATGAAGAAAAA
>CAZYTF010000012.1:0-2364 GCA_964649535.1 uncultured Candidatus Saccharibacteria bacterium | reverse complement strand
AAGAATTCCGAGAGAATCACAAGACTCAATTTTTAGCGTCACAGTATGATGCTCTTTCGGTGAAGCTTGCTGAAGCTTGTTCCCTCATAGAGACTGAACCTGAAATGGCTGAACTTGCAAGAGAAGAGGTTTCTGAAATTGAGGCACAGCTCACAATCCAGTTTACTGAGATGGATAAAATTATTGAATCTTCAAAAGTAGAAGAAGCAAAGCCTTACGGTGTCGTGCTTGAGGTGCGTGCAGGGGCGGGTGGCGACGAGGCTGCTCTCTTTGCAGAAGAGCTTGCTGGGATGTATATCAAATATGCTGAAAACCAAGGTTGGCAGCGTTCGATTCCTTCTGTGTCAGCGTCAGCTGGCGGAGGCTATAAGGAGGCCTCTTTTGAAATCATTTCACCAAAAGTATATGACGCACTCCGGTATGAGACAGGTGTTCATCGTGTGCAACGGGTTCCTGTGACTGAGAAGGCTGGACGTACACACACCTCAACTGCATCGGTCGCAGTGCTCCCTATGCGCAAGAAGCCAACAGTTGAAATTAATCCCGGCGATATCGAACTTGAATTTTCCCGCTCGGGTGGGGCAGGTGGGCAAAATGTTAACAAAGTAGAGACAGCTGTGCGCTTGGTGCATACGCCGACAGGAGTTGATGTGCGGTGTGAGTCTGAACGATCGCAACTTAAAAACCGCGAAAAGGCAATGACAATGCTTACTGCAAAGCTTGAGATGCTCCATGAAGAAGAGGAAGCACGGAAGCATGCAGCAGTCAGAAAAAATCAGATAGGCACCGGAGACAGATCAGAAAAAATCCGTACGTATAACTTTCCACAAAATCGCATCACAGACCATCGTATTAAAGAATCTTGGTACAATGTTGAACAAGTTATGTCAGGTCAGCTCGATGCCATCATTGAAGCAATCCATGAAGCTGCAGCAGGGGATGTTATCCCTGGGACTACTCTAGAAGAATAAAAAAAAGGCCGCACTCGTAGAGTGCGGCCGTGCCATTTCTCTTGAACTTGAGTTACTTCAGAAAAATGCATTCAGTGGTGTCAAAAAAGAATTCCAATCAAAAAGGCTCCAGCGAGCAATGCGAGCAAAAGTGGCCATAGAAAGAAGGCGATACACACCTTCATTCCCCAAAAATACAAACCTGATCCAAAAGCATGTTTCGCTCGAGCTTCATAGTGCTCAAGGTTGTTGTACTCATAGGTAACTTGGCACCCGACAATCGTGGTTGTCCGACATATCATTTGGAGATGTTTTTTTCGTTTTTCAAGTCCGCCAGGTGAAAACCAAAGCGTCTCTTCCCAGAAATATCTGAGCACCCACCACGTACCTTTATGAGCTCTGGAACCTCCGTTAAGAAAGGTTTCAAACGCATAAAAGCAATACCATACGATAAAACCAGCGATTGCATACAGCGTGATTGCGAAGCTTTTTCCTGACAGGCTAGCATTTGACCAAAATTCAATGAGTTGAGTCATGTCTGTCTCCTGTTGTTTCTTTCTGAACGAAAAGTATCACAAATTAATAATAACGTCTACACTCATTGTTTACCGCTCCAATGAGGTCCGTACTGGTTGAATTGATTACATTCATGTGGTAGGATTGCCTCGCTTGTAATCAGGCGTTTTTTAATTTTAAAAGGCGATGAATACAAACTCCAGACTCCTGAAACTGTCAATAAGGCTCGTGCGGTCAATGGCCACCTCGATGTACCCTTATACAACAAGTTTATTAATTACTAGGGACAGTTTGGAATCAATAATAATTACACATGTCAACAAACACTGAAAATAACAAAACACTTATTGAGCGACTTTTTAGCGCTGGGGCTCATTTTGGTTTTACAAAAAGCCGCCGACACCCAACAGCCGCTCCATATATTTTTGCTAACAAACAAGGAACTGATATTTTTGATTTAGAAAAAACAGTGATTCTTATCGAAGATGCAAAAAAAGCATTACATGAAGCGGGTTCACAAGGGAAAACAGTTCTTTTTGTTGGTACAAAAGATGAAATCTCAAAAATCGTGAAGACACATGCTGAAGCTGTTGAGATGCCATACGTAACGAATCGATGGATTGGAGGAATGATTACAAACTATGCTGAGATTCGAAAGCGAATCGCTCGACTCAAGGAACTTGTAGCTGAACGTGAATCAGGTGAATTAGAGAGAAAATATACAAAGAAAGAACGCGTTATGATTGGTCGTGAGGTTGATAAACTTACCTTTAACTTTGGTGGCATCTCAACTGTAGATAAAATTCCACACATGTTCTTAGTTGTATAACCACGCCATATATCGGAAGAGCGTCTTGTAGGGAAAGTGGGTCGGTAAGACAGACGAAGTGTGCTGAAG
>CAZYTF010000011.1:22636-25400 GCA_964649535.1 uncultured Candidatus Saccharibacteria bacterium | reverse complement strand
TTTAATCACGATGACGACCCAGGGGGGCCTTATGATCTAGTGATGGCGAGAAAATACTTTGAAGCGGCAATCGCGCAGGATCCAAAAAGCAATTTAGAGTTATGGTACCAGCTTGGCCGCATTGATTTTATAGAAGGGAAGTTTGATGAAGCACTCAAAAAATTTGATATACAGCTTGAATACTACGGATATGAACTTCCGAATGTATTTTATATGATCGGCCTCACCTATGGCTATAAAGCGCGTCAAACTAACAACCTCTCAGATTGGGAAAAAGGTGAGGATGCATTTACTACATTTATAGACATAATGCCTGTGGCGCCATGGTCTCGTGTAGATTTGGCATGGATTTACTTTTCTCAAGGGAAGTACGAAGAAATGAAGCCAGTTCTCGAAGTAGGACTTCAACATCGACCGGGGAATGCATGGCTACTCAATATGTATGGTCTGTCTCTTCTAAACACAGGTTATCAATCCGATGCGCTTGTCTATCTAACTGAAGCAAAAAAATCTGCTGCAAATCTCACTGAGGCAGACTGGGGCAATTCATACCCTGGCAATAATCCAGAGGCGTGGGGTCAAGGACTTTCTGAGTTTCGCACAATCATTCAAAGAAATATTGATTTAGTAAAATCGGAGTAGTACACACCGGTAAAAAATAGGAGTCAGTATCTATGGAATAATAGTGTATATGGAAATTTTATTACAAATCTTTACTCCTGCAATAATGCTCGTGATGGGCTTGTTTGGTGGAGGTGATGTTCAGTCACACGTTGTTCAGGATATTAATTCAGTTGAATTGGGACTTTCCGAATTGTCACCACGTGGTCCAGGTGGAGGGTTTGCAATGCCGGCAAGTGGGTGTAGTAGCACCCACTTCGATGAATACATTCACGAATGTGGGAGTAATCCCGAAATTGATGTGAGTCCGTTTATTATTCGCGCTGGAGAAACAGCCACTGTTACATGGAATACTAATGGTCTGGCTAATTGTGAATTGATTGGAAATCTTGCGAGTGCTGGTCCTGTGGGTTATCAAGGTTCAACTGGCAACTCTGCGATAGATACACCTAACACTGGCTCTGAAGATGTATCGCCAAACGCAGACACAACGTATTACATTAGCTGTCCAGGCACCGATGGGGAAGATTCCGCACTTTTGCGAGTCTTGCCGCGAATTCAAGAAACATAGAGAGATACGATGCTTGCTTTTTGTGGGGCTCTCATGTATAGTTTCGGCCACATTATGCCAATCACAAAAGGAGCAGAAAAAGCACACCGCGCATCGCTACATAAGCGAGTGTTCAATATGCGACGTAAGTCTGTTATGAACGAGGCGGTTAAAAAAATGCGTAAATTGATAATAGCTGGCTCAACCAAAGAAGCTGAAGCTATGCTTCCAGAAGCATACAAGGCTATCGACAAGGCTGCGAAACGAGGCGTTATTAAAGGTAACACTGCATCACGAAAGAAGTCTCGACTTGTTGCAGCTATACAGCGCACAAAATAAACAAAGTTTACACATTGAAAAAACGGCCACAGGCCGTTTTTTGCTATACTTAGAGTGATTGTGAAACAGCTCACGAACGAACAGCTTAAAAAGTGCATATACGTCCTCACAAGTCTACTTGTTGTCGTTGGTTTTTTGGCATCTCTTTTTAATCTGGGTGTGATTGAAATTCCGATAAGCTCGGTGGAGTTGAATAAGAATATTGGTAATGAAAATGCTTACGAACGTGACATCATGGCAATCCAGGAAGTGCAACCAAATTTTGGTGACATTTCATCGTACTTCGTCACTCTTTCTCAAAAGGAAGGTGGGGCATATGCATTTGAAATTTTAAAGCGGGCGCCATTGCCTTCAAACACAGACCTACATTTACTTGGGCACATTATTGGTGATGAAATGTTCAAACAGGAAGGTATCGAAGGGATGAAATATTGTACAGCAGATTTTAGAAATGCATGTTCACACACTATTGTTATTGGGGCATTATTACAAGATGGGCTTGGGGTGTTTGATGAGGTGAACGAGGTCTGTCAGAGAGCTCCTGGAGGTCCAGGCGCATACACTATGTGTTTCCATGGTTTTGGACATGGTGTGCTTGCATATACTGGATATGATATTCCAAGCGCAATTGAACTTTGTAGTAGGGTCGGTACAGAAAAATATGGCAACAATGAGTTTCATCAATGTGTAGGAGGGATGGTTATGGAGATGCATGATGGGGTACATGACCCAGACGCTTGGCTACCCCAGAAAGAAAAATTTCTTGATTTGGATGATCCGCTAAAAATATGCCAAAGTGATTATATGCCAGATGAAGCAAAGTACTTTTGCTATGTTTACATAACTCCCTATATTTTCGATGCAGCCGGAGCTCAAAATGGAAACCCAACTCCTGAAATTTTTTCAAAAGCCTTTAGCTATTGTGATGACATCAAAGAAGAAAAATATAGACTTGTGTGTTACGGAGGTTTAGGTAAGGAGTTTGTAGTGCTTGCGCAGTCGCGTGACATACGAAATGTTGGACAAATGAAAAATGAACAACTTTCTCAAGTAGTTGAGTGGTGTGAGCTTGCGGCAGTTGAAGATGGTGTGCGTTCGTGTATTTTTGAATCACAAAACTCCCTTTATTGGGGTGGAGAAAATGAGTACGATGTATCAATTAGATTTTGTTCCCTAATGCCAAACGCAACTCGGGAGGAGGTGTGTTTTGAACATATATTTCAAAATGTAGCGTATTATGAAAGAAACGAAGCG
>CAZYTF010000011.1:0-22626 GCA_964649535.1 uncultured Candidatus Saccharibacteria bacterium | reverse complement strand
AAGCGATAAAAAAAGAAATTTGTGAAGCTGTGCCAAACCAGTATGTAGAAATGTGTAGAGCTAAACTAGTCATTTAATTCACCAGTATGACAACAGTCAGCGGTCATGGCATTGTATTACTTGGAATTATCTGTCTATTTTTTTTATCAACAATCTCTTTTTTAAAAAGTCAGCCTGAAGCAATTTCAGATGACCGAGTTTCGGGAAGTGAGCTGGGTACATTAAGAGATTTTTGGAAAGAAACCATCGAAGAAAAGGGAGGGGCAGAAGCGTATAGGCTTTTTTTAGAGTCTACTCCTGCAAACGATATTGCTGACACACATACACAGGCACATGTGTTTGGGGAGGCGCTTTATACTGTTTCAGGTATAGACGGGGTTGCGCATTGTGACAGTTCATTTGAATTTGGCTGCTATCATAGTTTTTTTGGGAGTGCTATTTATACTGAAGGTATTCAGGCACTCTCGCTTTTTGATGAAGCTTGTGCAAGTGCATATGCTGGAGAAAATTTACCTTGTCAGCATGGGATTGGTCACGGACTTCTTGTCTATACTGGATATGAAAAACTAAAAGATGCACTTGTCTTATGTGAGGAGATTTCTTGGCAACCAATCGGGGGTTGTTCAAGTGGCGTCTTTATGGAATATAATTTTCACACTATGGAGTCAGTCGGATCTGGTGGTTATTATGTGCGACCTTTGGAGAGCGACCCTTACGAACCATGTTCGACTGTGTCTCAAAAACATAAACAAGCATGCTATTTTGATCAAGTGCAATGGTGGTTGAGTATTTATTCACGTGACTACAGTAGAGTTGCTGAGCTTTGTGATGGGCTTAAGGGTGATTTCCAATTTTATGATGCATGTGTGCGGGGTATCGGAAATTACCTCGCAGCTGATGTGGATTTAGAGCCAACAAAAATTCATCAGAAATGTAATGAGGCTATGTATGATGATGTTTCAAATGCGCTTTGTCACGAAGGAGCATCTTGGTTGGTGCGAGGAGATGGTTCCGGTGTGGCCGACGCCCTTTTGGTTTGTGAGGGTCTTGTAGGTGATTTTAGGTCAGACTGTATCGGAAGTATTACTCCAATGCGGTAAAGTGTTATAGATGGACAATTTTTTTACAAAAAAAACAACATTAATCTTGTTTGGCGTAGTGGTGATACTTTTGATCTCCTTTGTTTTTTTTCTTGAAAGAAAGACTGAAGTTCTCACCTCAGATGTGGTGACTCAATTGAGTTCAGCAGAAGAGGTTGTCTATTGGAAGCAACAAATTCTTAAAAGAGGAGGGCCTGCTGCGTATGCTGACTTTGTTGCGATGTACTTGGAACAGCCGTATCAAATACAACATACCCATGCGCATGTGTTTGGGGAAGCGCTTTATAAAGTTGTAGGCATTGAGGGCGTATCTGTGTGTGATAGTAATTTTGGATTTGGTTGTTTCCATAGCTTCTTTGGCTGGGCGATGGTCGCCAATGGAACAGGGATCGTAAAAGAACTTGATGTTGCATGCATCGAAGCTTATGGTGAAAAAGGTCTCGGCTGTCCGCATGGTATTGGGCACGGTGTTATGGTTGAGATCGGTACTGAACATCTGGATGATGCACTTGCAATTTGTTCTGAGTTGAACTGGCAGAAGCCAATTGGCGGCTGTAGTAGTGGAGTTTTTATGGAGTATAATCAAAATACAATGGGGGACGGTTCGTTGCGTGCACCAAAAGATGATTGGCACTTTCCTTGCAATGCTGTTTCAGACAGGTATACAGAGGCGTGTTATTTTGAACAAACTACGTGGTGGGCTGGAATTATGAATGATGATTTTAATTTTATAGGAAAGCGTTGTGCTGAAATAGAGGTACTTGCTGATAAGCAGGCGTGTTTCCGCGGTGCGGGACATACTTCTAATTCAGTATTCTCTTTTAACTTTGTTAAGATGCGTGAAGCCTGTAGTAAGATGCCTGATGCAGAAGCAGAGCTGCTTTGTGTAGAGGGTGCAACGTGGCTTACATCTTGGGATTCGCGCTTTCAAGATACTTGGGAACAAATGTGTGCGGGGTATGCAGACGAGGAACTTATACGTTGTTTAAATAGTAAAAATTTTATTTAATGTAAAGACCCTTTTTAATTCCTGTATACTATTTTTATGAAAATAAAAGGGAGTAGCAAACTTTATATTGGTTTTGGATTTTTATGTGTCGTGGTAATGATTGTTGGAATATTTGCATTGTATAACAACAGTCAACAGAAGTCTGATTTTGAATTTCACGATATGCGAGGTCAGAAAGAAGTAGAGATACTTTTGTCTGATGACGGGTATCGTCCAAAAAATATTGTCATAAAGCCAGGAACGGTGGTGACGTTCTCTACAGATCGCGGCACGTCACATTGGCCAGCTTCAAATTTACACCCAACGCATAGTATTTATTCTGCTTTTGATTCAAAGGAGCCTGTTGCGTCAGATGAAGTGTGGAGCTTTAAGTTCGAAAGAAAAGGAGAATGGAATTATCATGATCATTTGCGCTCCTACTTTCAGGGAACAATTGAGGTCGCCGACTAGTATATGTTGAGTAAAAAATTCATTTTAATTCTCGTAGTATGTGCGGCTATAATTGTATCCGTGGCTGTAGCTATTTTTATTTCGCAACAGAAAAGCGTCCCTCTTTCCGAAGCGTTTAGTAATTGTGAATCATATCCTAAAAGATCAGATGCAATTCTTGATTGTTGGTATCAGGTGCTTCATGAATACCATAACGCAGGGGGAGTGGCGGCGGCGTTTGTGGCCTTTGATTACTTGTATGAAAATAAAGTATATTTTGCTGAAACAGGTTGTCACCTACATGCACACAGGATTGGTGACTTTGCATTCTTCGATTCATTCTTAATCCACCATGACTTAGATAAACTTAGTTTCCCTGAGGGGTCACAAGTCTGTGGGTACGGCTTTTATCATGGTTTTATTGAGCATTTAATACAGGATAATCCCTCACCACAGTATGTGCGCGAGGTCTGTGACTACATGGATAAGCGGCTTTCTGGAATGATGCCGTTAATTCGAATAACATGTTTCCATGGAAGTGGGCACGGATTTGCTCTTGCGGAAGTGGATGAAGGGGATATTACGATATGGGGAGATTATGAAAAAATTATTAACGTGCCGCTACAACTTTGTGGGGAGCTTCAGGCAGAGGAGAGTGAAATATCCGAGTGTTATGAGGGAGTCTTTAATGTATTGGTCTCATGGATGGAGACTGGTGAGTATGGGCTTTCTTATAATTATCAGGATCCCTTTTGGATTTGTGTAAATCAACATACAGAATATAAGTGGCCTTGTTACTATGAGGTGGGCCAAAAACTAGATTTTGCTTCTCAATACAGTGTTAAAAATGCAGTGGCAATAGTGTCACAGATTTCAGACGAGGGGTATGATCAGAGGTTATTGCAACTAGCTGTAGGAAATTTTTTGCAGTCAAGAAATTCTGCCACTGCCCATATTGAATATCTTTCAGACTGTTTTGAAATCGAAGATAGATATCTGCCTTCTTGTGTCCAAGGCTTGGTTGCTGGGGTCGTTGAACATGGGAATCCAGGGGATGAGCAAAAGAAGGCGGTTGAAATTTGCAGTCATGAGCTTGTTGGCGGGTATATACAGAGAGGGTGTTACGAAGAAGTATTTGGGAGACTTACTAAGCTGTATCCAAAAACAAGAGTGACTGCTCTGTGTAATCAAAGCCTTAGTGAGAGCTTTACTGAGTCTTGTATTGAGAAGGGTTACATTAGTCTGTAGCAATTGAACTGCTCTTAAAAGACACACGGTTCCTCTTTGGAAGAATAATTGATAATATACTCTTGTGAAGTTTTTTCGCCAAAACAAGGGCTTTAGTGCAAAATCAATAAATTTTTTTAGTTACAAAAAATACAAAAATACTTTTATACTAGGAGGCTTCATTCTTATTGTATGTATTGGAGCTTTCTTGCTGCTTACTCAGTATCTTGGTCTTTTTTTTGAAGATAAAAAAGACGAGCATTCACTCGATGCATATGCAGAACGCATTGTTGAGGTGTGTAAAGATGCCTCGTACCGACCTGTATGTTACGAAAAGGAAGTTCCAAAACTTGTTGTCGAATTAGAATCTCCTCAAATATTTAATGTCATACGTCTGATTCGGAAGTATGACCCTGAATATTTATTTTGTCATGTAGTAGCTCACGATTTGGGTGCGTATGAAGTATCACTAAATCCTGATAATTGGCTTGATGTCATAGCAAAAGGGCCAACCGATGGGTTATGTTCGAATGGATTTGCTCATGGTGCAATTGTGACTCGCTTTAATGATGGGAAGCTCTCTCCTGAGGCATTCGAGTTTGCGCTAAGGGATTTAAAAATTGCCTGTGAAGAGAGGGAAGGATGGAATCCGACAGAGCTTATCAAAGCAATTTGTTACCATGGTATCGGACATGTGTTTGTGCATATGACGGAAGCGGATATCCCTATTTCGCTAGACGGTTGTGAAAGGGTGGCTTTGAAGGATGATGATAGAGACTATAGGCAAGTTTGTTACGAAGGTGTTTATATGCAGCTTTTCCAGCCACTAGAACCTGAGGATTACGCTTTGATTGACCAGCTCCCGCTCGCCCCAACGCGTGACAACATTGTTCAGTTTTGTGAAGAAAATAGTTCAAATGAATTGGAATACGGAACCTGCTGGAGGGAAGCATGGCCATTCTTTTACGGTGAGTTGTTTGATCGTGAAGGGGTGCTCAACTACTGTCTTGCGCTTACAGAAGAGTCTGACCAGGAGAAGTGTTTTATCACTGCGTTTACTATTAATGGGCGTCATCATCTTGGCCAACCTGAAAAGATGTCTTCATTTTGTAATAGTCTGCCTAGTGCGTATCAAGGAATGTGTTTAGCTCGTGGTGCAAATGCTTTTCCAGAAGAAGATCAAACGCTCATTCCAGAGGCTATCGACATGTGTTCACGTGGCGCGTCAAAAGAAATTCAGGATGAATGCTACCTGTATCTCGCACAAGTAGCTTCGTTTAATTTTCATGAAGGCTCCGAACCTTTTGAAGAACTCTGCTCCTCTCTCCCTGCGGAGTGGGAGAGACAGTGTAGGTAATGACGTAATTTTCCGCATGCTACTATATGCACATGAAGTCACTTTGTATAATAATCTTTATTTCTTTCCTGTTCGGCACAAACTCACTTTTTGTGAATGCCCACGGGGGTGGAGTTTCTCATGAGGAAACAAAAGACGGTTATTTTATTGACATTGGGTATCAGATTCTCCCGATTGCGTTTGAGCAGATTAGATTTGATTTTAATACGTACATTCAAGAAAATCCTGAAATTGAAGATATATATACTGATGTTTGGGTGCGCATTTCCCGGGATAGAGAGCTCTTTTTCTCAGGAGGAATAGGAAAATCTTTTTTTGGCGCAACTGGCTTCACGTACGCATTCCCCGAGGAAGGTACCTATGAAATTTTGGCACGCTTTCAAAAAGATGCCGATGTTGTAGTGGAGTCCTCCTTTACTATGGAGGTACTGCCTGAGCCAAATCAAAACGCACACGTAAATCCCTATGCTGCAGCAAGTGTGGCTTTTGTTCTTGGCAGTGTCGTAACTTTCTTATTAGGTAGAAGAAAAAAACAGCGTAGTCTATGAAAAAAATAATTATCAGCGGAAGTGTTGTTGTGTGTGCCCTTGTGGTGTATGTATTATTTCTCACACCACAGAGTGAAGTAGGAAAAGTTATTGAATTAGGTGAGCCAACGATAACTATCGTGCGTACTGATAGTGGGTATGAACCTCGAGAGGTTGTAATTAAGAAAGGGGAGATTATTCTTTGGAAAAATGAAAGCAATGAGTTCCATTGGCCAGCTTCTGATTTGCACCCAACGCATGGTATTTATCCTGAGTTTGACCCGTTAAGGCCCATTGCCCCGGGAGAGGATTGGAAATTTAAATACGATAAGGTAGGGGAGTGGAAATTCCATGACCACATCCGCGCGAATAAAACTGGAAAAATTACCGTTACAGAATAACGTTTGAGTTTCAGAGATTGAATCTGTGCTCTCGCCAGGAGTCGAACCTGGAGCACCGGTACCGCAAACCGATATTTTATCCATTAAACTACGAGAGCAGACATCAATAGTCACTTCTTGACTAGGTGAATGACCAAAATCATACATCAAAAACCAAAAAATTCCAGTAGTTTGTTTGCAAATGGTTCTTCCAGATGTTCTTCAGGGAGGCGTTCAGAAATGATGTCTTCAATATCGTCTATATGTTCACTGGGGAGCGGCATAATGATGAGCGGCATAAACAATTTACTGGACTTTATGAGAAGTTGCGCTTCCGTGACCTCATCGTCTTCTATGAAGTATGATTCGAGTGTTGTGTATGGATATAGAACGTCATTAACGCGCAGACCACGTTGGGTGACAGCGTACGCTACAACCTTCGCTTCGCGTGTAGCAAGTATTGCCATGACGGAACCTCCGATGAGTATCACTATTCCGAG
This sequence comes from uncultured Candidatus Saccharibacteria bacterium, assembly GCA_964649535.1. GTDB lineage: Bacteria > Patescibacteriota > Minisyncoccia > Phycocordibacterales > UBA918 > OLB19. Next base: position 16,097 of record CAZYTF010000011.1, on the reverse strand, counting down.
AAGAATATTTTTAAGCAAAATCGAAGCGACTGTCCCGGAGAGAGTAAGTATGCCTAAAATCCAAAACCAGTCACTGCCTTTTTGGCTATGACTATGTTCAAGTGCTTCCCACTCAATTGCTTTAAGTTGACCGTCCATTAATGTAATTGTATCACGCTAGATTACGTCTCGGTGTTGTTGTGTTTGTACAGTAGTTACTATTAGATGTGGCATCAAATTATGTAATGCGTATACTAATTGTATTGAGAAGTAACTAAATTTTTATGGAACCAGAACAAACAAATCTTAAAGACGTCACGCTCCGCTTTTTGTCAGAAACAACAAATATAACAGCTTCGCTAGGAACAGTGAGTAGTGAAGGGGCGCCACATTCCGCTATCGTATATTTTTCAATAGATGAAAATCTACATTTTTATTTTCTGACTGCAGTTGATACACAAAAATATAAAAACTTACTGGCTAATCCAAAAGCTTCTTTGGCGCTAGGTTCTGGTCCTGAGTACGTGACTGTGCAGGCGCAGGGTCAGACAGCACTTTTAGAGAAAGGCTCCGAAGAGGAAAAAATTGCGATTGCCACTATCAAGAAGCGTTTGGTTGAAAATCAACAAACGTGGCCTATATTTCAACTTTCGGACTACGAGAGTGAAGCTGTGGCAGTTTTTAAATTTACACCGAGTGTTTTATATTTCCTAAATTTAGACAAAAACAACGGACTACCCGTCACTACGGAAGGGCTACAACAGGTGATTTAGAAGGGGGAGTTCGACCATCATCTGATGGCTATCATGCAGTTTTCATTTTTACAGAAGCTTTGTTTTAGAATTGGATTAGGAAAAATCTTCAGTATACATAGTCTACTAACGTAGATTTCTTGAATATACTCAAGCCTGCGCCAATGTTTTAAGCAACCACATCTGTCACTTTCAATAATACTTCATTAGGACTCAGTCCATCAAGGGAGCAGTGTTCTAAGTCGTTATAATAATTATTCCAGACGCGAATTTTTGTTTTAAGTTCTTGAACACTTTGGAATTTATTTTTCTGATAAAACTTCTCACCATCTTCACGATGTGATCGCTCCACGGTTCCATTTTGAGTTGGTTTGCCGGGATCAATAAGGTAGTGAGTGATGTTGTGTTGGCGGCACCACAAATCTAAAGCATGTATGGTCTTCACTGAAACATCACTGCGTTTATTAGTTCCCAGATAGTAGTTAGTGAAAGTACTGTGGTTGTCTGTCTTTAGACCATGTACTTGGTACGGGAAACGCTTCAGAACTATCTCCATCATTCTGATGGAGTGATGGGTGGTTTGTTCGTCAAACACTTCTAGATGTCTCCACCTAGAAGCAGTGTCAATCACTGTGTATTGATAGTACTTAAGGCCTTTAATCGCACCAGGTACATATTTAACGTCCATCTCTAGGAGTTCTCCCGGTAATCTCTCGGCTTTTATGTATTTATACTTAATCTTCTTCTTCCGGTATTTCTTCACTAATCCTTCGTCTTTCAATATTTTGCCAATGGTTCTCTCAGGGACTACTAGACCTGCTTCTTTAATCGCCAGTGCAACTTCAAAGCACAGAGACCAGTTTGTTTGCGCAACATTATCACTTCTTCCTTGATGCGGATAGACGTTTCGGTTGGCGATGTCTTAGGTTGGGTGCTTTTTGGTATTAACCCCGACATGCCGAACTTTATATACGCTTGCTTCCAACGTTTCACACTACGTTCACTGTGCGGACAGACTTTTGCTACGTCGACCAACCTCATTTCTTTGTTGATTATTGGTTTGAGCCACCGCCACCGCTCTTCCTGAATACTTTGAGCCATAGATACTGACATTATTAGATGGTACTAAAAAAGGGCCAGATGTGTTTGCATATTACACCAAAAGCTTGCATTTATTTTATGCTATAGTACATTTAATTTCCACCCCCAATCAAGGGGGTGGAAGAGCAGAAGAGGAACCACAAATGAGAGTTTTTTTCGCAATGCTGCTGATGCTGCTGATGACAGCAGCGGGCGCAAGGGCAGATTCAATCAATTTGCCTGATGGTACCTACACCACCAACTGGGGAAACGGCTGTGGTGAACTCACAGTCAATGGAACAAAAATGGCCTACAGGGTCGTTTCACCATGCGGTGGAAAGAAAAGCACGTACAAGGCAAAACGTGTGAAGAAGTCGGGAAAGAAAATCTTCATCGACACAGCCTTGTATGAAGACATTGCAATTCGCAATGATGGTTCGCTGGCTGGAAAATGGACTTACGGAAAATGGTCGGGGAGGATTGTTTTTCGACCAAAAAAATGACAAGTCCGATGTCGAGCCGCCCGTGATGCTACACGGGCGGTTTTTTAGTGTATGATGCACATATGTCTCGATTGTTAGTGCACAATCTCAGCATTCCGTATGCGTACCAGCCAGATTGTTTGTATGCATTTGATAAAAATGCAATTTATTTTGCTGAGCCTGGTGATTCAATAATGGTGCGCACAAGTCCACCCGACGCTGAATTGCTCGCATATCTCACTGAACAGAAAATAGTAGCAGCACCACTAGTCTTTTTTATATCAAAAATTCCATCTGGTCCATTTTCTGTCTTTGAAGATGAAGATTGTATAATAGAAATGCGTAGCCACCTTAATTCTGATTCAGAAATAGATGTGTTTATGCCGACGCTTTGGGAGGAGCGTCTTGCACAGAAATTAGAGATTAAATATCCATATGCCTCAGCCCAGTATGAATCTCAAGTGCATAAAAGCTTGTTTCGCAAAACAGCAAGGAGTCTTGGTTTGCCGATAGCGAAAGGATATGAAGATTGTGCAACAGCAATAGATATTTTGCTTGCTGCCATAACTTTGCTCTTGCATGGTGCGCAAGAAATTATAATAAAGCAAGATGATGGTGTTGCTGGTATCGGTTCTAAGCGATTAGATGTGTGGCAAATTTTGCGAGCTATTTTTACTCCAAGCTTACTATTGCCATCTGCTGCAGTTACGCCAAGTGCGGGGTCTAAGTATATCGTTGAGGTCTGGCAACCAGACGTAGTTGCTTCGCCAAGTATTCAGTGCCACATTAATCCTGAAGGTGTGATTTCTATTGTATCCGTGCATAATCAGATTATTCGAGCTAACGGCATGTCTTATATGGGGTGCAATTCAGAGCACTGGTTGGATGCTGACGTGGTACAAAAACTTGAAAAGTACGCTTGGATTTATTGTGAACGATTAGTCTTGAGTGGTTTCAGTGGTCATCTGGCTTTTAACGCAGTGTTGCAAGCAGACGGGAACTTGGTTTTTACAGAGGTGAATCCCCGAAGGGTGATTTCTTCATATCCATTTCAAATTTTAACCCGTTTAGGTTACGAGCGAGACACTATGCCTCCATATACAGCTATAGAAATTGAAAGGTCTGAGTGGAAAAACATATCACCGAGTGTTTTATTAGAAAAACTAAACTCTGTTTTGTACACTGCAGAACGAAAGGAGGGGATGATACCCTTTGATTTAAAATTATTATCCTCAGGACGCGTCATGATGTTGATTATCGCACCCACACGAGTAAAAGTTGAGGAATACATTGAATATGCAAAACTGGTCTAGTATTATCAATAATTGGGCTTTGGTTGAAGCAGCACATGCTCTATACACTATGGGTGTGTTTTCATATTTAGAAAGAACTGGTGAGCAAACAACAGTTGTTGAAATATGTCAGTCATTAAATTTGCAGAAAAAAGAGCTTGAAGCAACGTTATTATTTGTATCAACAATGCTGCCTGTGGTACTTGAGAGAAATATAGACGGCCAGTTTAGGATAGGATCTGGTTATCGAACCGTGTCATTCCAGAATATTTTACATTTTTCAAGAGCATACGCTCCGATCGTGCATCAACAGGTTGGTTTAATATCTGGGACTATGATATCTGGTCAGCAAGTTATGAGAGATGGTGATGCACTCAGTCTCTCAAGTGAAGCGTATGCAACAAATATAGCTAAAGATTTAGTTGCTTTAGTGAGCGAGAGTAGCGCAGAAGTTATCGTTGATTTGGGTTGTGGGTCTGGACATATTGGGAAGAAAATTAGTGAAGTTACGGGATTGACTGGAGTAGGAGTTGATACACATGTTCCTAAGGAAGGTTTAATTGAAGATTTCATGTATTTGATTGGCGACGTTGCATATCCAGAGCATTGGAAAAAATTACTGCCTGCTGGTCGAGTAGTGCTGGTTGCGAGCATGGTCTTCCATGAACTTCTGTATGAAGGGGAGGGGCCGTTGCTGGATGCCTTCGGTCGCTATAAAACTGCTTTCCCCGGTTCAGAAATGTATATAGTTGAATACAATGGGTATTCGCCTGAGGAATTGGGTCAATCCAAAAATACTGTTACAGACGGTGCTGCAATATATCAGTTTGTACACCCGCTTACAAAACAGGGAATGCCCCAGTCACGAAAGGCGTGGAGATTGTTGTTTTCTGAGAGCCCAATTAGGTTAGTCGGTGAGTACCCGTCTGCACCGAATGCAACAATTTATAAATTACAATTGTAACGTGATTTGCACAGTCACGTTTTAAGGCCATTCAGATCATGTGTTTATAAAATAAAAAATTGTTGCTATAGGTACGAATGAATTTTGTGTATTTTAGTATGAAATAAAATTTTTAGCATGATATAATTGCAAGAAATAAATAATACATTAACTAGTCATTTACATAATTAACTATGAATGCTCATTATCAAACTTTCAATAAAATTACAGTGCCTAGTGTTAAATTACAGTACCTATTAGGTATAGTAATTCTATTCTTTTCTGCTGTATTTTCTGATCTTGCTACTTCCACAGCAACATTTTTTTCCAGCATCCCATTTTTTTTACTTTGTGCCGACGCTTGTTGTAGTAATGGCAATTGTAACTCAGCAGGCTCTGGTTCCGGTGGCTCATCCGGTGGCTCATCCGGCGGCTCATCCGGCGGCTCGAGTTGTTCGTGTAGCTCAGGCAGCTCTTGTAGTTCCTGCGGCTCAGGCAGCTCTTGTGGTTCCGGCGGCTCATCCGGCGGCGGGAGTTGCTCTTCAACACCATTCGCGTATGTTTGGACAGGGAAAAAGTACGTAATGGATAACGATGTGATGTTTGGCAAACCTAGTAGTCGCTTTGATTCGATTGCAGAAGGTAAGGAGGCGTATGAACAAAATATTGTTAAGCCTGATTTTTATGCGTTACAAAAGAAAATTGTTGTTGAAGATGGTGTCGTTAAGTTGCAAATTAAAGAAATTGAACCTGAAGTCAGCGCCCTTGATCATGTCGGTGTAAAGCAAGTCATCTTAAAGAAAAATGAAAAACTTTTTGTAAAATCCGACTTTAAGGGTTATATACTTTCTAATTTTACTGACATCGCTACCCAGTCAACATTTTCAGACTTATGCATCATATATAAAGAGGATGTCGATCTCTCAAAGAAACTTACTGAGAGTTTTTTAGGGGAGATTGATTACAGTCAGGCACTGCAACCCGGTGAGTTTTTAGATATAACTTTCAAGCGCCAGGTTGGTGTTGGTAGGCAATATCTACTTCTTGATTCGTGGTACCGTGACTGGACATTAGGTAAATTATATATTGAACCTGGCTTTGCTTCTTCAATTGCTTCGCCTTTCACAAAATTTTTAGGTGTTACTAGAAAAAATGTAGCTGCAAGTGTTATTGGGGCAATCCTCGGGATGTTCGGTGGATTTTCTTCACAGAATTCACGTGGTGCTGATAATGCTATTTTGTCTGCATCGTTTGCTACTCCTGTGGCTCATGCGGATGCGCCTTACTCTCAAAGCGGTTACGGTAGTGGTAGTGGAAGCTGTAGTGGTAGTGGCAATCGATCGCTTGTGGTGTCTTACTATAATCCTCAAGATAAACAATTTGTATCCATAGATGTTATAGAGCCACGATACGCACAGTCTTCAACTGCAGCAATTACGATTCCTGAAGAGGCTTTTGATGGTCAAGGTCTAACCAAACTGCGAGTATTTGCCACAAAACATCATAAAGTGTCAGGAATTGCTATTGTTGCAGACCCGACAGAGTCTGATGTAGGAAAGACTTTGAAACTCACTAAGGCTGAATTAAAGCGTACAGGTGATAATTGTGTAGATGTACTATCTCAACCTTTTAACAAAACATATGTCGAAACTTTGCCAGGCGATGTGTTGGACCTCGAGTTTAAAGGTTCACAAGTGACCACTGAAGAGGTGGTGTACGTACTTTCAGTTGGAGGAGTTTATACTGTTGCCACAAAGGAAGAACAAGAACGAGCTGGTAATTGGACAACTCGATTAGACCCAGAAGCTCGAGCTTTTATACGTAATGTATATAGGGATTCACTTAATCATCACAAAGGATAATAATTTACTTTACACATGAATCTGACTAATAAAATGTCATATATTTTATACATGAATCTCACTAAGAAGTTGCTTCTTGCTATTTTCTTGCTCCTCCTGTTATTTAGTGTAGGTGTTTTTATATATGGATATAAAAACATCAAAACTGAACCTCTTGTGCAAGAGCAGAAATTCTCACTCTTTGATGAATATTTAACAAATGTTATAAACCCTGATGAGGAGCTTGGCGGAAAGATATTGATAACTAGTGCATATTTAGATGCAACTTCGACTAGTGACGCAGTAAATCAAAAAGTGTTTTGGGATGATTTTGTGTACGATGTGTCGAGTGAAATAATCTTTGAATTAGATGCAGAGGACACTTTATATTTTTTAGATCAAGATTTGACTTCAGGCCGACGTCTTTTTGTGGGAGACCCCACATATGCTGATGACAGTGGTGTATATAACCCAACTCTAAATATTATGGACGGTCAGAATTTCTATGTGCAAGAGACTGCAGAGTCAAGCTTCGCTGATGTTCTGTATCGCCTTCGATTGCCAAGATGGTCACCTGAGGGGAATGGGTATGTGTATTCTTCCCAGCTTTGGAACACAAGTGACATTCCTCCTGAGTTTGATAATTTAGGTACTTGGCACGTTGGAGTATTGAATTCTGATACTTCGACTCCGCAAACTGAGTTGTTTGCCAGTGGTTATAATGCAGAGTGGGCAGATGCAGGTTCGTATATCGTCTATATAAAAGAGGACGGCATATATGCAAAAAGATTTGTAGTTGGTGAAGATCATCTGCTCACTCCTGAGGCTGCAATTATTACTGATCAGTATGGTTTTGCTATGCGTCACCATATAGATGTTTCACCTGACGGTCATTACTTAGCAGTTTCGTACCCAATTAAACCTGAAATTACAAATTCTTTAGTCAGCATTTACAAGCTTTCATTTACAGGTGCTATTCCTACAGCAACCTTAATACATCAAATTATGTTTGATGATGCAACAAGCCCATATTGGCCTCTCTTCTCTCCAGAAGGTCGCTACCTTTCTTTGCAATCCCGACAACAAAAAGAGGGTGCAACAGACAGTAATATCTTAATTTACGACTTCCTAAATCAAAATTTTATACAGAGCACTGACTTCAATCGATACAATTTTGATACGTCCTTCAATACTGATTGGGTGAAAGTACTTGATGCAGAGTAAGTTCCTTAGAATGTATTTATGAGCATAAAAAGATTCTATCCAGCTCAAGTTGAGCAACTTAAGTCTACGATACCTGCATCCGAATATGTGGAACATGAGTTATTTTATGGAAGTTCTCCATTCCATCCTGCATCCAGTCTCATGAAATTTGCCAGACAAGGATTGGTTTTTTTAATAAAAGGCATTTCTCGATTTTTGAATGAGGATTTGTTGATAGAAAATAAACAACATGAGTTGTTTATGTTTAAAAAAACAACAAGGAACCTATTGACTCAATTGTTGAAAGATAAAAAAATTGTTCGTTGGGAATGTGGAGCAAATAATTTTGATGAACCAAGGCATTATGTGTGTGGTGTCACTGTTGGAGATGTTGCTACAAAGGACAACAGAATTATTTGTCGTTCGGGATTTCTGCAAGGGTATGGTGTGAGTGTAGATATAGATGAGGCAATGATAATTGCTCTAGCAGAAGCAGTTGAACGTATTGCTGGTACTGAATGGATTGAAGGAAATCTTACTGCAGCAAGTGTCTCAGATTTAGAAAAAATGCAAAAGCAGCATTTAGCACACTCGTACATTCAACCACTTTCTTCTGACGAAAGAGAGGAGTCAATCCTTTGGGAGTCAGGCACTAATTTGAAGAATCAAAGCTCCGTATTGATTCCAGCTAGTATGTTGTATATTTTCTACCCTTGGCACTATCCACAAGAGCCAGTATTTGTGGATGTGACCTCAAATGGAGCAGGAGCACATATTACAAAACAAAAAGCTTTACTTGGTGCTTTGAGTGAGCTGTTTGAACGGGATGGTTTTTTGATGTATTGGCTGAATACGCTCTCTCCCCAACGGATTGATATAGATACAATCAATATTGATGAAGAGACCACTGTTGTGCTTAAGAATCTTCAAGCAAAGCAGTTTTCGCTCTACTTTCTAGATTGCAAAACAGAATATAATATTCCTACCATAGTATTGGTTTGTATTGATGATAGGTCCGGCGCCGTTGCAATTAATGCTGCTGCAGGATTAGATGTTAAGGTTTTAATTAAAAAAGTGTTGGCGGACACACTTAAGTGGAATACTGATTATCGGCCAAGTAAGCCAGTGATTTCATATGAAAAGTTAATTACTATGAAGCAGCGCGAGGAACTGTGGTATAGCGGAGCAATGAGAAAACATATTAATTTTTTTATTGATGGCCCAATGATTTCATATCAGGAATACAAATCACAATTTTCAGACTACACATCTAAAGACGATGCTCTTGCTTATATGCAAAAAAAATTAAAGTCCTGTGATAGTGATGCCTACTATTTTGAATATAAAAATGAATTGGCGTCAGAAGTAGGTCTGTCAGTGGTAAAAGTTATTGTGCCAGATTTAATTCCAATGTACTTTGTGGAAGCTAAGCGACATTGTAATATAAAGAGAATATATACTTTTGCTAAAACTATGGGTTTGAGTAATACTGAGGTCGCCTTGTCAGATTTAAATAGAATACCCCATCCTTTTATATGAGCGAACCTTTCTTTGATTACATAACAAATAATAGGAATACAGTTTCAAACCAAATGTATGGTCAGGAAACAAACGAAAAGCGTTACATAAGAGAAGCTTACCAACTTTTGCCTCAGACTAATGATTCAACAGTCTCACTTGTGGAAACTTTGCGCAGTAGAAAAACTACTCGTATGTTTAAAGACGCACCTCTTCAGCTGCCTGCTCTCTCTGGGCTCCTGCAACTGAGTTTGAGTAAAGATACAAAAAGTGACAGCTCATTTCATTTCTCGTTTCCGTCAGGTGGGGGATTGTACCCAATCGAAACATATTTATTAGTTATTGATGTTGAGGGATTAAAATCTGGAGTATATCACTACTCTGCCACTGAACATTCTATTGCTCGCATCAGTGATGCTGTCTTTGATATAGTATCTTTAAACTCAGACTTTGGCACTGAGTTTACAACATTGCCCCAAGCGTTGGTGTTGATGACTATGGTTAAAAGTCGCTGTGTTTATAAATATGGCTCGCTTAGTTATACACTTGTCTTGCTTGAGGCTGGACATCGCGGTCAAAACATATGCCTTGCGGCAGCTGCTAATAAGATCGGCGTATGTCCAATGGGAGGCGCTAATTATACAGTTGTCAACAAAATGTTGGGAGTTGATGGTGTGAATGAGCATTATATATACTCTTTAGCAATTGGGAAATAATTAAAAACATATAATAAAAGCCGGACACAGGGCCCGACTTCTATTATATCTGCGGTGAACTACTTACCTTTGCTCGAACCCATTTCGAGAATGAACAATGATCGCAACGCGCGGAGCGCGTGGTGATTCGATACTTCTGCGTACGCATTGGGGTTCGTGGTGGTGCGCCTCGAGAAACAAGCTAACGCTTGTTTCCAAAACAAAAAACCTTCCAATTTTTTGCGTCCCTCCCCCGACCCCTTCCCGCTTTTGAAAAGAAGGAAAGGTTTTTTGGTTTTGGTTCGGCGTATCGTCTTTCAAAAAGCTCCGTTCAATCTCCATCTACTTGAGAGCTTTCACTTCGCTCTTTTACAAACTCACGCCGACACGAGACGCTCTGCGTTCGAGTGCAGTAGTAAATTTTACCCTCGCTCACAAACCCGACACCACCTCGCATTGGCACGCTCGCATTCGCTCGCGCCGCCTGCTCGGTGGTGTCGGTTGCTCGCTCCCACTATTTTTTGGACGAAATTGTGCTTACGCCCGATATCCTGTCCCAATATGTACCAAAAATTAAATATGCAATAAATCCAATTCCTGTTGCGAGAGTAAGGAACATTACTTCTCTCAGTGTTATTTTTAAAATAACAAAATTCTCATTTTCAAATTTAATTTCCAACTTATATAGACGTAATCCAAGTGTTGTCTTAAACATATAAATACTTGTTACAAAGTAGAGTATGTATATGGACAGGACAAAAAATGCTCCTATGTTACTTGCAGCGTCAATTGAAAATATATCGAGAAATGAGCAGAGTAGACCAACAATAAAAAAGTCGATTGCAAATGCTACACATTTTTTCCATAAAGGGACAACACTAGGGTTAAAGTCTTTTTCCATATATTATAAATATTACTCTAGTTGTGATACTTGTAAACTCGGGTCGCTATCTTTCCAAATAATCCAGATTTCATCAAAGCATTTTTCTAAATAAGCATCGACTTTAAACGGATTATGTTCACTAATGAAGTTCTGTACATCTCTTGTTTCAGTAAGGGGACTATGTAAATGGCAGACGAGTATAATTTTACCTATATGACCCGAATAATTACCATTATTTAGTTTGTTTATTTTTTCAAAAATTTTATCTCCTAAATTTCTCAACGTAGTTAGTTTCGGCTCAAATTTTTTCCTAGGTTTGTTTCCAGTAACATCAGACCATATTTTCTCCGCCTGATACTCATTATCGTAAACTCCAAGCACTTCTATAGCGATATTGTTTGAGCAGATACAGTCAGGTTCTGATAGGTCTGGATTTCCAAACCTTATAAAATCTGATTTGATATTTGAAATCTTATTGCTCGCTTGCAAAAAACTTTCGCAGGCAAATTTTTCTGTTTGTGATTTAAGATTTCGAGTTTTTAAGGTATTAATATTTTGCACAACTAATCTAATCCTAATTAAACCAACTGATAAAGAAATTTATTATTCGTTTAAAAATAGACGGTTTTGGTTCTACTTCTTGTACTGTTTCACTGTCCTTAATCTCTTGCGCTGATTCTTCATAAATAACTTCATCTTAAGAAGTTGAAATAATTTCGTTATCTACGAGTACAGGTGTTTTTTCATCTGGGGTTGATTCAATCGTTATTTCTTTTTCTAAAGGAACTGAAGGTGTACTTATTACTTCTGGAGTAGCTGGGGTAGAGACTTGAGGAGCTACAGAAGTATTAGACGGAATTTTTGGTTCTAAAATGGTTTCGATGGGTGGAGTACTGACAATAAAATTTGCAACCTTAGTTTTAGGATTTAGCAGAGTTCCAAACCCATCACCAGAATATGCAATATGGTCTACAACTTTTAATATTGACTTATCAGCCACTGCTTTAAATTTAATCGTAATGAATTTGAATTCACCTGTTTTTATATCATCGCCACTATTATTAATACCACCACCTAGTTTAATTGAACCAGATGTATTACTGAACTCTGGCTCAATAGTCCAAAGACTAAAGTCTGAACCTTTTTTACTTAAACTACGCACCTCAACACTCTTAGGATCAAATAATAACTCGGTTTGTAGTGCACTAACTCCTTCTTTCCCTGTTTCTATTATTAAATTAATTTCAAATTCTTCACCAGCTGCAACATTCACAGTGTCTGGTTCAAAATATAATGAGGCGGCTCCAACAGACATCGGCAGAATAAGTGATATAAACAAAAATAAAATCAGACTGGTTTTTGCGGTGGGTATATAGGTCAATTTTTTCATAAGCTATTTTATAAAATAAGTAATATCTTTTTCATACAACTTCGCAAACTTCTGTAACTCTAAAACATCAAGGCGTTGTTCTCCTACCTCAACCCTAGACACATAGGATTGCGTTCTTTTGAGTTTTTTTGCTACATCAATCTGACGCAAACCAGCTTCATTCCGAGCCTCTTTGAGCTTCCCAACAAAATCAGCGTACTCTTTGGTTCTTATTGTATCAACCATATAATATCACTTTATATGCAGAATATGAATACCTAAACTTTGCATATTTGTGATAAACTTAGAGTACGCCGAACCAAAACCAAAAAACCTTTCCTTCTTTTCAAAAGCGGGAAGGGGTCGGGGGAGGGACGCAAAAAATTGGAAGGTTTTTTGTTTTGGAAACAAGCGTTAGCTTGTTTCTCGAGGCGCACCACCACGAACCCCAATGCGTACGCAGAAGTATCGAATCACCACGCGCTCCGCGCGTTGCGATCATTGTTCATTCTCGAAATGGGTTCGAGCAAAGGTAAGTAGTTCACCGCAGAAAGAAACTTCACGCTCTGAAAGAGCTGGGGACGTCCGCGCCACAGGCGCGGACGAAGCAGAATCGGGCAAAAAACCTTGTCGCTGTGCGACAAATTGGCAGGATGAAGAAAGAGAAAAGCACGCGGTTTTGTCCTTGTTTTAAATCTAAAAGATAATTTTTGAAAAAATTATGTCCAAACCAAAATATTTTCTATACGCTCGGAAGTCATCAGAAGATGATGACAAACAGATGATGTCTATTGAAGCGCAGTTGTTTGAGTTGCGGGAATTTGCGCGTAAAGAAAATCTTGAAATCCTGTCGGAGTTTCAAGAGTCGAAAAGCGCAAAGACACCCGGCAGAACAGTGTTTGGTGAGATGATGGCGAAAATAGAAGAAATTGGGAACGTTGGGATTTTATCTTGGCATCCAGACCGCCTAGCCAGAAACAGTATCGACGGAGGGCGGGTAATTTACGCTATTGACCAAAAGAACATAGTGTCTTTGCGCTTCCCGACATTTTGGTTTGAACCTACTCCTCAGGGACTCTTTATGTTGCAAGTGGCTTTCGGGCAGTCTAAATACTATTCGGACAATCTATCTGAAAACGTCAAAAGAGGCGTCCGCCAAAAACTACGCCGCGGAGAATGGTTGAACTTGGCTCCTCTTGGGTATGTGAATAATCCACGCACGCGGAATATCGAACCAGATGAGGTAAAAGCCAGAGCTATCAAAAAAGCCTTCGAGGAGTATAAAACAGGCAATCTCACCTATGTGTCGTTGGCGCAGTTTTTGGCGGACTTGGACGTGACGACACGCAAAGGAAAGCCCCTTGCCAAAGTTTCCATTAAAAAGTTGTTGACCAATCGCGCGTATCTCGGATTTATAAAATACGGTGACGAATGGTTTAATGGAAACTTTGCGCCACTTATTTCTCCGCAATTGTTTGCCGACGTGCAGAAGGTATTGCAAAGCAGAGAACGACCAAGGAAACGGAAAGTCAAACATGACTTTCCGTTTACCGGACTTTTTCGCTGTGGGGAGTGTGGTTCGATGATTAGCGCACAGTGGACAACTAATCGTCATGGAACAAAATATAGATATTATCGTTGCTCAAAAAAGTCTGGTCGTTGTGGTCAGTCGTACTTGCAAGAGAAAGACCTCGTTTCGCAATTAAAGGCACGTCTGCAAACAATCTCGCTTCCTGATAGGTATACTGCGTGGATGTTGGAGCGGGTAAGAGATTGGGAACGCAAGGAAATTGGCGTGTCCCAAAGCGAGAGTCAAAATCTTTCTGCAAAATTGAAAGCCAACGAAGCTCGCATGAATAAGTTGGTTTCTACTTATCTTGATGGCGATATACCAAAAGCAATTTATCTAAAGCAGAAAGACACCCTCATGCGATCTTCACTCACTTTGCAAGCAGAAAAGAAAGATTGCGACGACGGAAGAAATAAGTGGGTCGAACCCTTGCGAGAGTGGATTTTAGATAAAAAACAAGCCACCTTTTTAGCCTCCGCAGACAATTTCTCCGAAATCGCCCGCTACGTCAAAAAAGTTGGAACGAACCCGACGGTTCGTGACAAAACCGCGTGCTTTTCTCTTTCTTCACCCTGCCAATTTGTCGCACAGCGACAAGGTTTTTTGCCCGATTCTGCTTCGTCCGCGCCTGTGGCGCGGACGTCCCCAGCTCTTTCAGAGCGTGAAGTTTCTTTCTGCGGAGGGAGAGGGATTCGAACCCTCGAAGAGCGTAAACCCTTAACGGTTTTCAAGACCGCCGCCTTCAACCACTCAGCCATCCCTCCGTATGTGTAAAGGTAAACCCAATACGTGCAAAGGATAGTACCAGAAACTGAGGAAATTTCCAACTATGCTATGCTAGAAGTCATGCGAAAAATGGGTATTGATTATGGGACAAAAAATGTTGGCATAGCTCTTTCTGATGATCAAGGATTGATGGCTTTTCCTCATAAAGTCCTTAAAAATGATAAAGATTTTAAGAAAAATCTGTTTACTATGATAGATGAAATGAAAGTTTCAGAAATTATAATTGGACATTCATTGGGGCGTGACGGTGAGCCAAACAAGGTACATCAGGCCGTCGAAGAACTCATCACTGATATCACTCTTGAGAATGGGCTTCCGGTCCATTTAGAGCCTGAGCAATACACGACACAAGAAGCAATTCGCTTTCAAGGGAAAAATAAAGATACTGACGCCTCAGCAGCTGCTATTATTTTAAATAGTTACATTATTCGGCATAGTTAAAGTATATGGAAAAAGAAATGATTAGTTATGATGATTTTGCGAAGCTCGATATTGCGCTGGGGATTATTACTGCCGTGGAAATTGTTGAAGACACCGATAAGCTTTTGAAGCTCACTGTAGACGTCGGTGAGGCTGAGCCTAGACAAATAATTTCAGGAATCCGGACATATTTTGAAGATCCACAGGAGCTCGTAGGGAGACAATGTCCGTTCTTGGTAAACCTGCAACCACGTGTTATTCGGGGTCTTGAGAGTCAGGGCATGATTTTAGCTGCCGAAAAAGATGAAGTGTTTGCACTTTTAAATCCACATAACTTACTTCCTCCAGGAACACGAATTAATTAAGTTTTTATGTTTATAGATCCAATCGAGACTCGTGTTGAAGAAGCCGCTACGAAAGCTGGAGGGATACTCCGCTCGAAGTATGGACTCTGGGCACTTGCAGTTATTTCTTTTTTTGAATCCGCACTGCCGGTACCTATACTGACTGACCCGTTTCTCGTTGCGTATATTTTAGCTGATAAACATTCTGCACTGAAGGGAGTTATTGTAACGACAGTTTCTTCAGTTCTTGGTGGCGTATTTGCGTACGTCATGGCACTTTCATTTTATGCATTTATTGCTGAGCAGTATTTAGTGGGACACGTTGGAGAGCAGTTTTATACTATTGTAGACGGCTTTAAAGAGGGAACGTTTGCACTCACAATCCTTGGCGCGGTGACACCAGTCCCGTATACACTTGTCGCGCTAGCTGCAGGCTTTGTGCATGGAAGTTTTATGGCATTTATTGTTGCTTCGATGTTGGGTAGAGGCTTTAGGTATGCGTTGGTTGGTTGGCTTACAAATAAGTTTGGGCAGCAGGCGCTTATCGTCGGACGAAAAAATTTACTACTTGTTACCGCGCTGTGCTTTGCGGCAGCTTTTGTGTACGTATATTTTTTGTAAGTGTGAGTTCTGTATGATATCTATTTTTTAGTAGCGTATAATATGTATACGTATGGATGTTCTTAAGACAATCGGGAAACTTATTCCGCCACCTGCACATATGCAACTGCCTAGTGCAGGTGTTGATGTTTCGGACACTTCCCTAAAGTATATCCAATTTAAACCTGATAGCAGAAGTGGCACACATCTAGAGTTGCTCCACTGGGGTGACATCGATCTCCCTGAGGGGACGTTAAAACGGGGAGAAGTAAATGACGGTGCTAAGCTCGCTTCTGCACTTCGAGAAGTACGCGAACGTACAGGTATAGACAATGTCCGA
>CAZYTF010000010.1:0-25644 GCA_964649535.1 uncultured Candidatus Saccharibacteria bacterium | reverse complement strand
GGTCATTATTACGGATAGTCATTCGACGCCCCTGCGACGAGGAGCGACCGGTATTGCCATAGGGTGGTGGGGGTTTAAGCCAACTATAAACCACGTCGGCGAAGAGGATTTATTTGGGCGCGAGCTAAAAATAGAAGTTACAAACCTTGTAGACGGATTGGCAGCAGGAGCTAATGTGGTGATGGGAGAGACTGACGAATGTCAGCCAGTAACAATAATTCGCAATACACCAAACCTTACATTTACTGAAGAGAATACAAAAGATGACCTTCTTGTTTCATTTGAAGAAGATACCTTCCGTGTGCTTTACGAAAAATTTCTTACGTAGTCTTACGAATATAATCTACCCACTGGAACTGAAGTTCGCTCTGTGACTCGATAGGATATTCTTTTTGTATTTCAAAATCATTTGTAAAGTCTGGGAAAAAAGTGTCGCCTTCTTTGTCCTCATGAAAAAAAGTAAGATGGAGCCGGTCAACAAAGCGAAGTGCCTGACGATACATTTCTTCTCCTCCACCTATGTGAATTTCAGTTGGTTTTTCCAAAAGTGCTTTTTCAAATGCTTCTTCAAGAGATGTGGTAGTTACAGCGCCTTCGTGGTGGTAGTCAGCATTGCGAGTTACTACAATATTCATACGTCCCGGTAATGGTTTTCCTAAGATTTCAATAATGGATTCAAAAGTCTTTCTTCCCATGATGACAGGATGCCCTATAGAAAGTGCTTTAAAACGCTTCATATCAGCCGGCACATGCCACAAAAGGCCATTCTTCTTGCCAATGGCTCGGGAGTCTTTTGCCATTCCGGCGACTATAATGATAGGGATATTTTTATACATACAGCTCACATGATACCAAAATTTCACAAACAGGCATAAGAATTGAACGCTTGTCACTTGAGACTTGTATGAGAGAAGGTATACTTTCCCTATTATGACTGTTGAAGAAAGAATTGCTTCCCTTACACAACCACATATAAGTATCCAGTCTCGGTATTACACTGATTTTGAAGAACTCAAAGCAGTAGCTGATGCTTTGCGAGGGTTAGGAAGGAAGGTTGTTCTGACACAGGGTGTGTACGACCTTCTGCATGTAGGTCATGCACAATATCTTGCGAAGGCAAAAGCGGAAGGGGACATTCTGATAGTAGGAGTCGATTCAGATGCGCTCACGCGTTTGCGCAAGGGAGAAGGTCGTCCTGTCGTGCCACAAGAAGAACGAACTGACATGCTACTACATTTACGTGATGTCGATATGGTTGTTTTACGTGATGTCGACAAGGAGCTTGAGGCTTTGATTGAAACAATTAAACCTGATGTATACATTGCATCAACCTCTACGAAGGATTTTACCGTAAGTCCTTCATTGGCGATACATTGTGGTGATGTGCGCACGCTCCCGCCCCAAGCGACAACATCGACTTCAGCACGAGTGCAACAAGTGAGCATGCTTGGTGCTGACGAACTTGCAAAAGAACTCGCTAGTCAAATGCCAGGAATGGTACATAAAATGCTCGATAAGATAAAAAATAAATCACAATGAAAGTTGTTTTCGCGTATATTCCCGTAGTTCATTCTCAAGTTCTAACATTCTTAGAGCAGCATAGGGACATTCCCATTTGGCTTTTGGACAATGAAAAGGGTAAGGCTGAAAATGTGTATCTTGAGCGTGACGCTCGTGCCTTGCCCGCAGAAGATATACAACGAGAATTAGAAGCACATGATTTTTTAAACGTAACGGTTGTTGACCCAAAACAACTTCCGAGACTTGTTAGAGATATTGATTCATTTGTGATTCCTGAAGATGAAATCGTCCGTTTCTTTTTAGAAAAATACGTCCCTGATACTCCAATTTTAGCAAAAAATATTTTTATACGTTGGACACAAAAGCTCTCAACAACGGAGTATGAAGTGCTGGCTGGGAGGATGACAACAGAAGAGATTTTTGCTAAGGAAGTGATCACAAACCTTGAAGATGAGGCTCAGAAGAGTCCAGACTGGTGGCGACAAATAGCCTCTGCAGTTGTTAAAAATGGGGAAGTCGTCGCAACTGCGCACAATAAGCACTTACCGACAGCACATTCACTTTCAATCAATGGTGACCCCCGCTCAAATCTTGATGCAGGTCAGGGTCCAGGCATTTATACTTCAATTCATTCTGAAGCCGCAGTGATTGCCGAATGTGCTCGTAAGGGGATTGTTACCGAAGGTGCTGATATTTATGTAACAACGTTTCCGTGTCCAACGTGCGCGCGTTCGCTGGTGGAAGCTGGATTCAAAAGAGTATTTTATAAAAAAGGATACTCCGTGCTCGATGCAGAGAGCATCCTTTCTGATGCAGAAATTGAGATAATTTTAGTGAAAGACTAGCCAACTCTCGTCATTACTGGTTTGTCTGGGTCGCTTCCTACAATAAGTTGCGCGTGAAGGTGAAGGACAGTTGCACCATTTTTTTTCATGTCGCCAGAACGCATTAAGAGTGTTCCGCTATCAATACTGAATTCTTGATTAAGCCATGCGACATGTTCTTGGAGTTCTGACCAAGCTTCTGCAGATATTTGGTCAGTATTTGTAAGGTGTTCGCAGGTCACAAACAAGAAGTGGTGCACTGTGTTGTCGTACGGATACATATTAGGAGTCACATACCAGTAGGTTCCCGTTTTAAGTATCGGTGGCTCGTGAAACTTCTTCATATTCTTTGGGCAGAAAGGGCAAAAGCCTCCCTCTGCAATTTTTTTCATGTTTTCAATTTGCAGTGGCTGTCGCGCGTTTCCGATATTCATTAAGTCATCTTTTTCTGACATAGTACGTTTTATACAGGGGTAGGAATAAGCATCTTTGGATGTGGTTCGTAATCGTCACCAAGTACAAAATGTTCAGGTCGGAAGTCAGTTATTTTTGTAATCCCATCAGCCTTGAGTGTCATTGTTGGGAGTTTCCGTGGTTCACGCTTTAAAAGCTTTTCAACTTTTTCAAATTGATTTTCATAAATGTGTGCATCTGAAAGTGTGTGGACGTACTCAACCATTTTGTATCCAGTGAGGTGGGCGAGCATCATGCCAAATGCAGCGTACTGCACCATGTTGAAAGGAAGCCCAACAGGACTGTCAGCACTTCTCTGGAAATGGTGCACAGCGAGCTCTTTTGTCTCTGGGAAGCAGAGTACATGGATCCATCCATGGCAGGGAGCTACGACGGTACTTCGTTTTAGGTCGTCGTGCTGGATTACGTATTGTGGTATCCATGGAGAAATAATATGTGTCCGAAGATAAGGGCGTTCTTTAATTTGTTTTACGACGTGTTCAATTTGATTGAAAGGTTCGCCTTCTGAAGTAGGGAAGTTTGTCCATGCTGCACCGTACGAGCCATTACCAAGGTCACCCTCAGGAAGTCCGAATGTCTCACATTTTTCTTTGGTCACCCACCTGTCCCAAAACTTACATCCAAACGCCTCGAGTTGTTCTTGGGTGCGTGCCCCATTAAGGAACGCAATATGTTCACCGAGTGCAGCTTTTAAAAATGGACCAGACATATCTCGTTCGGTGATAAGAGGGAAACCGTTACGCATATCAAAACGCATTTGATGACCCATAACCATCTTACTCAGGCCTCCTTGAATAGGGTGAACCTCTCGTCCTTCCTCAAGGATTCTTCGGAGAAGTGTTTGATACTGTGTGTCAACAGTGCGTTCTGTGTAAGGTTTCATATTAATGTGAGATTAGTATTAACCTAACTATTTTAACGTACGCAACGAACACTTTGTAGTCTTATCTAAATTATGCAATAGAAATAAAAAAGTGGAGCGAAGCAATTGCTTCGCTCCATCATCAGCGCCTGCCCACTTTAAGACCTTTCAGGAATTTCTCCAGTTTCGTATCGTCTGGCATATTCAAGCATTCTGCCATTGTGCTCTCCCCACATCCAACACTTTTTTGTAAGGGGACGATAACCTGTCCTTTTCGGTTTGGTACCAACATCGTTTCGTGCATGTGCATGATTGTACCGACGTTGTAACGCATATCGCCAAAACGACTTATAATACCTCCCCCGATGATGAGGTCACCATATGTTTGTTTTGCCCACTGGGTGACTTTGAGACGTCCTATTGCTTCAGTATCCGTCAGTTCCCAGGGGCTACCATGGTGATGTTTTGGAAAGAACAGAAGCTGCAGTGAGAGTGTTTGCTCACGTGTCGTAAATATCTGTGGCACCTCCCATGCAATCCAGTCATTTTCATCGTAAAGTACTTTTTGGAGCTTGCAGTCAATCTCACAGAATGGGCAGACATTCGTCAGGAAGTTTTGCAGTCCTGCGTAAAATTGTGTGTACTTTGAGCACCCACGTAGACACTCTAGTTGTTCTTCGTTTAGACCTTGAAGACAGTTAAACGCACTGATCATCTCAACCTCCTTTGCTATTGAACTCGTTTCAACCGCATTTCATCACAAAAGCCTAGAAAAAGCAATTTTTGTTCTATCTGTAGATGCTAGAATAAAGCTGTATGAATACAGGGAAACTTATTGTCATTGACGGTGGAGATGGTGCTGGGAAGCAGACCCAGACCGACATGATTGTCCGTAGGCTTATAGAGGAGGGTCATCCGGTAGGAACACTTGGTTTCCCGCGGTATGAAGCTAATACCTTTGGGAAATTACTACGAGAGTGTCTTGATGGGAAACGTGGTGATTTTTTGAATATGGATGCACAGATTGCCTCAACACTTTATGCTGCAGACAGATTTGAAAGTAAACCAACAATTGAAAAATGGCTTGAAGAGGGACGTATCATTATTCTCGATAGGTATGTAAGTTCAAATATGCTCCATCAAGGTTCGAAGATTCATGACCCTAAAGAGCTTGAAACATTTCTTGAATGGCTCGACACTATCGAGCATTCAATTTTCAAAATGCCACGACCCGACCTTATCCTTTACTGTGATGTGCATCCAGAACAACGTGTCAAACTTTTAGCGTACGGTGACGGTAAACGGAAGAATGCAATGGATCTTGCTGATACTAATCTTCAACATCAAAAAGAAACCGATGAGGCGGCAAAACAGGTGATTGAGAAAATGAATAACTGGGTGAGTATTAATTGTATGGGTAATGATGGTCAAATATGTCCTCGCGAAGATATTCATGAAAATATATACAATGCAGTTAAAGAAATTATATAGATGAAATTACAAGTACAAAAACTCCACCCAGATGCAACAATGCCATCCTTTGCGTATGATGCTGACGCTGGTATGGATTTGTATGCATCCGTAGGGATAACGATAGAGCCTGGTGAGCGTGCGCAGGTTTCGACGGGTGTTGCAATGCGTATCCCAAGTGGCTATGTGGGACTTATCTGGGACAAGAGCGGCATCTCACATAAGGTAGGACTGAAGACGCTTGGAGGTGTGGTTGATTCTGGGTATCGTGGAGAGTTACTTATTGGTCTTTTAAACACAGCAAATGAATCGCATGTATTTGCGGTGGGAGACAAGATAGCCCAGATACTCATCCAGAAAGTTGAGCACTTCGAAGTGGAAGAAGTAGACGAGCTTGAAGAGTCAGATAGGGGTACTAAAGGGTTTGGGAGTACAGGTGTGTAAATTAGAAGGATTTTTGAAAATAGCTACTATAAAAATAGCATCCGTCATTTTGACGGATGCTGTGTGAAATGTCTTCAGTACCGCTGATTACCGGCCCTACTAGTCATTTCTTTGGGTGGACTAGATACCGTGTCCACGTACAGTTGCCTGCTAGTGCAGGCCCATTGACCCATCAGTTGATTACTACATGACTCATATAAGTCTCCTTCCTGTTTTTGTTTATCTAAAGTAGCGTAGCATTAATACATTTGTGTGACTAGTGTGACTGAAACTAGGTGTTTGCAGTCATGCTTTCTGCACCTTTGACTTTCCTGTATACTTGGAGATATAGCATTTACTACTATGATCTAGTCACATTCGTTCAATTTAATATTTCCAGGGCTACTTATTATTGCAAACTAACTTTAACTATGAACGAATATACCTACATCAAAAAACAAGACGAAGAAATTTACAATGCAATCATGGGCGAGGAGGCTCGTGAGATTTCTGGCATTGAACTTATCCCGAGCGAGAATTATGTGTCGCGAGCCGTTCGCGAAGCGAACGGCTCAGTGTTGACCAACAAATATTCAGAAGGCTATCCGGGGAAGCGGTACTATGGCGGTCAGGACTATACTGACATTGTTGAGCAGATTGCTATAGATAGAGCAAAAGAACTTTTTAATTGTAAGTACGCGAACGTACAACCACTTTCTGGTGCGCCTGCAAACGTAGCAATGTATTTTGCACTTATGGAGCCGGGAGACACGGTTCTCGGTATGGATCTCTCTCACGGTGGACATCTCACGCATGGGCATCCAACAACGAGTATCAATAAGGTTTTCAACTTTGTTCGATACAAAATGAAAGATGTTGAGACTGGAGAAATTGATTACGAAGCGCTTCGTCAAGTTGCACTCGAGCATAAACCTAAAATTATTCTTGCAGGATTTTCAGCGTACTCTCGTGAACTCGATTACGAAAAGTTTGTCGAAATTGCAAAAGAGGTGGGGGCGTATACCGTTGCTGACATGGCGCACATAGCAGGTCTTATCGCAGGAGGTGTTGCACGAAATCCATTTGACGACGGTTTCGATGTTATTACGACGACCACACATAAGACGCTTCGCGGTCCACGTGGCGGAATGATACTTGTGCGTGACGACGCTGAAATTGCTAAGAAAATCAACAAAGCTGTGTTTCCTGGGTTACAAGGAGGACCGCATATGAATGTAATTGCAGGGAAGGCAATTGCGTTTGGAGAAGCTCTGCAGCCGTCTTTTAAAGAATATGCAAAGCAGATTCTTAAAAATGCAAAAGCTATGGAAGCCGTTTTTCAAAAAGAAGGGGTGCGGATGCTCGCAGGGGGGACAAGTAATCACCTCATACTTGCTGATGTGTATGGTTCGCTTGGTGTGACAGGAAAGGATGCTGAAACGGTACTTGATGAAGTTGGGATTACACTTAACAAAAATATGATAGCTGATGAAACACGTACAGCGATGGATCCTTCAGGAATTCGCTTTGGTACTCCCGCAATGACGACGCGAAAAATGATGGAGCCGGAAGCTACCCGCATTGCCGAAATCATGATTGAGACACTGAAGCATGCAGATAATGCGTCGAAGAAGGAGGTCTTGAAATCTGAAGTGGTTACAATTTGTAATGCCTTTCCAGTTCCAGAAACATTCGTGTAGGTGTGGTTGCTGAAATGTATAAAAGCGTGTACCGAAGGGTACGCGCTTTTATTTGCTACAATAGGTTCTATGGAGCACGAGTCCGACCAAGAATCTATACAAGTGGAGAAACCGCAGCTCTCACATCATAAGGCAGTGTATGCGGTGCGTCACCATTGGCTGACAGTGGCCTTTTTGCTTGGTTTTATTGTCGACAACATCACGCTCAATCGTGTGGATCAACTTTTTGATAATTTTCTCCTTGCGATGTATGTAATTTTGGCAATGGGGTCACTTCTCCTATTGTATGCGAGTGCAGCGGAAAAGATTGAAGGACAGCTTGGCGTTTTTCTAAAGAAGTGGAGTCCGGTTATGTTGCAATACTCGTTTGGAGGACTGTTGTCGGGCATGCTCATTTTCTATGGACGCAGTGGTTCGTGGAGCGAAAGCTGGCCATATCTTGCGATTATTCTTCTGGCTATTTATGGTAACGAGACTCTCAAGGAGAGAGCGTCGCGTCTTATTTACAACTTGGCTATTCTTTTTGTTGGTCTTCTTTCGTATATTGTTCTGGTAATCCCAGTCTTTACAGGAATGATGGGACCCTGGATATTTGTCGGTAGTGGTCTTATAGCTGTCGTTATCATGTATTGGTTTATGCGGGCGCTTCGGTTGATTATCCCTCGTTTTTTGAGTCTGCATCAAAAAGCAATTGTGTTCACACTTGGGACTATTTATGTGTGTTTAAACTTTCTCTACTTCGCAAATATTATCCCTCCCATTCCTCTGTCTCTCAAAGATGTCGGTGTTTTCCACTCAGTTGTTCGTTTTGAAAATGGTGATTATCAGCTCAAGTACGAAAAAGGCGAGTGGTGGCAAGTGTTCAAAAAATCAGATTATACGTATCACGCAACTTCAGAAGATAATATTTTTTGTTTTGCGAAAGTATTCGCACCGACTCGTCTTACAACTAATATATATCATTCGTGGGACTATTACGATGAAACTGAAAAAGAGTGGGTAGAATATTTCCGGCTTGCGTATCCTATATCTGGAGGCGGGGCAGGTGGATATCGAGGATATACACTGATTCAAAACTTCATTGATGGAAAATGGCGTTGTAGCGTCGAGACCCAACGTGGGCAAGTGCTTGGACGCGAAGTTTTTTACATCGATTCAAATAGTGCTCCAGAAGAATTGCAGATGCGTATTGAGTAATCTCAAGTTCGCTGGAACAATTGTCAAAAACAAAGCGTTCGCCAATAGCTGACTTTTTGTGTATTGTAGTAGCCATATATGGAAGACGTTATACGCGCCACAATTGAAGATGCTCTAAAAGAGCTCGGCATAGCTGAGATTGATTTTGTGGTGGAGCATCCGGGCGAGCTTGCTCATGGTGATTATGCGTGCAACGTTGCAATGGTTATCTCGAAAACATTAGGAAAAAACCCACGGGAATTTGCAGAAGAGCTTGTCACAAAGATTGAAGGACAGATTGAGTACGTCGATAAAATTGAGGTTGCTGGTCCAGGGTTTATTAATTTTTACGTAGCACGCGATTTCTTCACTAAAGAAATTATTCGGGCAAATACTGAGGGGAAAATAGATGCGGGAGATTTGACTCAAAAAGCTTGGGGTACAAATGAAGATTGGGAAGGGAAGACTGTCATTGTTGAATATACGGACCCGAATCCTTTTAAAGAACTGCATATAGGTCATCTCGTGCCAAATGCTCTTGGCGAGTCGCTTGCAAGGCTCTTCATGGTCTCGAGCGCTGACACAAAGCGTGTGACGTTTCAGGGTGATGTGGGGATGCATGTCGCTAAGGCTATGTATGGCTTGATGATGCTCGAGATTTCAGTCGACGCAATTGATGCATCGACGCTTGGTCAGGCGTATGCAAAAGGCTCAACTCTTTTTGAAGAAAGTGAGGTTGTACAGAATGAAGTGAAGCTTTTAAACAAAAAAATATATGAACGTTCTGAAGAGGATATTAATCTACTCTACGACAAGGGAAAAGAAGTTTCTCTCGCATATTTTGAAGAGGCGTACAAATTACTTGGCTCACGGTTTGACCATAATTTTTTTGAAAGTGTAACTGGACCTGTCGGGCTTGAGCTTGTGAAAGCCCACATCGGGGATGTGTTTAAAGAGAGTGAAGGAGCAGTTATTTTTGAAGGTGAACATTACGGATTGCACACACGTGTGTTTGTAAACAAAGAAGGTTTACCAACGTATGAAACAAAAGATGTTGGTCTTATTAGGTGCAAGAATGACTGGCAACCGTTTGATCTTGCTATTACGGTGACAGGTACCGAACAACAGGAGTATTTTAAAGTAACCACTAAAGCAAGTGAACTTATTCAGCCTGAGCTTGCGGGTAAAGTGGAGCTTGTGCCAAATGGCATGCTTCGACTTTCTGAAGGAAAGATGTCTTCACGTACGGGGAATGTAGTTCGTGCAATGCAACTTATTGCTGATGTACAACAGCATGCTGAAGAAAAAATGGAAATGGTTGAAGGAAAAGAGGCGGTGAGCGCGCAAGTTGCGGTTGCAGCAATTAAATACACTATCCTTAAAATTGCACCAGGCAAGGACATTATTTTTGACCTCAACAAGTCAATTTCTTTCGAAGGAGATTCGGGACCGTACTTACAATATACAAATGCGCGCATCAACTCAGTACTGAATAAGGCAGAAGAAGCGGGGATTATTACATCTATTAAAAACGCTCCAGAAACGCCGTACAAAATTGAAAAGATTCTTTATCGTTTCCCAGAAGTTGTAGTTGCTGCTCGTGATGAACGATCGCCAAGTCACTTAGTCACATATCTTACTGAACTTGCAGGAATGTTTAATTCATTTTATGCAAAAGAAAAAATTGCTGACACGACAGATGAATTTGCTCCTTACAAAGTAATGTTGACACAGGCTGTAGGGCAAACACTTAAAAATGGACTTTGGATGCTTGGTATAGAAGCACCAGAAAAGATGTAATTTCTTGACAGATATTTATTTAGTGAGAGACTTGAAAAGTAACTTTTGTGAAAGGATGATGACATGGTTGTGCAAAAGAGTGCGTTCGGTCTCTCCGTTGAAGTAGCATTGGAAAATGTTCAGGTCTCACTCAGGTCAGTTGCTAACGCTGCTGATAATAGTGATGGGACTGTCAATATGAGCGTGCGCAAACGTCTGCGGAATTGGCTTAAGGTGTTTGAGCAAAAACCAGCAGATAGCCTTCTGCCTACGAATGTCGCAGATGTTTGTGACAGTGGGGTTGTGGCAATTAGAGCACTTGCCACCGAACTTGAGGCAGACGATCCTGCTGTACGCGGCTTTGTCCGGCAAAAAGCCTGTATGGCAGTTATGCACCTAGATCGAGTGCGTGAGCAGTATTTCCGTTCGACGCAGAGGGCATGAGTATTCGCCGCCTTGACTTAGGCGGCGGCAAACTGCTTAAAAGATATGGCCACAGCAATGTGGCTTTTTTTATGTCCACACTGCTTGCAGTTTTGCAACGTTTAGGTATTGTGCTCTATGGGCCGCTACATCGGCAGAAAATATGGAGGGTTTGCAATGGCGCATGTATTAGAACATATATTCTTCGGAGTTATTTTTATATCATTGGAATCATTTTATCTGGAGCTCGTGGCAAAGTACGGATTGCCGGAAGATTCTGACGACCCCGACGGGGGACTGTCCCAAAGACTACACCAACTTATTGGCGTAGTCTTTTTTTTATAAAAAAGCATGATACCATGCAACATGCAGCCTGATACGCTGCATTCACCCGAGGGGTTTGCTCTCGGGCATTACATGTCTGATATACATACAATAATATGAATACTAAAGAAGATAAGAAGAGCGACGTTGCGCTCCGTGAAGAGGTGGTACTCGCGTTCTGGAAAGAACACGATATTTTTAATAAAAGCTTAGAGAAGGAGGCTCCGAATGGAGATTTTGTATTTTACGATGGGCCACCATTTGCAACTGGGTTGCCACATTATGGTCATATTCTTGCGAGCGCAATTAAAGATACCATTCCGCGTTTTTGGACAATGAATGGTTATCGTGTGGAGCGTAAGTGGGGGTGGGATTGTCATGGCTTGCCACTTGAAAATCTTATCGAGAAAAAGCTCGGACTTGCGACCAAGCGGGATATTGAGGAGTACGGTATTCAGAATTTCAATGAAGCTGCTCGTGATGCGGTGATGGAATATGCTGATGAGTGGAAGCGCATTATTCCGCGCATGGGTCGCTGGGCTGATATGGAGGATGACTATAAGACGATGGACTCAACATACACCGAAAGTGTGTGGTGGGTTTTTAAATCGCTCTATGAAAAGGGTCTTGTGTATGAAGGATTTAAAACAATGCATCTTTGTCCACGTTGCGGGACAACACTCTCAAACTTTGAGGTAAACCAAGGATACAAAGACATCAAAGATATTTCAGTAACGGTAAAGTTGCCGCTTGTTGATGAGCCGGACACTTCACTTTTGGTCTGGACTACAACACCTTGGACACTGCCGGGGAATATGGCTGCTGCAGTTCATGAGGAGGTGGATTATGTGAAAGTAAAAGTAACAACAGATGAAGGTGATGCACAATTTATTCTGGCAAAGGCCCGTCTCGTGCAGCTTGGCGATATGCCGTATGAGGTGCTTCAGGAAATGAAGGGTTCTGAGCTCGTAGGGAAATCGTACATTCCTCCATTTGACTACATCCTCAATGCCATTAAGAGTAGAGACATCATCATCACAAACGCGGAAGATGGCGAACTCAACGAAGAAACTATTAAAAAATATGCGTGGAAAATTCACCACGCTGACTATGTTGAAATTGGTGAAGACGGAACAGGGGCAGTGCACATTGCTCCAGCATACGGTGACGACGACATGAAGCTTGCGCAGGCAAATGACATTCCGATTGTGCACCATGTTGATGCAAGCGGTCGCTTCATGAATCATATTGGTCCATTTGCCGCGCAACTAGTGAAGCCGAAAGACGATGACGATTCAGGGGTAACGCACCTCGATGCTGACATTGAGATTGTTCGTGCACTGAAAGCATCAGGTGCACTGCTTAAGAAAGAAAATATCACGCATAGTTATCCGCACTGTTGGCGTTGCGACACTCCACTTTTGAACTACGCGACTACGTCGTGGTTTGTTGAGGTGACTAAAATAAAAGAGCAACTTGTCGCTGAGAATAATAAAGTTAACTGGGTTCCTGAACATGTTGGTACAAATCGCTTTGGAAAGTGGCTTGATGGTGCGCGAGACTGGGCTGTCTCACGTCAACGCTACTGGGGCGCTCCACTTCCAATTTGGAGAAACGCAATCACCAAAGATTATAAGGTTTTAGGTTCGCTTGCTGAAATCCAACAATTTGTACCAAAGTCAGGGAATACATATCTGTTGATGCGTCATGCAGAAGCTGAGAGTAATTTAACTGGTGTGATTGATGCAGTAGATGACGGTAAGAACCCGCTTACTGAAAAGGGAAAACAGCAAGCATCCACAGTTGCTAAAGAATTGAAAGATAAAAAAGTAGATATTATCATTCACTCTGGTATGCAGCGAACACGAGAGACCGCCGAAATTCTAGCTACTGCACTTGGGTTGCCTGCAGCATCAGTTACTGAGGACGCTCGAATGATTGAGCTTCAGACAGGATCTGAACTTGAGGGGAAGATGTGGAGTGAATATGAGGAACACTTTACCTCAGTAGAAGAGAAGTTCACAAAAGAAATTCCTGGAATTGAAAATCGCATGCATGTACAGAAACGTGCTGGGGATTTTCTCTATGACATTGATGCAACATACAAAGGGAAGACTATTGTGATTGTTGGCCACGCAAGTTCAACCTTTGCTTTTCGAAGTGCTGCTGAAGGCGCTGACCTGAAACGAGCGCAAGAAATTCGTGATGAAGGATACATGGGCAATGCTGAAGTGACTGAAGTGCCATTCACGCCAATGCCACATAATGACAATTATGTACTTGATTACCATCGCCCGTATATTGATGACATCAAATTGTTTGATGGTGATGTACAACTTGAGCGTGTGCCTGACGTATTTGACTGTTGGTTTGAGTCAGGCTCGATGCCATATGCACAGAATCACTATCCGTTTGAAAACCTCGATACATTTAATTGTGAAAAGGGTACTGGTTTTCCCGCTGACTTTATTGCAGAAGGAACTGATCAGACACGTGGGTGGTTTTATTCACTCATTGTCTTAGGGACAGCCTTATTCGGAAAATCACCATATAAAAACGTTATTGTGAATGGTCTTGCGCTTGCTGAAGATGGAAAGAAAATGAGTAAATCATTACAAAACTATCCAGACCCGATGTACGTTGCTGACTCGGCTGGAGCAGATGCGATGCGTTTTTATCTACTCACATCACCAATTGTGAGAGCTGAGGATTTGAATTTTTCTGAGAAAGGGGTACTTGAACTACAACGGAAGAATATAGGACGTCTCCACAACGTGCTTGCGATGTATGAGCAATACACTGATGGAACAGAGGCTTCAGGAAGTTCAGAGAATGTTCTGGATAGATGGATTATTGCACGACTTAATCAACTTATTGCCGAGGCGACTGAAGGATTTAAAAACTATGAACTCGACAAAGCTACACGACCGGCCACTGACTTCATTGATGACGTGTCAGTGTGGTACCTGCGTCGTTCACGAGAAAGACTGAAGGGCGATGACAAAGCTGATAAAAAAGCGACGCTTGGAACATTGCGGTATGTATTGCAACAGCTTTCGCTCGTGATGGCTCCTTCAATGCCATTTTATGCTGAGTATCTGTGGGGGAGGGTGAAGACTGAGGAAGATGAGGAGAGTGTGCATCTTGCAAATTGGCCGAAGGGGGGTGAGATTGATGAAGATTTGATTGCCACCATGTTGGCATTAAGAAATATCGTTACATTTGCGCTTGAGGCTCGTACGAAAGTAGGGATTAAAGTTCGTCAGCCACTTGCAAAATTATTTGTATCAGCTCGGTTGGTTGCAAAGCAAGAAGAATTCGCCGCTCTTATTAGAGATGAAGTAAATGTGAAAGAAATAGAGTTCGATAGTACTTTAACTAAGCCTGTACGACTTGATGTAGACATCACTCCTGAACTCCAGGCCGAAGGGGATATGCGTGAGCTTGTCAGACAAATACAAGACATGCGAAAGAAAGCTGGTCTTGAACCGCAGGACAGGGTAGTACTTATTGTGCAAACTTCAGACGGGGGAGAGGAGCTTATAACCTTGTTTAAGTCTGAAATACAAAAAGTTGTAGGTGCTGATGAGATGACATTTGGCGATGCTGAAGGAACAGAAATAAACGCTGGCGGCCACTCATTTACGATTCAAATCACGAAAGTCTAAATGGCATACGCAACGTACACAACCGAAGCTTTGGTGTGCGGGAGTAAAGACAGTTATACATCTGACCGCTCATATTTACTTTTTACCAAAGAGGCAGGCATGCTTTGGGCAACTGCCCGCTCAGTGCGAGAAGAAAAATCAAAACAGCGTCACGCGTTGCAAGATTTTTCATTTGTACGCGTGTCGCTTGTAAAAGGAAAAACTGGCTGGCGAATTGGCAGTGTTGAAGCACTCGGAAATCCTTTTTTACAAGCTTCAAGCAGACAAGAACGTGCACATGTAAATTTTGTTGTGACGCAACTCCGTCGATATATCCATGGCGAACACACACTGCCAGAAACGTATGAGGATGTGCAGGCAGTGCTTACTAGTCCTGTACTTATCGCTAGACAGCAGGTGTGCGAAAGTATATTTCTGTTACGTCTTCTCTATGTATTGGGATACGTCGCAAAAAAAGAAACTTTTTCTTCACTGATTGAGTCTGAAGATATAGCAACAGCACTATCTCTCTATACAGAAGCGCATGCTGGCGAGATAGAAAAAGTCACATTGTCTGCAGGGGAGATAAGTCATTTGTGATGGTATACTGTACTGAAACATTATTATGAGCGGTATAAAGGATACAGAAACAATTGATCAGCTACGCAAGCGCCTATATGAGCGTGGCAAAAAACCCGAAGTCCAGAATCGATCTGAGCTTGTTGAAGATCCTGTGGAGGGGGTTCCAAAACAATTCTCTGCTAAAAAAGCAGGTAAAAAAAGTGGCAGTGCAAAAGCACATGCGCACACAACGCCAAATGTAGTAGCTCCTCTTGTGCAAACTTCAGTACCTAATTCATTTGATATGGCACCACGAAAAAAGAAAATGGGGTATCGCCTTAAAATCCTGCTTGCGGGTGGTGGTTTTTTTGTAGTAGCGATGGCTATCTCGAGTATGCTTCTCCTCTTTGGCAACAATAGTATCTCTGGAGAGAACATAACACTTGCGGTGACCGGCCCGTTTACTATTGGCGGGGGCGAGAGACTTGATTTACAAGTAGGTGTCACAAACGATAATGCAGTACCAATTGAAGCAGCTACGCTGATTGTTAATTATCCCTCAGGCACAAAATCAGCGAGTGAAGATGGTAAAGAATTATTCACTGAACGACTCGGTCTCGATACTATCGGTACTGGAGAAACAGTCAATTTGCCGATTCGCGCAATTGTGTTTGGAGAGGAGAATGAAGAGAAGGTGATTGAGGTGTCGATTGAATATCGTGTACGCGGTTCAAATGCGACCTTCTTTAAAGAGGCGGAGCCACTTAGGCTGAAGATCAGTTCTTCGCCGGTTATTGTGCGCGCCGACACTCTTAAGAAAATTTCTTCGGGCCAAGAGACAGATGTCACACTCACCGTTACTTCAAATGCACCAACGACACTTTCAGAAGTTTTGGTAAAAGCTGAATATCCGATTGGCTTCGATTATACAAAATCAGATCCTGAGCCGACTGGGGGTCAAAATATATGGCTTATAAAAAATCTTGAACCAGAGTCATCGCAAACGATAACGATCACCGGGGTGGTTATTGGTAAAGAGACAGATGAGTATGCTATAAACTTTACCGTTGGTGTGCCTAACGAACGCGACAATCAAAATCTGGCATCGGTATTTGCAACAACGCAAACAGACTTTGAGATAGAGCAGCCGTTTTTGGGGGTAGTTCTCCTAGCTGACGATTATATAGATTCAGAAGTCATTCTGGCGCCAGGTAATGATTCAAGAATGAGTGTGGTCGTTACGAATACGCTTAGCGATACCATCTACGACACAAAGGTTGAGGTTTCGCTGAACGGTAATGCATTTTCCGTTTTGCGTACCGACCCCTCTGGAGGATTTTATGATACCAATAATAAAACTATTGTCTGGGATGTGTCCAATACACCTGCGCTGGAATCTATTACTCCTGGAAAAAAAGTGGAACTCTCTTTTTCAATTGAGCCAAACAATGAAGTAAGTAGAACTCCTCAAATAAATATTGCCGTGAATGTAAGCGCACGACGAGTTTCAGAAAATAGCGTGGCAGAGTCTCTTACCGGCACTGCAGCAAAAGTTATAAAAGTTTCAACCATTCCGACACTGCGGGGAGAAGCAGGGCACAATAACGGCATTTTTACTGATATAGGCCCGGTGCCCCCAAAAGCTAACATAGAGACTACATACTCTCTTTCCCTCATGATTGAGAACGGCACAAATGATATTGCTGACGCTGTAATTACTACCACGCTTCCATCACATGTAACATGGCTCGATGAAACTGCAGGTGCAGGGACATTCACCTATAACAAAACAAATAGAGTGATTGAGTGGAATGTTGGTGACGTTGAAGCGAATGCAGCTACGTTTGCCTCATTTCAAGTTTCACTTTTGCCGCAGATCACACAAGTAGGAGAAAAGTTGACTCTCATGGGTGAGCAGCGTGTGCGTGCGACTGATAGATTTACAGGAACTATAGTTCGTGATACAAATTCAGCTATAACTACACAGCTTTCACGTGAAGCTGGATTTGGAGAGAAGAGTGGCGTTGTTCAAGAATAAATGATTAACGAGTATGGCTGATATACAGAATGAAAACAAAATGGAAAAAATAGTATCTCTCTGCAAACGACGAGGCTTTGTGTTTCCAGGATCTGAAATCTACGGGGGTTTTGTTGGTGCCTATGATTATGGTCCGTATGGTGTTGAGTTGGCTCGAAATATCAAAACAGTATGGTGGGAAGCGATGGTTAATGAAGAGAAAAATATCGTTGGTCTGGATTCTGCAATTGTAACGCATCCAAAAGTATGGGAAGCAAGTGGACACGTGAACGGTTTCTCAGACCCACTCGTGACCTGTAATGCATGTGGCGCAAGTTCGCGTGCTGACCACCTTTTAGAAGGGATTGAAGTGTTTGCAGATGAAAAGATGACGCTGGAGGAAATAAATACACTATTTGATGCACATCGTAATGAGCTACATTGTCCAAATTGCAATGAGGTTAATTTTGGTAATGTAAGTCAATTTAATCTTTTGGCCCAGACTAATCTCGGTAATTTCTCAGAAGATTGGACAAAAGAACCTACCTATTTGCGTGGGGAGACTGCTCAAGGAATTTTTATAAATTTTAAAAATGTATTAGATAGCTCAAGAGTTAAGGTGCCTTTTGGAATAGCACAAATTGGAAAGGCATTTCGTAATGAGATTTCAGCTCGTCAATATATTTTTCGTAAACGAGA
Organism: uncultured Candidatus Saccharibacteria bacterium; assembly: GCA_964649535.1. GTDB lineage: Bacteria > Patescibacteriota > Minisyncoccia > Phycocordibacterales > UBA918 > OLB19. Next base: position 7,744 of record CAZYTF010000010.1, on the reverse strand, counting down.
GTTTGAACAAATGGAAATGCAAATGTTCGTGAAGCCGGAAGATGATATGGAGATGTATGAAGCGTGGAGAGAGAAACGCTGGCAATATTATCTTGATCTCGGCTTCAGTCCTGAGAACCTTAAATGGCACGAACATGAGAACTTGGTTTTTTATGCCAAAGCTGCTTGGGATATTGAATATAAATTTCCGTTTGGCTTTAAAGAGCTTGAAGGAGTGCACGCTCGTGGTGATTATGACCTTACGCAACATCAAAATTTTTCAGGCGTTTCTATGGAGTATCTAGACCCGGTCACTAATGAAAAGTATATACCACACGTAGTTGAAACTGCAGTTGGAGTTGATAGGACTTTCTTAGCCGCAATGACAGAATTTTATGATGAAGATGAACTCGGTGGTGAGATGCGTGTGGTGATGCGGTTTCCGAAGAAACTCGCTCCTGTCAAAGTCGCAGTATTTCCACTCCTAAAGAATAAACCACAACTTGTAGCAAAAGCTGAAGAGGTATTTGCGATACTTTCTAAACACATGCGTGCAGAATTTGATGATAATGGAAATGTGGGGAAGCGATATCGCCGACAGGATGAAATTGGTACACCTGCGTGTGTCACTATTGATTTTGAAACATTGGGTGAAGAGAAGCCTGAGCTTAAAGACACGGTCACTGTGCGTGACAGAGATACTGGAGAGCAAAAGCGCGTTGCCATTACAGAGCTTGTGGGGTATTTAAAATAGAGGTATTGTTTATTTTGAAACACTTAGAAGTTCTTTATCAAGCATAAGGAACTTCAAAGCGTTTTGGCTCGAAAAGAAAGGGTAGTACAATGCAAATTGATAATGGGAAACAATTGACCTTCACCATGCCGGTATTGATATTGTACCTGCGTTCTCGTGATAAGTTTGATGCAATGCGGTTGTTTAAAATCAGGGAGCTGGGCGTACAAGCTCGACAACAGGGTTTTGAACAATTTTTTCTTGACCCAGGCGCAGAATTTACCGATAGGTATATGAATGAACACAAAACGACAGCACCGGAGCTGCTTGAGAGATTTTTTGCTAAGCAAGGTAGGAAATTTTCTCAGTATAGAATGTTTTGGTTTGCTGGGTATGGGTCAAGTTTGTTTTGCCGACAAATGTGTACTTATGTGTTTGAGAATCAACTCGAGTTTGAAGATCACATGGACAACGGTAGTCCACTGAAGGCTCAGCTCCGGTGGTATGAACTATATCGTGAAATGGAGGAAGGAAATAATTCAAATATACTTCGTATCGAGTCTAGCTGATCTTAGTTGGGCTTTTTTTATTATTGGGTTGTGATACATTGGTTTAACTATGTTAGACAAAAAAGCTCGTTATATCACCACTACATTGCCGTATGTTAATGCTGACCCTCATATTGGGTTTGGGCTTGAGCTTGTGCAGGCTGACGCGCTTGCTCGCTATTGGCGACTTATGGGTCATGAAGTTTTTTTCAATACAGGAACAGACGAGCATGGCCAGAAAATCGCTCAGAAGGCTGATGAATCTGGGCAGGGCCGACAAGAGTACGTTACTTACTTTGCAGGCCAGTTCGAGAAACTTAAAAGTGCACTGAACATTTCGTACGATGCGTTTGTTCGTACAACTAACGAGGGGCATAAAAAAGCTGCAGAGCAGATATGGAAGCTATGTGAAGCGAAGGGTGATATTTATAAAAAGAAGTACAAAGGACTGTATTGTGTTGGGTGCGAGGTGTACTACAAAGAATCTGAGCTCGATGAAAATAAGTGCTGCTTGATTCATAAAAAGCCAGCGGAAGAAGTTGAGGAAGAAAATTATTTCTTTAAGCTTTCAAACTACCAGACATATCTTGAAGAATATCTTTCAAAAGAGGGAGTAATTGAACCAGAGTGGCGAAGACAAGAGGCATTGAACTTTGTAAAAGGAGGACTTGAAGATTTTAGTATTTCTCGCGAAAAAACACGTATGGATTGGGGAGTCCCGGTACCGGGGGACAATGAGCACGTTATGTACGTGTGGTTTGATGCGCTCACTAACTACATCTCAACACTCGGTTGGCCAGAAGATGAGAATGGCAACTTTAAAAAGTTTTGGATTGACGGAGAAACGCTGCAGCTTGCAGGAAAAGACCAGGTGCGTTTTCAGTCCATTATGTGGCAGGCGATGCTTACGTCAGCAGAACTTCCTGCAACAGATAAGGTCGTCTATCACGGTTTTATAAATTCTGGTGGACAGAAAATGAGTAAGTCACTTGGAAATGTCATTAGCCCGTACGAGCTTGTAGAGAAGTATGGTACTGACGCAACGCGGTATATTCTCCTTCGTCATGTGCATCCATTTGATGATTCTGACCTGACGTGGGAGAAGATGGATGAATACTATACTGCCAATCTCGTGAACGGCTTGGGTAACTTAACAGCGCGCATTATGAAGATGGCAGAGACGCACCTAGATGGGCCGATTGAAAAACCCGCTGTTGCAGAGTTTGACAAAGAATATATCGAAGCACTCGATGCATATAACCTCCTTAGTGCATGTGATTTTGTTTGGAAGAAAATCGGCGAACTTGATGAAAAAATTACAGACACTGAACCTTTTCGATTGGTTAAGACTGACAAGGAGGCAGCAGTCCTCATTATTAAAGAGCTTGTGCATGACCTCTACATCGTTGGGCGTATGTTATTTCCGATAATGCCTGAAGCAAATATAATCATTAAAGAAGCAGTACTTGCAAATAAAAAACCAGTGAATCTGTTTAATCGATTAGAAGAGTAGTATGAATCACTTAGTTTTATTTCATGGGATGGGAGCAACAAGTAATGATCAGTGGCTCCCGTATCTTAAAGACCATTTTGAAAAAGAAGGATGGAAAGTAGATGCTCCAGATATCCCTAACTCTGAAAATCCTGAAATCGGAAAGTGGGTAAACTACATAGAAGGAAATGTGCCGCTTACTCCTGACACTGTCTTGGTGGGACATTCAGCTGGGTGCCCGCTTATCATTTCTTTGCTTGAACGCTCAAACATAAAGCTTAAAAAAGCGGTGCTCGTTGCAGGCTTTATAGAGGACATTAATCAGGGTATTAAGCCGCTTATACAAGACTCATATGACTGGGAGAAGATAAAAGCAAATTGTGATAGTTTTTATTTTGTGAATTCAGATAATGATCCATACCAGTGTAACGACAAGCAGGGGAGAATTATGCTCGATAAGCTAGGGGGTACACAAATTATCATGTCTAATGAAGGTCATTTTGGCACAAGTGAGTTCAACCAGCTATATCCAGAGTTTCCATTTCTTGTAAAACTAATTGAAGATTAATATGAGAATTTTAGTTTTTGGTGATAGTGTCACACAAGGTTTCCACGATACGGAGCGTGGCGGATGGTGCAGTCGACTTATTAATTTTGTGATGCAGCGTGAGATTGCTTCTGGGTATTCGTACAATAAGAGCATTTTTAATCTAGGTGTTGCAGGAGACACAACAGAAGATTTGTGTAAACGCATAAAAAGTGAAGCTGAAGCTCGACTATGTAAATATGCAACTGATGACCACGATGTATTGTTGTTGGCGATTGGAATTAACGACTCATACTTCGAAATGACAACACGTAAGAATCAAATCTCTGTAGAAACTATGGTAGAGAATTTGGGGAAAATGATTACTGACACAAGAGAGTATTTTGAGGAGGTGGCCATAATCGGTATCGCTCCAGTTGTGGATGAGCGTGTCCAGCCTGTAGCTTGGGACGTGACACATGGCTATAGTAACGTGGAGATTGCAAAGTATAACAAAGCTTTGGAAACGTTTGCAGCGCAGTATGGGTTTAAATTTATTGACTTGAATGGTGTGTACGGAGATGCAGTCGGCGATTGTCTGCCTGACGGCGTTCATCCCAATGCAGACGGACACGGATATATCTATAATAGAGTCAAGTCATTTTTAGAAGCCAAAACCATATTGTGAGTATGAAAAATGCAATTATAATTCATGGAAATCCGAGTAAAAGAGAGTATTATTCTGACGAATATCCCGCATCAAGTAATTTTCACTGGCTGCCATGGCTGCAAAAACAATTGTTAATTAGAGACATTTATGCTGTGACGCCAGAAATGCAGTATGCGTTTATGCCTGATTATAAAATATGGAAAAAAGAATTTGAGCGAAATGACATAACTGCAGAAACTATTTTGGTAGGACACAGCTGTGGTGGAGGTTTCTTGGTCAGATGGTTGTCTGAAAATAAAGAGGTGAAAGTAGGAAAGGTGGTCTTGGTAGCGCCTTGGCTTGACCCAGAAAACAGCATCGATACTGATTTTTTTAATTTCCAAATTGACCCAAATTTGGCTACTAGAACGGCCGGATTAACTGTCTTTAGTAGTACTGATGATACTGATGATATTCAGAAAAGCGTCATTGGTATTATTAATGTCATTCCTAGCACTGAGTTGGTTGAATTTGAAAGTGGAGGCCATTTTACTGGAGATACATATATTAGAAATGGCTTTCCAGAGTTGCTGGAAGAAATTTTAAAATAATTTTTATGCAAAGTATTGAAGATGTACTAAAAAGAAATCACAGAGTCGCAAATGACAAAGCTTGGGAGACGAGCAAGATGCGTCGTGCAATTGTTGCTTTTTTGACATACCTTACCGCTAGTGTATTTCTTAAACTTATTGGCAACGATGCCCCGCTCCTGAATGCACTTGTTCCGTTTGGTGGGTACGTATTTTCTACACTTTCGCTACCGTTTGCAAAAAGATGGTGGCTTCAAAAATATGGAAATTAGTAAAAATTTTTTTGTTACGGGCATTTCTGGTACTGGCAAAACCACGATAGCTAAGGAGTTGAGCAAGAGGGGTGTCAAAACCGTGAGTATTGATGAGGAGCCCGGATTGTGTGTCTGGAAAAATAAAATCACAGGGGAGGTAATTGGATATGATGTAATTTTAGACCAGTCATTTATAGAAGCACATGATTGGGTATGTGATGTAGATAAGTTAAAAGAATTGATGGGTAAAAATGGTGTGGTTGTTTTGGGAATGGCCTCCAATCAGGATGACTTTTTAGGACTGTTCGATGAAATAATATTGTTACAATGTAGACCTGAAATATTCATGCAACGTATTGACCAAAGAATAGATAATGATTTTGGAAAAGATGAGTCTGCTAAAGCAGAGATATTGAGCTGGTATGAAAAATTTGAATCCAACGTATGCAACAATGGAGCAGCCATTGTAAATGTGGAATTTCCATTGGAAGACGTGGTCCAAAGCATTATTAACATTATTTCAATAAAATGAGTTACAAATACATTGACACACACGCACATGTAAACTTGTCGGCTTTTGATGAGGACCGAGAGAAGGTTTTAGAGCGTACTCGGAATGCTGGCGTGGCTCATATTGCCGTTGGCACGAAGGAAAATACGAGCGGTAAGGCCGTGATGATGGCTGAGACAAACGATGGTGTGTATGCAATTGTTGGTCTGCATCCTATTCAGACAACTCCTGAGTTCCACAGTAATGAAGAAATTGGGGAAGGCGGTGAGCCTTTTGTTTCTAAAGGGGAAGTATTCAATAAAGATTTTTATCGTGAGCTTAGCAAAAGCGATAAGGTCGTTGGCATTGGTGAGTGTGGATTTGATTATTACCATAACGCTGCGGACACGTATGGAGTGCAAGAATCTGCATTCATTGTACAAATTGAGCTTGCAAATGAACTGCAGCTTCCGCTCATGATACATACGCGTGGTCCGCAGCCGGGTAAAGAGAGTCCAACGGGGAGAAGTGTTTATGAGGATGTGCACGGGGTTTTGAAGCAGTATGCAAAGGTGCCATTTAACGTGCATTTTTATGCGGGAACGCTCGAAGAGGCGCATAAATTCTTTGAGATTGGAGGGACTGTTTCTTTTACTGGAGTGATTACGTTTGCAAAAGACTATGAGGAGTTGGTTCGCAACATACCGCTTGAATGTATGCATGCAGAGACTGACTGTCCGTACGTTGCACCAGTGCCACATCGAGGACAGCGTAATGAACCGACGTACGTCATTGAGGTGTATAAAAAAATAGCAGAAATTCGTGGTGAGGATGAGGAGAAGGTGCGGGAACAGCTTGTGCTGAATGCAGAACGTTTTTACAATTTAAAAAAATGAGCCAAGTATAAAGCTGGCTCACGCACTTGTCATGCTATATGTCGTTGGTGCTCGTATATATTGCGTCCATCAAAGAAAGTCCGGTCATTCCTTGTCTGCGTAATAGAGTCCACGGAACTTTTATTTGATTGTCCTCGTACTTCGATTCTGTAATGCAAAGAATCGGCATTCTTGGAAATTTTTTGTGCACCTTTTCAAGGAGCACTTCCAGTGCTAGAAATATGCCCGGTATGTTGACTAGCAATATATCAGGGCAGCGCGATTCAATTTCTTCAAAAAGGTTCTCACTCGTCTCTGTAATACGACCCCCCTAATGACAACGTTTTCAGAAACTCGCTAAGTGTACCATCGCAAATGTCGTGAGTGTGGATGTTCATTTTTCTCCCTTTCTGCTTCTAGTGGTCAGTATAGTTAAAAATGCCAGTAGCGCAAGCGTGTGACCATGCATTTCAATTGTAATATAAAAAATAAAACGAGCCTGATTTTTTTTCAGGCTCGTAATGAGTTTTTTCGCCACTGGCGAACAAAGTGAAAATGTCGAAACGCAAATTCGATTGAGTTGCGTCCAAGACCATGCAGCTGTCGAGCGTGTACTGATTGACACTGTATTTTCAATTCTCCTAACTCCTCTCGACTGATGAGGTGCCAGCGTACACGCAATGACGGATCGCGTTTAAACCACTTTTGCATGAGATTAAAAAATGCAAATGCATCCATTTCACCGCGAAGGTTGTTGCATTGGCAACAAGCAGCAATTAAGTTCTCCTCTACGGTTTCACCGCCGTACATGCGGGGTTCGAAGTGGTCTTTGGTGATGGCGTTGCGTGGGGTAGGGAGGCCGCTTATGTGCTGATGGCGAATCATGTGGTGGCCACAGTAGCAACACCGATGATTTTGGGGTTCAGAAAGTGCATAGATGCGCTCCGTGTTACGCACAAGAACTCCTCCTTTTAGGAACAATGTTTGTCTGAACCCATCATACCAGACGTGTGAGCATACTTCACTTTTTTGACAGTGGTTGCAGAATGCGTACTATAGATAGTTGTGAGAAGGAGGTTCTTAGCATGGTAGATTTGAAGAGTCTTTCAGTGGATGTACAAGAGGGTTTTTATGAAGATTTTTATGCAGCGTATTTGGCAGCGCTTGAAAGCCTAAACCAAATGCTCGAGTGCAAGTATCATGCTGTGCTGGTAGACATACGTCAGAAATGTCAGTTTTCAAATACTCAGGTTTTTGTGATTGAAGGCCGCGTGTCCTCTAGAAGAGCACGGACACATGCGCTTTTAGATTTGTATAGTGACCCCGAGGTTGCTGTATCTGTACATTAACTAATGAGCCGAACGTCGTAAGACTAGTAGGCTATTTTCTTTAGTCAAAAATAGTAAGGAGATACTCATCGATTTTTCGCTGCTCCCAGTCATAGAAGTTTGCATCTGCACGATGGAGATCTTTTGCTAGGTCGGTACCCACAAAGCGCCAGTGCCATGGTTCAAATATGTAGTACGCATTATCTTCAGGATAGGATAGAACAAATCCATATTTGTAAGCGTTTTTGAGAAGCCACTGATATGCTTCTGTTTGAGCAAA
>CAZYTF010000009.1:22629-27547 GCA_964649535.1 uncultured Candidatus Saccharibacteria bacterium | reverse complement strand
GTAACAACCGCCATTCCATCTTAGTGGCAGCCCTCGCGGACTAAATACACTCACTCTCACATCATCTCTTTTAGTCGATGCGGAGCGTATTAAAATGTCTTGAACTTGATCAAATGTTTCTTGTTTCTTTTCGTCACAAACCAGATCACTAAACTTCCCCTGCAACACAAAATTCCAAACTGGCAGCAAGCCCCTCCACTGAGTTTGAAACGAAAGAGTAGCTACTGAACTGTACCGCCAGAACCCAAAATATTCTTCAGAAAGAGTAGACTCGGTCTCATCCTCTTCATTAAGAAACATCTGTGTCCGGCTATGTCGATCCATTCCTACAGGCTCCATCATTGAACTTCCATCAACAAGTCCCTTCTTAATCGTATATGCTGTTGGATCACAACAGAAGACACGATTCATGGGATTACAAACAAAGCTATGTGTTTTGTCACGCAAATTTAGCATTTTTTTCCTCTCTTCTGTAAACACAAAATACAACAAACACCAATTTTGTCAATGAGTTTCATTACAATTGAAAGAGCTCATGTTCTCAAGCGTCTTAGTGCATAATATGAAAAAAATACATAGCATGCCACAACTGGAATAAAGGGGTTACTGAAACACGTTCAACACACTGGCGTCAAAATATTTTCATATCATTTAATGATGCAGTCAAAGATGAGCCTTCAATTCTCATTTCTAGTCACCGTTATATTTTTAGCAGATAACTCTTGTAGATAATCTCCAATAGGAATAGACGTCCATTTGAGAATGTATTAACCGAAAAGAGGCCTATACAAAAAAAAATGCATGGGACAAACAGTCTCATGCTCATTTGAATACGTTGTTGGATCGTTTTAAAATCTAAACTGAGACAAGCGAGTACGGAACCACTGTATGAGGCTTTGTTTTGGCTTTTCATACTCACGACTGAGCATCACTCCCGGTGACGCAAAACCAAATCCACCGTACATACCCACAATTACACTAACCTGAAAACCGATGTGTTTGAGCGGTTCAACGATCTTTTCTATTGTGGCACGATCTCTATGACCATTCGCCTCACAGATTGCAGTGAGGTAAATGGATTGACTCTCTCCTTCAGCCACAACAGGAAACTTCTCCCAAATGTACCACTGAATAAACGCAACGGCTCGCAGGCCAGAATAAACAGGAATACACGTGATATCGACTGTTTTCATTCCGCACACATCTGACGCCTCAATCATGAAATAGCAAAGTTTCACTCTTGTTTTCTTATCAGAAGCGAGAAAACCGAGAGGCTCACCTTGTTTGGCTTTTCTAGACTCACATTTTAAGACCATACCAGGATAGCCGTGATTCAAATCCTTTACATCATTTTCGTAAATAGATTCAATAACATACGTCATCTTTTCAACTCCCTTTCATCCAAAGATTCTTTAGCAACAATAGTGCATATCTGTATGCGACGCAATGAATGCGCGCGCAATGACGTGAACTCACTTAGCAACTGCTACCGCCTCATCAAATTTCACTGAAAGTAATTTTGAAACTCCGTCCCCCGCCATGGTGACACCGTAGAGAATGCCTGCTCGCCCCATAGTCTCGCGGTTGTGAGTGATGAGAATGAGTTGTGACTTTTGAGCCAATGCAGTTATCATGTCTCCATAACGACGACTGTTTGCTTCATCGAGTGCTGCGTCAGTCTCGTCGAGAATGATAAAAAGTGGCGGGTTCACCTGACTCATTGCAAAAATCAAAGCTATAGAAGTAAGGGCGCGTTCTCCTCCTGAAAGCATATCGAGACCATGCACACGTTTGTTTGGAAGTTTTACATCGAGTTCAATGCCTTCCTCAACATTTTCGTCATCTGCATCTTCAGTAACCACTTCTTCTCCTTCTTCTACATCTTCTTCTTTTTTCTTTGGTTTCTTTGGTTTTATTCGAACCATTTTGGCTTCACCACCACCAAACATGAGCGTAAAGAAGCGATTGAACTCAAGACCAATTTTATCAATGCCATTCACAAAATGTTCGTTAAGCTGTGCCGCGAGTTCAGTAATCAATTCTTCGAGTTTTTCAGTTGATTGCTCCAAGTCTGCAATTTCACGCACCAAAAACTCATCTCGTTCTTTCACTTCTTTATATTCTTTTTCAACGTCATCATTATTTCCCCCAAGTTCCTCCAGTCGAATTTTTAATTTTTCAAGTTCACGTCGACGTTCTCGTTGCACCTCTCTGTTTTCCTCAGCAATGACTTTACCACTCACCACTTTGCCACTATCAATAATTTCAAAGGTAAAATATTGAGCAGCATTTCTGCCAATCAAAACGACCGCTTCTTGCAGCTCACGTTTAAATTCATCACGATCGCGTTGCAACACACTCAATTCTTGATCGATGCGCGAAATATCATTTTCACTGTCACGTTGCTCACCAACGATCCTAAAAACCTCACGCTCTGCCTCACGACTTTCTGACTGCTCTGCTTCAATTGATTTGCGCAATGTATCATACTCCCCCGTCAGTCTCTCCTCCTGCAACGCTACTTCTTTCAAATCTTTCTCAAGTGCTACACGTTCTTTTTGTATATCGGAAAGCTCTGTCTCTTCACTTTTTGTTGACACCACCACTGAACCTGAAATATCCTGCACAAATTTCTTGAGCGTATGGATCACATCATGCATGGCACGCTGCAAGACCGAGAGATTGTCGCTTGTAAGATTTCTCTCAATTGAGGATTCAATAGAGCTAATAACTTTTTTTACTTCACTCACTGGAATCGGGGCGTCTGATTCACTTTTTGCGCTATCCTGAATCTGTGAAATGCGTCGCACTAAAAAAGACTCCTGCCCTTCGAGTTGCCCACTCTTGCGCAGAAAATCTTGTCTTTCTTTTCGGACAGCTGTAATTTTTTCCTCAAGCGACACAAGTTCGCTACTTTTTGCATCATTAGCAGTTTCAGCTAATACCTTTTTTGCATCTGCAAGTTGTTCTGTAAGCGTGTTTAACTTTTTGGCTGGCTCTATTCTGATTTTGGTAAGACGGTCATGATGCTGTGCGATGTACGTATCTTCCCGTTTCAAGTATTCAAGATACTTTGTAGAGAGTAAATCACGAAGCTCAAGAGCACGTTCAATCTTCTTTACCTGCCTCTCTAAAAATTTTAAGTGAGGAGCTACCTCTCGTCTAAGCGACTGTACTCGCTCAACATTTTCCCGAGTTTTTTTGAGTTTTTTTTCTGCTTCAACTTTCTTATATTGATACACCTTAAGTCCAAGCGCATCCTCAATCATTTCACGCCGCTCTTTTGGATTTGCACTTAAAATTCTATCTGCCTCTCCCTGAGAAATAATATGATGACCAGTAGAACCGATATTTGCAGCAGCTAAAAGCTCCTGGACATCTTTGAGACGAACTTTTGAATTATTAATTTGGTATTCATTTTGACCGTCCCGATGCACAGTGCGTTCCACAGTAATTTCATCGAAATCCACCGGGAACACGCGTTTTGTGTTATCGAGCATCACGGCTACTTGAGCACGATTGCCGCGCGAGATACTATCAGAGCCATTAAAAATAAGATCCTCTCCCCTTTTCCCTCGCATTGATTTAATTGATTGTTCACCAAGAACAAATCGAAATGCTTCAGCAACATTACTTTTCCCAGAGCCATTGGGACCCACAATTGCTGTAATTGGTGCACTAAACTCTAGTTCGCCTTTTTTAGCAAATGATTTAAAGCCACTGATTGTAAGGTGCTTAAGGTACATAGAAAATTAATTCAAAATTCAATTTGTGCTGAATCATTATATCAAAAGATTAAATCAAATTATTTAATACATCCTTATTTAATCACCTCAGGCTAGAAACTAGACAAGACTGGAAGAAAAAGCGATATATAATTTTATTAAAATCTGCAGACAATGACTAACTGTAACACAATAAACGTCGAGAATTGGCCGCATTTCAACTAAAACTAGAGCTCCGCCACAAACAAAATATATGCACCAGCTACTTCATCACTACCCACATCAGAGCCAGCATACGCTCCTTCAGCATAATAGTTCCCTTGATAATATCCTTGAGAATAATAGTTACCTTGATAATATCCTTGAGAATAATAGTTACCTTGAAAATACACAACATGGTAACCATCCGCAGGTGTGGCAAAGTGTGACAAAAATGTAGATGGTGGTTCCGTAGAAAGTGACTCTCCGCAGACATCATTAAAATTTGCATTCTTTTCTAATTCCATTTCAAGAGCCATAATAACGACATAGAACGTTCCACCACAATCAAATGATGAATCATACCAATATACAAAATCTCCTTTGTTTATAGGATCGGCTATATCTCCCGCCAGAAAAGAACTAAGCTCTACATCAATAGATTGACCTGTCCCCATCTCAATCCCATCTGGATACTCTGGATACTCGCCAACAGCTTCTTTGTATAACTTAACCCCCAACTTCATCTGACCTACATCACTTATGCGGCTGAGGTCTCTTGATTCTTTCCTTCCCTGAAATACAGCAGTCAATACAACCAATGAAAATAATGTGATAAGTGTTATCACAACGAGTAATTCAATAAGTGTGAATCCAGTATTCTTTTGAGGCATTAATTTTTTCATTATTTTTACCATGCTAGCACGGGAAGCTATATTAAGTCGGCTCGATAGAGGCTAATCAAGAATAACAATATATGACCCAGCTAATTGTTCTGGGGTAAGATTGAGTTCCTGGGTGCTGTAGCCACTCTCTGAATAATACGTACCCTGACTTCCTCCATCGTACGTTGATTGATTATAGTATGAACCTTCTGCATAATATTCAGCTTGTGAATAAAAATAAGATCCTTGATAATATCCTTGATAATATCCTTGAGAATACACAACATGGTAACCATCCGCAGGTGTGGCAAAGTGTGACAAAAATGTAGA